>DASXFW010000159.1:0-27420 GCA_036489395.1 Acetobacteraceae bacterium | reverse complement strand
GGTATTCCCCCCTCCCCTTGAGGGAGGGGGTTAGGGGGAGGGGTGCCTACAGCCGCCGGACCTTGGATGTACGCACCCTCCTTGTTGACCCGCAACTCCAACTCTTTGGTGCCTACAGCCGCCGGACCTTGGATGTACGCACCCCTCCCCCTAACCCCCTCCCTCAAGGGGAGGGGGAAGAAGAGCGGCGCGGCTTATTCCCGGAAGAACGGCAGGAACATGTCGAACACCGCGTCCGGTGCTTCCTCCGGCACGTAATGGCCACAGTCGATCGGTCCACCCGTCGCGTTCGTCGCATAGTCCTGCCACACCGACAGCACGTCGCCATGCACCGTGCCGGTATGGCTCCGCGCCCCCCAGGTCACCAGCAACGGGGTTTCGATCTTGCGACCGGCGTTGAAGTCCGCTGTGTCCATGTCGAAATCGCAGCTCGCGCAGGCGCGATAGTCCTCGCACGAACCGCGGATCGTCTTCCAATTGAAGCAGCGCACGTATTCGGCAAACGCATCGGGATGCATGAACCCCAGGCCGATGCCGGGCTTCGACAGTTTCTTTTCCATGAAATAAGCAGCGGGCACGCCGGCCATCATGCGCTCCGGCATGTCGTAGGGCTGGATCATGAACAGCCAGTGCCAGGATTTTGTGGCCCATTGTTTGGAGGTGTGGGTCCAGATGTGATGGTTCGGCAGGATATCGACCAGCGACGCGCGCTTCACGCGGTCCGGATGGTCCAGGCACATGCGTGCCGTGGTGCGTGCACCTCGGTCATGGCCCGCGACGCTGAACTGGCGGTAGCCGAGTTGCTCCATCACCTCGACCTGGTCCTGCGCCATCGCGCGGAAGGAGTAGTTGATGTGGTTCTCGCCGCCGTCTTCCGGGCCAACGCTGTCGCCGTAGCCGCGCAGGTCGGGACACACGACGTGGAAGTGTTTCGCCAGCCGGTTCGCGACAGCGTGCCACGACACATGCGTCAGCGGATTGCCGTGCAGCAGCAGCAGCGGCGGGCCGTCGCCGCCGTGGCGCAGGTGGATGCGCGCGCCGCTGGTCTGGATCTCGGTACTGATGAAGCCTTCGAACATCCTGACGTCTCCCCGAAACTCTCCCGCGGTGCCGGAGCGGCTACGCCAACGCCGCCGCCGCGAGATGATCGCGCAGGATGATATCGACATAGTCCGCCGGCACAACCGCGCCTTCGTCGGACAGCAGCCGGCCAGGACGTTCCGGTGCGCGTCCGAAACCGCACGGTGCCGCAAGGCCAAATTCCGGCAAAGATTTCCGCGCCGCCTCAACCTGCCCGCGCAATCCCGCCGCGCCATGCATGTGATGGATCGCGCCGAGATACACGCGCGCGTCGCCAGTCTTCAGCGTGCGCAACGGAGCGAAGAACGCGTCATCCGCCGAACCCAGCGTCGGGAGATGCAGGAAATCGACCCGCCGCGGTGTCGCATCCACCGCGGCGTTGAGCAACGTGACGGCGCTGGTGAGATCATCGGGCCGGCGCGACGGCCAGCCTGCCAGCGTGCCGAAGCACGCGTGGTAGCCGAGCGCCACCGTATCCGGAATGGCCGACGCAATCTCGTGTGCCGGCTGCAGCAGCCGCGTGGCTTCGTGCTGCGCCGCCTCGACACCTTGCTGCGCCTGCTTCGCGTCGATGTAACGATGCTCGATCGCCAGGTCCCATTGAATGGCGAGATCGGCGGGCGGAATGAGCTCGACCATCTTGGCCACCTCGGCACGCAGCGCGGCCGTGAAGCCCGGCACGATGCGCGCATGATCGTCGGGATCGGGGAAGAACGAGGTCACCGCGCTGTAGGTCAGCGGCATGCACACCTGAAAGCGCACATGGTCAGGGATCACGCCCTGCTGCTTCAGCGTGCGGAATACGAAATACGAATTCACCGCATCGCGCGTATAGCCCAGCCGCCAGCCGGGATCGCCGAAGCGCACGCGCGCAACGCCGGGCTTCACGCGGAACTGGAACTGATCGTGCACGCCCAATGGACGCCAACTCTCGACGCCGTCCGTGTCGGGGGCGGGATAACGCAGCGTTTCGATCTCGGGATGGCCGTTCAGCACGCGATAGGCGATGCCGTCGATCCAGTAACGCCGCTCGCCAACCTCGCCGTCCGGCAGGTACCGCAGATACGCGCCGAGTTTCGCACCAAACACCCGGAACACATGCTCTACCGTATCGAGCGGCATGCTGCCGACCAGTAGAAGTTCGTCGTGCACCGTCGCCTCCCGCGTCGTTATGACGCGGAGCCTAGCATCGATCAGGCGGCATGGCGCGTGCGATCAGGCCGGCTTGCGGCGGCGGCGGGTCGCCAGCAGGGCCGCGGCACCAGGCAGCAGCAACAGCAGCGATCCGGGCTCGGGAACGACGTCGCTCAGATTGTCCTCCGGCAGCAGGCCGTACTGCTGGTCCAACGCCCAGGCATCGATCTGCGACAGCGATACGTCGTTGATGCCATCCGTGCCGTCAAACCAGGTGGCTTCGTCGATCAGGCCAGTATCGGCGTCGATCAGCGCCGCGCCCGTTACGTCGTTGCTGCCGCCCGCGCCGTCGTAAGGAACCAGCCAGTCGCTGTCGCCGTCGCCGCTATCGCCTTGCAGAGTGATGTCCATTTCGTCGCCGCTGTCGAAGCTGCCGCCGGACAGATCGCCACTGAGGTCGGGGTCGCCGGACAGGTCGGACACCGCGTCGGTGAACGCCTGCCCGGCACTGAGCGGCGTTCCCAATATGCTGGCGACGGGTACGCCGCTGTCGAACCCGGGTCCGGTGTTCGGGTCGGAGGTATCCAGCGCCTCCGGTCCCTGTGGCTCAACGATGAAGGAGTACGAATTGCGCGGCAGGCCGCCGGGCCCCGTCGGGTTGAAGTACTGGAACCACGGCGCCAGGCGAAAATTGCCGCCGCCGAGATTGTCCACCCCGTAGCGCAGCCACGTGTTGAAGCCGAGGCCGTATCCTGCCGCCGCGGCGAGGCCCGGATTCGCAAATGCCAGACCGGTCCACGGGTCGCGCACATAGAATCCGGTAATCGCGTAGTTGCCGTTGCGCGTTGGCGTATTGGTCGTGGTCACGCCGTTCACGTCGATCCAGTGCGCGCCATGCTCCACCGCGACGGTCGCGGGTACGCCGTAGTTGACGATTGCCGAGGCAATGGTGCGGCTCGCGAGGTCGCCGTAGGCGAGCGTGGCCGGAAGGTTATAGTTGACGTAGTTATGCACCAGACCGTCGTTGAAGTTCATCACGGCGGCGACCGCTATTGGCGGGGTACCCGTGCTGGTGGCGTAGGCGCGCGGCGTGAGACCGCCCCACACCTCGGTGTAAAGTTGGTTCTGCAGCGCGGTATCGCCGGTCAGGTCGTTCACGAACCCGAAGCTGCCATTCACAAAAATCGTCTGATTGGCGCCGTTGACGATGGGAATATTGTTCGCCGCCGCGACAAGCAATCCGTTGGTCACGCCCGCGTTCAAGCTGGTGACTGCCGGAGCATCCAGCATCATTTCCATCGCGCCTTCGCCGCAATAGAATGGCGTTTGCTGGTAATGATAGCCGTTGTTGATATAGTAAACGAGATCGGCCTTTGCCGCACCTGGCAGCATCGCGCCGAGCACGCAGAGCGGGGCAAGCAGCGATGCCTGGCGAAAACCTGTACGGTCGGCACGGCGTTGGCGCACGTTGACGTGCTGCATGACTACCCCCCGATCGTGCCGTCCCGCGGATCACCTTTCGGGAACGGCAACTACCCCCATCCGGACCCCGCACTTCGCCGGCACCCGGCCGCCTGTTTCAAACAACGATATAACCGTTTTGTACCAACGACAAGTGATAATTTTCAACAGTGCCAATTTTCAACATCGGGCAACATTGCTGACCCAGGTTCACCCCACGGCCTTCGCCTCCCGCCGTCGCGCATGCAACACAAACTCCGTATATCCATTCGGCTGTTCACGCCCCTTTAACACCAGGTCACAGGCCGCCTTGAACGCCACGCCGTCGAATGACGGCGCCATCGGCTTGTACAGCGGATCATCCGCATTCTGCCGATCCACCACTTCCGCCATCCGCTGCATTGTCGCCTGCACCTGCGCTTTGGAAACAATGCCGTGGTGCAACCAATTCGCAATATGTTGGCTGGAAATGCGCAAGGTCGCGCGATCCTCCATCAGCCCGACATCGTGGATGTCCGGTACCTTGGAGCACCCCACACCCTGGTCGATCCATCGCACGACGTAGCCCAGAATGCCCTGGCAGTTGTTGTCCAGCTCCTGCTGCACATCGTCCGGCGACCAGTTCGGCCGGTCGGCCAGCGGCACGGTCAGCAGGTCGCACAGCGAAGCCCGCGGGCGCGACGCCAGCTCCGCCTGCCGTTCCGCTACATCGACCTGGTGATAGTGCAACGCGTGCAAGGTCGCGGCAGTCGGCGAGGGCACCCACGCAGTGTTCGCGCCCGCCTTCGGGTGGCCGATCTTCTGTGCCAGCATGTCCGCCATCCGGTCGGGCGCCGCCCACATGCCCTTGCCGATCTGCGCCTTGCCGCGCAGGCCGCATTGCAGGCCGATATCGACGTTCTGATCCTCATACGCCTTGATCCACGGCGTGTGTTTCATCTCCGCCTTGCGGATCATCGGTCCGGCTTCCATCGAGGTGTGGATCTCGTCGCCGGTGCGGTCGAGGAAGCCGGTGTTGATGAACACCACACGTTCCTCCGCCGCGGCGATGCAGGCTTTCAGATTGGCGGAGGTTCGCCGCTCCTCATCCATGATGCCCAGCTTCAGCGTGTTGCGCCGCAGCCCCAGCATTTGTTCCACGCGGGCAAAGATCGTGTCGGTGAACGAAACCTCCTCGGCGCCGTGCATCTTCGGCTTGACGATATAGACGGAACCCGCGCGGCTGTTGCGCAGCGGGCCGCTGCCGTTCAGATCGTGCAGCGCAATCAGCGACGTCACCGCAGCATCCAGCAGACCCTCCGGCGTTTCATTGCCGTCGTGGTCGAGCACGGCGTCGGTGTACATATGATGGCCGACGTTGCGGATCAGCATCAGGCTCCGGCCCGACAGCCACAGCGTGCCGCCGCCGGGCTTCTGGTAATGCCGGTCGGTGTGCAGCCGCCGCGTCATCGGCTTGCCGCTTTTCTCGAACGTGTCCTCCAGCGTGCCCTTCATCAGGCCGAGCCAGTTGCGGTACGCGGCGACCTTGTCCTCGGCGTCCACCGCGGCGATCGAGTCCTCGAGGTCCTGGATGGTGGTGATCGCTGCCTCCACCAGCACGTCGGCGACACCGGCGTGATCGATCTGGCCGATCCGGCGCTTGCGGTCGAAGTGGATCTCCAGGTGCAGGCCGTTGTGCCGCAGCAGCACCGCCGACAGGCCGGCCGCGTCGCCGCGATAGCCGACGAATTGCTGCGGCCGGCACAGCGCCGTGCGCGTGCCGTCGCGCAACGTGACGGCCAGCGCAGCACCATCCAGCGCATAGGACGCCGCGTCGGCGTGGCTGCCGGTTTCCAGCGGCGCCGCCTGGTCGAGCACCGCGCGCGCACGAGCGATCACCAGGGCGGCCCGATGCCAGTTGAAAGTCGCGCCGCGGGCGGCGTCGCCTTCGTCGGCGATGACGTCGGTGCCGTAGAGCGCGTCGTACAGGCTCCCCCAGCGCGCGTTTGCCGCGTTCAGCGCGTAGCGGGCGTTGGTCACCGGCACGACGAGCTGCGGACCGGCAATCACTGCGATCTCGGCATCGACGTTCGCGGTGGCGATGGTGAAGTCCGCCGGCTCAGGCTGCAGATAGCCGATGTCGCGCAGGAACCCCATGTAGGCGGTTTCGTCGATCGGGCGGCCGCGGTGGGCGAGGTGCCACTCGTCGATCTGCCGCTGCAGGGTCTCGCGACGCCGAAGCAGAGCGCGATTGCGGGGTGCCAGCTCGCGCACCAGCGCGCCGAAGCCCGCCCAGAAAGCGGCCGGGACAATGCCAGTGCCGGGAATGGCTTCGTTGTTGACGAAGTCGTGCAGGTCTCGGGCGATGCGCAAGCCGCCGACGTCGATGTAGTGCATCGGGGGTCCCTTCTGTCTGTCCTGGCGGACCCGTCATCCGGGGCGAGGCCGTGGACAATGCTGCGATGCAGCATGATGCGCCGGACGCGGGCCGGAATAAAGGCCGAACGACAGATGGCGGCGCTTTCGAAGGGCTGAATGGCACGCCAGCGCGAGCCGGGTTCACGAGGCGGTTTGGCTGAGTGGCGGGACCGCGCAGACTCTCCCCCTCCCCTTGAGGGAGGGGGTTAGGGGGAGGGGTGCGTTACGTGCGTGGTCCGTGGGAGGAAGCACCCCTCCCCCAACCCCTCCCTCAAGGGGAGGGGGGAGCTTGGCCACCCCTGCCGCCCCTGTACTCCGACTACCCCTGCCACCCGTGCCACCCGCGCCACCCGCGCCACCCGCGCCAACCCTGTCACTCCCGCCACTCCCGCCACCCGCGCCAACCCTGCCACTCCTGCCGTTCCCGTCACTCCTGTCGTCCGTCCCATGAGTCCCGCCACTCCCGCTACTCCCGCACGGTCACAGTGAAATTCTCCCCGACCCAGCCGCCGTCGCGTTGCCGGCGCCAGGTGAAGGTCAGTGTGGTACCGACGGCCAGCCCCTCCGTCGGCAGCTCCGCGACATACACGCCGAGCCCGATGTCGCGCGTCTCCAGATCGCTCCAATTGTCCGTTCCACTTGCGTTCCAGCGTACCACCGCCGCCTCAGGCAAATCGATGCGCAGCGCGCGGCCCGGACGGATCGTGTGGCTCCGCCAATTCGGCCGCCATGACAGGCACCGCGGCGTCCGCTTGTCCCGCAGATAGCGGCGCACGGTCTGCGGCGGCATGTCGAACACCGCGCCATCCGCCAGCGAGCGCAGCAGCTTCACGTGCTCTGCATGCGCCCAGACCAGCGGCATTGCCGAACCGCTCGGCTGGCCGGGGAACAGCTCGCGCTCCGGGATCGGGTCGCGGTCCCATACTTGCTCGGGCAGCATCATGCCGGCGCTGCCATGCGCCTCGATCGAGGCCAGCAGCGTCTCCGCCTTCCCGCGTGCGCCGGCGGCGAGTTCGTAGTGCGCCCGCTCGCCGGCCAGCAGCGGCCAGGGCCGGCCGATGCCGACGCCCTCGAAGCCCGAGCCGTCGGCTTGCTCGCCATAGCCGTCCTGGTTGTAGCGGTACCAGCACGGTCCTTGCGGCAGCTCCGCCTTCAGCACCGCATCGATCACCTGTACTGTACCCAGGATGCGCGGATCGTCGGGCGCCCGCAGGCCGAATCGCACCAGGGCCAGGGCGTCCACGCTGACCAGCGCCGTCGCCGGCAGTGCGTCTTCTCCGGGCGGGCGGTTACGCAATGCGACCCAGGCATCCTGCGCCGCCGAGGCCTCCCCCGGCACCCTCGGCACGATGCGCAGGTAGTGCCCGCGGACGCCGCACTGCTGGCACAACGGTGTGTCCGCGGCGTAGATCCAGCTTTCGATCCGCTCGTTCCAGTCGTCGGCGGTATCGCGCAGGAAGCCGGCCATGTCCTCCGCGTCGCAGTGTTCGGCCAGGTCCGCGGCGACCAGCAGCGCGGCGATCTCCGCGGCGAGGGTGAAGGGCGTATAGCCGGCGTCCTCCTCCCAACGGTCCTGGGGGGTCATCGGGCCGTTGCACACGATGAAGCCGGCCGCGGCGCGCACCATCGGCCAGAACTCCGGCGCATCCGGCAGGCTCAGCGCGCCGTTCCGCGCCGCCATTTCCACCAGCAGGATGGGGAACGCGCTTTCGTCGAGCTGCTGGCCGCTCCAGTACGCCGTGCCGTCCAGCCAGCAGTTCTGCGGCCAACCGCCATCCGGCTCCTGCACCGCGCGCAGGTAGCGCAGCACGCGCAGCGCCTCGGCGTGCGCGCCACAGGCGAGGAAGCCGCCGGCGGTCTGCACCAGGTCGCGCGGCCAGACCAGGTGATAGCCGCCCAGGTCGTCGTCGCCCTTTGTCGCGCCCCAGGGAATGGACAGGCTGGCGATCAGCCCGCCGGGGAAGGTATGCCCCTCGTGCGCGCGCAGCACCGCGGTGCTGATACGATAGGTGTTGTGGCCGTTCACCCGCCGGTCCAGCGAGCGCAGCCCGGCCTGCCAGGTGCGCCAGTTCGCCGCGTAGCCCTCCAGCGCCGCGTCGAGCGGCGACAGCAGGCTGGCGCGCAGGTGGAACGCGGCTTCGGCGGCGTTCGCGCCGAAACCGAGCGCGAGCACGATCGGTCCGTGGGACAGATCCAGCTCCGCGGTCAGTGCCACGTTGCCGTCGGCGGCACGGTCGTACAGGCCGGTCAGGCGACCGTCGCGCTCGAGTTGCTGCCAGCCGTCGCTGGCGCCGACGAAGCCGACGGATTGGGCGAGGAAGGGCACGGACGCCCCCAACGCCAGCCATTGGCCGTCGCCGGACGCGAACAGCATGGTCTCGCCCTTGTAGGTGTCGATCCAGGCGGTGTTGTGCGCACCGCCGTTCACCAGGTGCGGCGCGAGCAGGCAGAACACGCGAAACGGGCCGCCTTGCAGCGGGTCGAACGCGATCTGCTGCAGCAGCGTGTCGTGGCGCGGGTGGGTGAAGACGCGCTTGGTGATGCGAAAGCCGCCGCCGGTGTGGGTGTTGGTCATGCGGAGGGCGGGGACGCCGTCTTCCATCGCCTCGATGGTGGAGGTGCAGTCGCGCTTCTCTTCCGCGAAGAAGCCGTGCTCACCCGATCCCCGGCCATCCGTGACGATCAGGCCGAAGTCGCGCGTGCAGGCGTGATCCACGCGGGGGTAATAGATCTCGTTCAGAATACCGTGGCTGGTGGTGAACCAGACCCGGCTGACGGGCGATAGCGCGGTGCCCAGGCCGGTTTTCGCGCTGGAGGTCCAGCTCGGCGGAATGCCGGGCCAGCCTGGTGCGTCGGTCATGCTTGTCCCTCCGTCGGCCGCTTTGGCCGAGCGGCGGGCTCCCCTTCCGCGCCGTCGCTCTCAGGGGAGATAGGAGCATGCAGGGCGATGCGGCAAGGGCACGGGCATGACGCGGCGATGACGCGCGGCGACCGACCCGGCGACGCTGAACCGGGCAGGACGAAGTCGGGCGGGATCGGGGGCACGGGTCCCCGCACTGCTTCGGCAACGGCAACGGGCGAGACTTTCTCTGCCTTGCCACGTCCCCGGCCCCCTTGGTCCGAGGCCACCTCGCACCTTATCTGATTACCGGCCCCTGATCACTGATCGATGGAATGACTGACCCATACGAAACCCTCGGCGTCCAGAAGACCGACAGCGACGCAACGATCCGTTCGGCGTACCGCAAGCTGGCGAAGCGCTTCCATCCCGACGTCAATCCGGACAAGCCGGAGGCGTTGGAGCGGTTCAAGGAGATCAGCGCCGCCTACGACGTGCTGGGCGACAAGGACAAGCGCGCCCGCTTCGACCGCGGCGAGATCGACGCCTCCGGCAACGAAGTGCCGCCCGAGCGGCCGTTCTATCGCGACTTCGGCGAAGACGGCGGCCACCAGAAGTACCGCGGCAACGTCAACCCCGAGGACCTGGAAGACATCTTCGCCCACGCGTTCGGCGGCGGCAGCCCCTTCGGCTCCGGCGCCACGCGCGGCCGCGGCTTCTCTGCCCGCGGTGGGGACGCGCAATACACGCTGCCGGTCAGCTTCATGGAGGCGGCCAACGGCTCCACCCGCCGCATTACCCTGCCCGACGGCCGCACGCTGGACGTCCGCATCCCGGCCGGGGCGCGCGACGGGCAGATCCTGCGGTTGAAAGGCCAGGGCATGCCCGGCCTCGGCGGCGGTCCGACCGGCGACGCGCTGATCGAGATCGCCGTCACCCCGCATCCCCTGTTCCATCGCGAGGGCGACGACATCATCGTCGAACTGCCGGTGACGTTGCAGGAGGCGGCGCTCGGTGCCGCGCTGGAGGTGCCGACGATCAAGGGCAAGGTGAAGCTGACCATCCCGCCCAATTCAGGCAACGGCACGCGGCTGCGGCTGCGCGGGCGCGGCATCCGCGAGGGCCACCAGTACGTGCAGCTCCACGTCATCGTGCCACCGGCGGAGGAGCCCGAACTGGCCGAGTTCCTGAAGACCTGGACGCCGCGGCATCCATTCAATCCGCGCGCGGGACTGGAGGACGCATGATGCAGATCGAAGCTGTCGTCGCGCTGTTCTCCGATCTTCCGGCGATCGAGCTGACCGCCTGGATCGAGCGCGGCTGGATACTGCCGGACAGCGCCGAGTCCGGCTGGGTGTTCCACGAGATCGACGTGGCGCGCGTGCGGCTGATTTACGACCTGCGCCGCGACATGGACGTGGGCGAGGACACCATGCCGGTGGTGCTGTCGCTGCTGGACCAGGTGTACGAACTGCGCGGCCGGCTGCGTGCGGTGCTGCGCGCGGTGGAGACGCAGCCCGAAGCGGTGCGCGCGGCGATCCGTGCGGCGATGAAGTAATATCAGGTTGCGGAGACATCGACTCGTCGTGTCATGGCCATGACACAAAAGCATACGCGCCTCCGCTCTTCGCCTTAGCCCGATGCGCACGGGGCCAAGCCCGGCCATGACATAAGAGTCAGGACTTCGGGCCGCTGCATAAGGCTGACGCCTGGAGCGCCACGCGACGGCCGTGCGGTATTTCCGCGTTGGTTCCGGTCGCACCTGGCTGAATGCGAGTCCCTGGCCGAGCCCGTTTCCGACATGGAATGCGTAAAACCCCGTCACCTGCTCGCTGAAAACCCTACAATATAGCAACACGTAAAGCCGGGAAATTTCGGGCATATTGTCAGTAAAGACTCACATACCTTCTGGCAAACCGGCGCATCCAACCATATATTTTCAGTGATCACTTCAATTTCATTCAGATTCCAGTCGAACGCAGGCAAATCCCGGTGCTAGCCTGCGCCCGTACGTCTCAACAATCCGGTCTTGGGCGCATCGAAGATCGGCGTTCGGACGTGCGAGGCCGCGGGAGACCGCAAACGCCAAGAAAACACGCGCATGGACTCGATCCGCACGCGAAGCAGGGAGACTGGAACATGGCAACAGAGAGGTCCGCTACAGGAGCAGCGCAAATGCCGTGGTGGCGGGAACCCACCAGGGATCAATGGTACGCCTTCATCGCCGCATGGCTCGGCTGGACGCTGGACGCGTTCGACTTCACGGTCTTCCTGCTGATCATGGCGGCAATCGCCAAGGAATTCGGCGTTTCGATGACGGAGGTCACCTTCGTCTTCACCATCACGCTGTGGATGCGGCTGGTGGGGGCCACGGCCTCCGGCTGGATCGGCGACCGGTTCGGCCGCAAGAAGCCGCTGATGATCGCGATCCTCGGCTATTCGCTGTGCAACTTCGCTGCTGGATTCTCGCCGACTTTCGCGTTCCTGTTCGGGGCTCGCGCATTGCTCGGCCTGTTCATGGGCGCCGAATGGCCCGCCGGTGCAGCGCTGGCAATGGAGCACTGGCCGCAGCGCTCGCGTGGTTTAATGGCCGGCGTGTTGCAAGGCTCGTGGGGCCTTGGCTTCCTGTTGTCGTTCGCGATCTTCGGCTTGTTCTACACCACGATCGGCTGGCGCGGCATGCTGTGGGTCGGCGTCCTTCCCGCCCTGGCGGTCCTTTATGTGCGCGCCTACGTCAAGGAGCCGGCGGTCTGGCTCGCCAACCGGGAGAACCAGCGCGCCCAGAAGCGCGAGGTCCACGCTCCGCTCATTGCATTGTTCCGGCGCGGCATGCTTCTCAACACGCTGAACGCCTGCTGGGTACTCGCGAGCGGCTTCGTGCTGTACTACTCGATCAACGTGTTGTTCGCGACGCACCTGGAAGTGGACCTGAAGCTGTCGCCCGCCTCGATTGGCGAGATCGGGGTCGCCGCCAACCTTGTGGTGTTCCTTGCCAGCATGGGCTGGGGCTGGGTGGCGGACCGCTATGGCCGCAAGCCAGCGCAGATCCTGCCCGCATTGATCGCCATTCCGCTCGCACCGCTCTACTTGCTCAGTCATAACTTCACGATCATCTGGTGGGCCTTCGTGCTGCAGGGCGCGTTCGGCAGCGGCGGCTTTGCCAGCCAGGCGCCAAGCTACCTGAACGAGCGGTTCCCGACCGAGGTGCGCGCCACCGGTGCTGGCTTCTGCTACCATCAGGGCGCCGTCTGGGGCGGCCTGACAGCGCCGATCCTGGCCTTCGTCGCCACCAACCTTCACTTCGGCTTTGTCGTGCCGATGCTGGTAGGAACCATTGGCGCCGCGTCCAGCTTTGCGCTCGCGGTCCTGGTGGGGCCGGAGACGAAGGGCAAGGAGATGGCGGCGGAGGTCGTCGTCGCCTGATTGGATCGCCTCGACGCTCCGCCGTTCCGGGCAGCGGCGGAGCGTGACGGTTCCTCGACCGGATCGACCGGCAATGCGATGGCGTGTTCGCGCCGGCCGTTACCGGGCGTCCCAGCCGTCAGTGACGCACCGCCACCACCAGGCCGCTGCTCCATGCCATGCTGACGATATGAAGATCGGCGTGCGCGGCCAGTTCGGCCAGCAGCCGCGGGACATTCGCCGCGTGTGCCTCGGGCCAGTTCGACTGCGGCAACATGTCATCGATCACGTAAAGCCCGCCAGGCCGCACCAGCGCCAAGGCTTCCTCCAGCCGCTCGTACTTCCCGGGCATCGCGTCGGCGAAGATGAGATCGAACGACGACGCCGTCTGGCCCGCTAGGAAGCGTGCAGCGTCCTGCGTCACGATCTCCAGCCGCTTGTCGTCGCCAAGCATCTCGCGCGCAACCGCCTGCACGGCCGGATCGCTATCGACCGTAACGAGCCTGGCATCGCCATCCATGCCGTCCAGCAGCCACGCCGTGGCGAGGCCAGTGCCGGTCCCGAGCTCCAGCAGCCGCCCGCCCGGCTTGCTGGCCGCCAGAACGCGCAGCATCGCGCCCGTCCGCGGCTCGGACGGCATGGGGAAGCCGAGCGCCTCGGTGCGCGCCAGGATCGCCGGCAACGCCGCAGGGGTCCGCAGGTCAGCGAGATCGTCCATACGCTGTCAGGCCGTCAGTACTTCAAGCAGATGCCCGTTCGGGTCCTTGAAGTAGAATCCGCGCCCGCCCTGCCGGTGGTTGATTGACATGTTGTCGGGTGATCTCGGGCCGCTGCCGTAGGGGATTTGCCGCTGCTGCACCCGCTGGAAGATCGCGTCGAATTCCGCATCGGCGACCCTGAACGCGTAGTGGTGCGGCTCGAATGCGGCGCACGTGTCGAAGTCCAGCACCAGCGTGTCGTTCAGCCTCACCGGCGCGAAGTGCGACATCGGGCCGGCGTATTCCAGACCGAAGATATGGGCGAAGAATTTGGCGGACGTTTCATTGTCGTGCGCGGGGACGATCGTGTGGTCGAGCAGGATTGCCATGGCGGCCTCCCGATGCCGGTCGTTGTTTGGCGGCAGGTTAGCACCGCGTGGGCGTAGAAGAGATGCGCCGTTCGAGGGGGCGTGGCGCTTCACGCACGCGTGAACACTTAATGGATTGCTTTTGTATCTGGCGGCTGATACTAAAGTCCATGCTTAACCAATCGGCCCCGCTCGACCTGGCCTTCCAGGCCCTCGCCGACCCCACCCGGCGGGCGATGCTGGAGCACCTGGCGCGCGGGCCGGCCTCGGTCAGCGACCTGGCGCGGCCGTTCGCCATGTCGATGCCGGCGGTGATGCAGCATCTCGCGGTGCTGGAAGGTTCTGGCCTGGTCCGTTCGCAGAAGGCCGGGCGGGTGCGGACCTGCCGGCTCGATCCTCAGGCGCTGGGGCGGGTCGAGAGCTGGATCAACGCCCGCCGCCGCGAGTGGGAACAGCGGCTCGACCGGCTGGGCGAATACCTGGACGAACTCAAAAAGGAAGGAGAGCAAGATGCCCGATAACACCACCACCGCGCCGCTGGTCATCTCCCGCCGCTACACAGCACCACGCGCGCTGGTGTTCCGGGCATGGAGCAAGGCAGAGCACATCAAACGCTGGTTCAGCCCGGAGACATTCACCGTCCCGGAGGCGGAGATCGATTGCCGCGTCGGCGGCGTGTTCCGCGTCTGCATGCGCGCGCCGGACGGCAAGACGCACTGGTGCCGCGGCGCGTTCACCGACGTCGCGCCGCCGGACCGGCTGGCGTTCTCCACCGACGTGACCGACGGCGACACGCTGATGTTCGTCGCGCACACCGCGGTGACGTTCGAGGACGATGGCGCCGGCACGCGCATGACGGTGCGGCAGAGTTACGATCTTCCGAACGATGCGTTCCGCTGGGCGGTGCAAGGCGCGCCGGAGGGCTGGCGCACGACGCTCGACAAGTTCGAGCGCGAGGTGGCGCGGATGTTGGAACGCTCGGTCGTGCACGACAGCTTCACGATCGAGCGCATGTATGACGCGGCGCCCGCCACGGTGTTCCACGCGCTGACGGACCTTGCGGCGAAAGCGCGCTGGTTCGGTGGCGGCGACGATTGGCAGGAGCTGGAACGGACGATGGACGTGCGCCCCGGCGGCCGCGAGCGCGCGAAAGGCCGCTGGAAAAGCGGCACCGTCACCCTGTTCGACGCTTTGTACTTCGACGTGATTGCCGACAAGCGGCTGGTCTATACCTACGACATGTATATGAACGAGCGAAAGCTATCGGTGTCGCTGGCGACGGTCGAATTGCTGCCGAACGGAACAGGAACGCGGATCGTCGTGACGGAGCAAGGCGCGTTCCTGGACGGATACGAGGATGCCGGATCGCGCGAGCACGGCACGGGGTTCCTGCTGGATCGGCTGGGGGAGTCGCTGGCGGGTTAGTTGTCAGGCGGCCTTCGATTTGCGTGGCCGTCCGCCCATGCGTCCGTTCGCCCTGGACGCCGCCGCGCGTGCCTGCGCCACCCGCATCGAATTGGAACCGAGTTGGTCCTCGAGCAAGCGCGGCACCGAAATGTCCGCGTCGAGTTTCGCAACATGCAGACCGTAGCCTGCTTCCTGCACCTCGATCGTGCGCAGATCGTCCGGAGCCGCATGTTCCAGTCCCGGCAGGACCGACAACGGGAAGCCGACAATGGTGCCGTTGCTCAGCACGATGATTACGCGCTGGCTGCGGCGGTCGTAGCGCGCGCTGACCGCCAGCAGCGATCGCCGCATCCGGCGTTCGCCGCTGCGGGTCGCGGCATCGAACTCGCGCTGCGTCGGCACTTTGAACTCAGCCATGATTACCGTCTCCACTGCTCGCAGATCGCGTCGAGCGCTGCCGCCACTGTTTCGCCGATTGCCGTGATCTCCGCGACGCGAAACCCCGATTGGTCGATCAATGTCACCGGACCATCCGGACAGTTCAGGGCAAGCCGTGCCCATGCACCACCCGGCCTGAGCGCATGCACATGCGGCGGGGGATGGTCGTTGGCGTATAGCGCTACGCGGATGTTCCTGAGCCGCGCGACCGTTGGCATGAGGCCGTGTAGCAGAAACCTGGAACACGTGCCAGGTTCTTCATGATGCTACCGCGGCGAGCGCTCGCCCCCGCTTCGCCCGGAACCTCGGATGGTCTATACTCAGCCGCAGCGATGGACCCGCAGCCATACGACCCTCCGCTCTTCTCGACCAGCATCGCGAGGCGATCCGCCGGATCGTCGCGGCACATCGCGCGCATAACCCGCGCGTGTTCGGCTCCGTGCTGTACGGCGAAGACACTGAAGAGAGCGATCTCGATCTGCTGGTGGATCCGGAGGATGGCATGACATTGTTCGACGTCGGCGCGATCCGCTGGAAGCTGCGCGACCTGCTGGGAATCCAAGTGGACGTTGTATCGCCGCGCGCCCTTCCCGCCCGGTTCCGCGATGAGGTTCTGGCGGCGGCAAAGCCGGTGTGATGGCTGTGACGTGGTGATCGAGCGGTCGATCCGGCACACCCCGGCCGCGTCCACCGTGAAGGTGCTCATCCCGTCGAACAGCAGGGTGTTGCGCTCCCCCGGCAGGTCCTGGGAGGCGATCGGCGGCGGCAGCAGGTTGAGCGCCTGTGTCGCGAGGCCCTGCGCCGGATTGACCCGCAGCCGGATGACATGCGCGGCGCACCAGTCGGACGCCTCCAGCCACGCCGGCGTCGGGCTGTCATAGAAGCCGAGGATGGTGGCGTGCTGGTCGTTGCGGCCGGTCCCGAAGGTCGTCCGGGCGCTGAAGGTGCCGCGATAGGCCGAGAAGATGTGCCCGTACAGCATCGTCTCCGCCGCCCAGCGGCCCGATGAGTCGGAGAGGAATGTCTCCAGCGCATTCAGGCTGGTCGTGTCGGTGTAGGGCAGGTCGATATAGTCGAAGAGCTGGACGCCCAGGTTCGCCAGCAGCGTGGTCAAGGTCGGGTTGGTCGCACCGCTCGCAAACGGCGTGATCGTGTAGCCCACGCCCGGCGGGATGACCTCGCCATTCTGTGCGCCGCGATAGGCGAACCGGATGTCGATGTCGTTGAGCGCGAGGCCCTTGTGCAGCGCGGTCAGATCGACCTGGTAGGCGTGCGTGCCGTCAACCGCCGCGGAGCATGCGACACCGACCGAGGCCGCGATCGCGGCAACGGTGTTGGTCACGATGGTTGACGCGGTGTCGCCGCTGTTCACAGCAACCGGGATCGACACGCCCATCAAATACAGCGGCAGCGTGCCGGCGGCGGTCGCCGGACCGGTGAAGCCGATGTTCCCGGTCGCAGCGGTGCCGCCGCTCGCGTCCGCCAGCGGCCCAAGCCAGACCTCTCCGAACGGGTCCATCAAGCGGTAGGCAGCATATTTCAGCGCCAGCATCGAGTTCAGGCCGCACAGCCCGTTGACCTGGGTCTGGCTGTACGCCTGCACCGCGATGTTCGGGGTCGCGGTGCCGGAGCTGGTGATCTGGCCGATCAGCAGCGCGCGCGCATTTTGCGTCGCGGTGTTGGCTTGGCTGGGGTCGAACTCGGCGTTGACGCCGGACGGCCGCCAGTACTGCCACGGGAAATACTTGAATGCGAGGCTCTCGCTCACGGCTTGGTCTCCGCCAAAGGCATGCCCTCGGGCGATTGACCCGAGGGTTCGTCATGGGTTGGAAGCGGCGCCACAGCGTCATGCTCGGCCGCAGCCGGCGGGATCGGTTCGCCGGCGGCTGGCGGTAGGTGCCACGCGAAAGCGTCGGCCGCCGCACGCGCCGCGGCGTGGTTGACCACCGGTGGAACCACGGCGACGGCCGCAGGCGGCCGAGGCTGAGGCGGGGCCGGCGGCTCGGCCAGGACCACGTCGCCATCGCGGACGCGGCGGTGCCAGAACGTGATCTCGGGCACATGCTCGCCCTGCGGCGACAACAGCCGCTTGTTTGGCCCGCGCACGATCAGGGGGAGGGCAGGATCATCCTGCCGGCGTCCCGGTTTGACGAACATTGTCTACCTCGAAATGTAGAAGTTACCCGTGGAGGACTGCTGCCGCAGCGTGGCTGCGGCCTGCCCCGAGGGTCGGTTGCTGGGCTGGTTGGGGTAGCTCTTGACTCAGGCCACGCCTGCGGCAGTTTTCTGAGAAGAAGTAGCGTGGCATGGCGAATGGAGGGACGGCATGGCTCTATTGGGGAAAATCTTCGGTCGTAACCCCGGCGTCCCGCCGACGGCGGCCGGCCGGCCTGCAACCGGGGTGAACTTGATCAAAGCAGCGATTGATGGCGATGCGGCTGCCGTGGAGGCTCTGCTCGCCAAAGGTGTCGATGCTAATGCCAAGCTTGACGACGGCTTGACCGCGTTGCGAGCGGCCTCCGAGGCTGGCCACCCCAATGTGGTGCAGGCGTTGCTCGCCAAAGGGGCCAATGTCAATGCCAAGGATAACGACGGCGCAACGGCGTTGCTCGCGGCCTCCAACGCCGGCCACCGCCATGTAGTCCAGGCGCTACTCGCCAAAGATGCCGAGGTTAATGCCCAGCTTAACAGCGGCGCGACGGCGCTGATAACGGCCTCTCAGCGAGGTCACCGCGATATCGTGCAGGCGTTGCTCGCCCAGGGGGCCGACGTTAATGCCAAGCTTAATGACGGCTCGACGGCGCTGATGGCGGCCTCTGAGCAAGGTCACTACGATGTGGTACAGGCGCTGCTCAACAAGGGGGCCGACGTTAAGGCCAAGAAGAACAACGGCGCGACCGCGCTGATAGCGGCGGCCTCCAACAGTCACCGCGATGTGGTGCAAGCGCTGCTCGCCAAAGGGGCCGATGTCAGCGCCAGGAGGAGCGACAGCGCGACCGCGCTGCATCTCGCCTCCCAGAACGGCAACTGCGATGTGGTGCAAGCGCTGCTCGCCAAGGGGGCCGATGTCAATGCCAAGTTTAACGACGGCTCGACGGCGCTGATTATGGCCTCCAATAACGGCCACCGCGATGTGGTGCAGGCACTGCTCAACAACCGGGCCGATGTTAATGTCCCTAATAACGACGCGACGGCGCTGATAATCGCCTCTCAGCAAGGCCACCGCGATGTGGTGCAGGCGCTGCTCGCCAAAGGGGCCGATGTCAACGCCAGGAGGAAACATGGCGGCGCGACGGCGCTGACCATGGCCACCCAGCAAGGCCACCGCGAAGTGGTAGCGCTATTGTTGAAGGCGGGCGCCAAGCCTTGACTCACGGCAGCCGGTGGCGCGATCACCTCGGTTACGGGTGCCCTGCTGCTGGGCCGGTGCTTCGATGGGAGGAAGGCGGTGGTGGCGCAGGCGGAGTTACCCAGCGCGAGCTAAGGCAGGTACCGTCCGCCTTGCCGGGCAAGAATTTCGCGAAAAACCGACGCAGGGAAGGTAGTAACGTATCCACATTTCGCGCACGCGCATTGATATCCCCGCTCGAACGCAGTCGAATCGAATCTGAAACTTAGGCCTGTTTCGCCACATTTCTCACAGTCATAATGCTTTATTCCGGTTACTCCAGATTTTGGACTGCTTCGTGAGTCGGCCGCTGAACCAGATGGTTTGGTTCCGCCGAACATTTTTTTGAAGAAGCTCATAGGCTTTCCCTTTCTCATTTAGCTGGCGCTTCCCGCCAGCACGCCCTATGCGCCCATACTGATCCCGGTTCCGTTGATCGATACGCTAATCCATGACCGCCTTCTTAAATAAGCGCTCGAAGTGGTCAACAGTAAGCCCGTATTTGTTTTTCACCCGCGCCGTAAGGAGATAGTGGATTATGCCGATTATCCTCTGGAATTCCCCTTTGTCGAATTTCCGTTTGCCACTTTTGAACTCTTGAAGAGCTATGTACGCGTACTCTTGCGCATAGGACTCAAGAATGCCTCGCATCTCGGCGATAAGCTCCTTATCGCGGGACGACGTTCCGAACCCGAGCATCCGCTCTTCTCCTCGTCATTGTAAACCTGCAATTGGCTCCCGCTGTGCCAAAGCGGAGTTGCGCATTTCAGTCTCGGGTTCGAGGATGCGAGCGGTGGTCAGACTGGCCCACATGTGCGCCTGGACGTAGTCCTGCTGCACACCCCAACCGTTCAAGTACATGGACGCGAGGTTCATTTGAGCGTCTCGGTTACCCTGTTCGGCGGCCCTACAATACCAGATCGCGGCCTCGAAACGACCCTACAGCGTTTCAACAGTGACCGCAAGCTTTTCCATCGGCCGGGTGACAGTCAGCATCAGCGTTTCCACCACCGGCGAGCGCTCGCGCACCGCGGCCTCGACGGGACAGTCAGCCGCCATGCGGCTCTCCGGTTATGTCGGGCTATCGCTGAGCTGAATCGGCGCGTCGGTCGCCTGCACGGGCAGGTTCCAATCCCAGAAGCTGCCGAGGTCCGCGCCGATGTCCCAACCGGCCGGCCGCTCCACCGACGCGGAATTGTCAGTCACTGCGTTGCCACGATAGATCCAGGTGTTGCCGTAAGGATAGAACAGCAGGCAACCCGAGCTGGCCGAGGTCAGCGCGGATCCAAGTGTCACCTGGAGATGTGTCGCATCGACGCGCGCGCACGCCGTCGCGGTTCGGACGGTTCCCGGGATCGCCTCGTTGCCGCCATCCATCACCGCCCAGCCGACCCCGTTCACCGCTTGCAGCGGCACGATCAGGTCGGTGCGGGCGTTGTGCAACACGGTGACGATGATCACCGTGTTGCTCTGCCGGTAGGCGTGCGTGATCGTCGGTCCCACGCTCGGCACCCCGGGCGGTATCGCGGTGATGCTGTCGCCCACCGGGTCAAGCCCGGTGGCAAGCGCCGATGCCAGCACCGCCCGCGCGATAGGGCCGGCCGAGACCTGGCCCAGCCGCAGGTTGTCAGTCGCGTCCAGGTGGTTGTTGTCGCCCGCCGCGGTAATCAGGCCGGTGTTGGCGTCCCAGGTCGCGCCGCGCGGATTGCTGTCGGCCGTGAGAGGCATCGCGCGGACCGCGTTCTGTGCGGAAAACAACGACGTTGCCGGCATCTCGTTGCGGATCATCAGGATGCCGGGGTTCGTCCAGAACGCGATCGGGTCCCACCAGGCCAGCGGCAGCGACGCGGCCGTGCGGCCGAGCATGCCGCGGACCAGGGCGAGGAAATTCTGTGCGCCGGCCTGCCAGAACGCGCCCTCGCTGTATTCGCGCGTGCTGTCGCTTTCGAACCACGGCCACACGATCGTCGCGATGTCCGCCAGATCGGCAGCGGACCATCCGGCGAGATACGCCTCGACCGCGAGGCCGTCGGTGCCGAGGCTCCAACCGCCCGGGTTGGGGTCAGCACTCTGCTTTCCCAACTTGACCAACCCCCGCCCGACACGGCTCCATCCGCCCCATGACCCAATCCCGCGTCCTGCACCGCTCCGGCGGCCAGCCCCCCGTAGCCGTCAGCGGCGAGGGCATCTACCTGCACCTCGCCGACGGCACCCGCATCATCGACGCGTCCGGCGGCGCGGCGGTGTCCTGCCTCGGCCACGGCAACCGCCGCATTGCCGACGCCATCGGCCGCCAGGCCGCCACCATGGCCTACGCCCACACCGGCACGTTCAGCAGCCAGCCGGCCGAGGACCTCGCGCACATCGTGCTCGACGGTGAGCCCGGCGGTCTGTCGCACGCCTATTTTTGTTCCTCCGGTTCGGAAGGCACCGAAGCGTCGCTGAAGCTGGCGCGGCAGTATTTTGTGGAGATCGGCCAGTCGCAGCGGGTGCATTTCATCGCCCGCCGCCAGGGCTACCACGGCAACACGCTGGGCGCGCTCGCCGCGGGCGGCAATTTGATGCGCCGCGCACTGTACGAACCGATCCTGTCGCCCGCGTTCAGCCTGGTGTCGCCGTGTTTTGCGTATCGCTTCCAGAACGAAGGCGAGAGCGCCGCGCAGTACGTCGATCGTCTCGCCGCCGAACTGGAAGCCGAATTCCAACGCCTCGGCCCCGACACCGTCGCGGCGTTCCTGGCGGAGACCGTGGTCGGTGCCACGACCGGCTGCGTTACCGCCCTGCCCGGCTATTTCCGCCGCATGCGCGAGATTTGCGACCGCCACGGCGCGCTGCTGATCCTCGACGAGGTGATGTGCGGCATGGGCCGCACCGGCACCATGCACGCCTGGGAGCAGGAGGGGATAACGCCGGACTTGCAGGTTGTGGCAAAGGGTTTGGGCGGCGGCTACCAACCGATCGGCGGCGTGCTGATCGCGCGCAAGATCGTCGAGGCGATCGACGCCGGCTCCGGCGGCTTCATGCACGGGCATACGTATCAGGCGCATCCGGTCGCCTGCGCCGCCGCGCTGGAGGTGCAGCGCATCATCCGCGACGACGGGCTGCTGGAGAATGTGCGCGCGATGGGTGCGCGGCTGGAGACGGCGCTGACCGAACGGTTCGGCAACCACCGTCACGTCGGCGACATCCGCGGCCGCGGCTTGTTCTGGGCGCTGGAGTTCGTGACCAATCGCGCAACGAAACAGCCATTCGATCCGGCGCTGAAGGTGAACGAACGGGTGAAGCGCGCTGCGCTGGCCAACGGCGTGGCGATCTATCCGATGGGCGGCACGATCGACGGCCGCCACGGCGACCACGTGCTGATCGCGCCGCCCTATATCGCGACGGCGGCAGACATCGACACGATCGTGGAGCGGGTGGGCACGGCGGTGGATACGGCGATGAACAACGCGGCGGGGTAATCGCCGCGATCGCTTTGGGACGGGCGATGAGGCTCAGGAGCCGATAGCGCCTGCCTTTGCGAAGGCGTGGAGCGTAACGACGCGAATGGAACCGCGGGAAGCTGCAAAGCCGCGCGCGGTTCAGCGTGCTGTCGTGGCTGTGCCGCCGTCTGCGGCGGCTGCCGGTGCCGTCGCGCCCCGACCCCGGATCAAAGCCTGGGGGAGGCTCTCTCCCGCTTCGTGGGCGGCGTCGTTCGCTCCATCCAGCAGCGCCAGGAACGCCCGTGGCGCCTGATCCGCCGGCTGGGCATCCTCGCCCGCCGCGTACGCAACGACCAATTCCCAGCAGAGTTCAGGCCCGGCCAGCTCGGCCACCCCCAGCGCCGGAACGCGCGCGCGCACCAGCGCCTCGGGCAGCAGTGCGACACCCAGGCCGCGCCCCACCAGATCGAGCAGTGTGCCGAGATCGCTGACCTCGAAGCCGATATGGCGCTCCACCCCGGCCGCGAGGAAACCGCGATCCACCAGCTTGCGCGTGCCCCATTCCGGCGCGAAATCCACGAACAATTCGCCGCGCAGCGACGCCAGCGGCACGTCGCGGCGCCCGGCAAGCAGGTGGTCCGGCGCGCACGCAACCACCATCGCCTCGCAGGCGATCAGCGCCGTGTGCAGGTCCTCCGGCGGTTCGCCCACCGGCAGAAATGCCAGGTCCAGCCGGCCGGTCCTGACCTGGTCCAGCAACGCCGTCGCACTGGACTGCGACAGCCGCACCTCGATCCGCGGGTGCTGGGCGTGGAACCGCGCCAGCAGCGACGGCAGATCGAGGAACGCCGGCAGGCTCTGCACCGTGCCGATGCGCAGCGTGCCGCGGGTCATGCCTTGCACCGCCGCCACCGCCTCGCGCGCATCCCGCGCCGCCGCCAACAGATCCCGCGCCTTGCCCACCAGCACCTCGCCCGCCGCGGTCAGCCGCACCTGGCGCGTGGTGCGCACGAACAAGCGAGCCCCAAGCTCCTCCTCCAACAGCCGAACCGAGGTGGACAGTGCCGACTGCACGATGTTCACCCGCCGCGCGGCACGGGTGAAATGGCGTTCCTCGGCGACGGCCAGGAAATGCTGCAACTGCCGAAGCTCCATCGCGGGCCTCCATTCAGCGACCAGTCAGATGGAACACATCGATATCTTCAATTAGGACGATCAGCAACGGCCCCCATGTTGCACTGCACAAGGAGGACCTTGCCATGTCAGCACACGCCATCGCCCCCGCGGGCGAAGCTTCCCTGCCCACAAATCCGCTCGGCCGGACCGGCATGCACATCACACGCGTTGGTTTCGGCGCCTGGGCGATCGGCGGCGCCGATTGGGCCGTCGGCTGGGGCGCACAGGACGACCGTGACTCGATCGCCGCGATCCGTCACGCCGTCGCCAGCGGCATCAACTGGATCGACACCGCCGCGGTCTATGGCCTCGGCCATTCCGAGGAACTGGTCGGCCAGGCCCTTGCCGGCATTCCCGCCAGCCGGCGCCCCTACGTATTCACCAAATGCGGGCTGGTTTGGGACCTGAACGATCGCCGCGCCCTGCCCCGCCAGGTCGGCGCGCCGGACAGCATCCGCCGCGAAGTGGAGGCGTCGCTGCGCCGCCTCGGGGTGGAGCGCATCGACCTCTATCAGATGCACTGGCCGGCCGAGGACGGCACGAAGCTGGCGGCTTACTGGCAGACGCTGCTGGACCTGAAGCAGGAGGGCAAGGTGCGCGCCGTCGGCCTGTCCAACCACAACGCCGCGCAGCTCGCGGCCGCCGAAGCGCTGGGCCACGTCGATACGCTGCAGCCGCCGTTCTCCGCCATCCACCGCGACGCCGCGGCCGCCGAGCTGCCCTGGTGCCACACCCACGAGACCGGCGTCATTGTGTACAGCCCGATGCAGTCCGGCCTGTTGTCCGGCCGCTTTAGCGCCGCCCGCGCCCGCGCCCTGCCCGCGGATGACTGGCGCTCGCGCAACCCGGAGTTCACCGGCGCACGCCTGGCGCGCAACCTGAAGCTCGCCGAGGGCCTGAAGCCAATCGCACAACGCCACGGCACCTCGGTGGCCGCGGTCGCCATCGCCTGGACCCTCGTCTGGCCTGGCGTGACCGGCGCGATCGTCGGCGCGCGAAGCGGCGCCCAGGTGGATGGCTGGATCGCCGCGGCGGCGCTGGAACTGACGCGGCGCGACCTCGCCGACATCGCTGCCGTCCTGGGTGAGACGGGCGCCGGCAGCGGTCCGATCGCCTGAGCCGGGAGGAAACCACCATGCTCGGCATCGCTCCCGCGGCCCGCTTGCTCGGCCTGTCCGGCAGCCTGCGCGCCGATTCCCATAGCCGCGCGATCCTGCGCGGGCTGCAGACGAAACTGCTGCCGGACACGGAACTGACGATCCTCGACCTCGACTTGCCGCTCTATAACCAGGACGACGAAGGCGACGACGCTCCGCCCCAGATCCAGGCGCTGCGGCAGGCGATCCGCGCGAGCGATGCCGTCGTGATCGCCACGCCGGAATACAACCACGGCATGCCGGGCGTGCTGAAGAACGCGCTGGACTGGGCCTCCCGCCCGTTCGGCAATGCGGCGCTGCTGGACAAGCCAGTGATGGTGATCTCGGCGTCGCCTGCGTTCACCGGCGGCGTGCGGGCGCAGGCACAGGTCAACGAGACGCTGCTGGCGATCGGAGCCCGAGTGCTGGCGGCACCGCAGGTCGTTATCGGCGGCGTGCACGAGAAGGTGCGTGACGGCCGTATGATCGATGCGGCGGGGCTGCAATTCGCCTGCACCGCGATCGATCGCCTGCTGGCGCTGCGCGCATCGGATGGCTTCAGGTGACAGGGAAGCACTGGCCGATATTGCGATGCACTTGCATCATTCCACCGCCCGCTTGACCCGGGCGGTGCAACGGCCACATTTCCGCCATGCGCAACTTCTCAGACCTGACCGAACGCGAAGTCCTCGCTTTGGCCATCGCCAATGAGGAAGAGGACAACCGCATCTACACCGACATCTCCGAAGGCCTGCGCCAGGACTACCCCGGCAGCGCCAAGGTCTTCACCGAGATGGCCGAGGAAGAAAGCGAGCACCGCCAGAAGCTGCTCGATCTCTACCGTCAGAAGTTCGGCGAGCACATCCCGCTGATCCGCCGCCACGACATACGCGGCTTCATCCAGCACAAGCCGGTCTGGCAGATCCTGCCGCTGAACCTGGATGAAGTGCGCGAGCTCGCCGAGAACATGGAAGTCGAGACGCAGCAATTCTACCGCCGCGCCGCCGCCCGCAGCGAGGACGTGTCGGTCCGCAAGCTGCTCGGCGACCTGGCGGAAGCGGAGGTCGAACACGAACACCGCGCCGAACAATTGACCGACGTGAACCTGCCGGAGAACGTTCGCCGCGCCGAGGACACCCAGGCCCGCCGTTCCTTCGTGCTGCGCTTCATCCAGCCCGGCCTGGCGGGTCTGATGGATGGATCGGTGTCCACGCTGGCGCCGGTGTTCGCCGCGGCGTTCGCGTCGCACAATCCGTGGGAGGCGTTCGTCGTCGGCCTGGCGGCATCCATCGGCGCGGGCATTTCAATGGCCTTCGCCGAGGCGCTGTCGGACAACGGCAGCCTCACCGGCCGCGGCGCGCCGATCATTCGCGGCGCGATCACCGGCGTGATGACGACGCTCGGCGGCATCGGCCACACGCTGCCGTTCCTGATCCCGACGTTCTGGACGGCCATGACCGTGGCCATCGGCGTGGTGATCGTGGAGCTGGGCCTGATCAGTTGGGTGCGCTGGAAATACATGGACACGCCGGTGATTCCGGCGACCATGCAGGTCGCATTCGGCGGCGCGCTGGTGTTCGCGGTCGGGATATTGATCGGCAGCAGTTAGCGACGAACGTTGGTATGTTGTCGTTGCGATTTATTACCAAACGAGGCAGGCCCACCCTGGATGAAACGGCGCCATTCTGTCATTGCGAGGCCGCTTGGCCGAAGCAATCTCCTGCGGGAGATTGCGTCGGCCAAGCGGCCTCGCAATGACAGGGAAGGCCGACCGATACCTAACGGCGATGCTAAGTAACTTTTACATCCCTGGGTAGTTTCTAAAAATCATTCACTCGCGCATGACCGCGTTGGCAGCCGCGCCTCGCGCGTGGTAGCGCTGGGTCACTTATTCAGGGAATCGATATGCAGCTCGGGTTCTTCACAATGCCCATCCATCCGCTGGACAAGGACTGGCGGATGTCGCTGCGCGAGGACCGGGAGGCGTTCGTCCTGGCCGACGAGCTCGGTTTCACCGAAGCCTATTGCGGCGAGCACAGCACCGACGCGGCGGAGAACATCACCTCCTGCGGGTTGTTCCTGGCGACGCTGGTGGACCAGGTGAAGCAGATGCGGCTGGGTACCGGCACGGTGAACATGCCGAACTCGCACCCGGCGCGGATCGCCGCCGAGATCGCCATGCTGGACCATTTATTGGAGGGGCGGTTCAATTTCGGCATCAGTCCGGGCGGCCTGCCGTCCGATGCCGAAGTGTATGGCAATCTGAGCGGGCAACGCGGCGAGATGTTCCTGGAATGCATCGACCAGGTACTGGAGATCTGGCGGTCGAAGCCGCCTTACGACATCCAGGGAAAGTATTGGAACATCTCGACAGCGCGCACGCTGATGCAGGAGATCGGCCAGGGTGTGCTGCCGAAGCCGCTGCAGCGTCCGCATCCGCCGATCGTCACGACCGTGGTCAGCCCGTACTCGGCCAGTGCGGCGCAGGCCGGAGAACGCGGGTGGGACATGATCTCGGCGAACTTCCTGTTGCCGCAATGGGTGAAGACGCACTGGCCGAAATACGCAGAAGGCTGCGCGATCGGCGGCCACACTGCCGATCCATCGCGCTGGCGCGTGGCAAAAAGCGTGTTCGTGGCGGATGATGCGGCGACGGCGCGGGAATACGCGCTGGGACCGGACAGTCCGTACCGATTCTACTACAGCCAGTTGCTGACCAAGATGATGAAGGCCGGCCGCGCGGTGATTTTCAAGCCCAACCCCAACCTCCCGGATGACAGCGTGACGTTGGACGATGTGTGCGAGCGGCTGATCATCCACGGCACACCCGACAAGGTGGCCGACGAGATCGCTGCGTTTCGCGAGGAGACCGGACCGTTCGGCACCATGCTGTATGCCGGCCACGACTGGCGCGATCCGGCCCTGGCGCGGCGTTCCATGACGCTGATGGCGGAACAGGTGCTGCCGCTGGTGAATGCGGCGAGCGCGTAAGTCATTGCTGCCTATCCGTCATTGCTAGGTCGTAAGAAACTGGAGCCCCCCTTGTCATTGCGAGGCCGCTTGGCCGAAGCAAT
>DASXFW010000399.1:0-2063 GCA_036489395.1 Acetobacteraceae bacterium | reverse complement strand
CGACCGATCAGGGCACATTCCTATGGGCCTAACAGAGCGAGCAAAAATCCGCGGTCCAGGACTCCAACCTTTACCGGACAGTCGTGGCTCGTGACTGGGAATGACCGATTCAGCAGATTCAAGGCTTGTTCGAAGTCACCGACCTCGGCATAGGCGCGGATCAGGCTCTCAAGATAGTAGGCTCGTAGGTCAGCGGTCGGAGCCGCCTCGGCCGCTTGCGCGACAGCAGCAAGTTGGGCGTGCCCCTGCTCCGGCTCATTCGCAGCGATCAGGGCTGACGCCATTGCGGCCCTAAGGGTCTGTTGACGAACAACTGAAGCATCATTCCAGTTTGGGAGCGATGGTGTAGTTCCACTCTCCGTGGAAGGGATGCGGCGTGATATTGATCGCCGCCATGTCGCGATCAGTGACCTTGATGCCCGGCGGATAGATCGCGGTGTCGATCTCGCTTTTGACGTTCAGGCCGGTGCGTGTCGTGGTCGCGGCGATCAGTTGCACGATGGCTTGGTAGCTGACCAGCGGCTTGCCGCGCCAGTTCTGCGTGATGAACGAGAACAGCCTGTGCTCGATCCTGTTCCACTTGCTGGTGCCGGGCGGCAGATGACAGACGGTGATGGTCACACCAAGTTCGTCGGCCAGAGCTTGCAGTTCGCGCTTCCATAACCGCACGCGAGCGCCGTTGCTGCCGCCACAATCAGCGGTGATCACCAGGCTGCGCGCTTCCGGGTAACGCGCCCGCCCCATGGTCTGCCACCAGCGCCGGATGGCGTTGACGGCGAAGCTCGCGGTGTCATGGTCGATGCCGACACTGACCCAGCCGGTGTTGCCGGCGATGTCGTAGACGCCATACGGCACCGCACGGCCGAGTTCGGGAATCTTGAAGTCGTGCACGCGCACCGGCTCGGGATTGCCTGTGTGACGCAACTCGCGACCGGCGTTCCTGAAGTCGCCAACGAGCTTTCTTTTTGGTGTCCACCGAAATCGCCGGTTCACCCGCGGCCAGAGCGGCGCCGATCTGTGCATTGATGTAGCCGAACTGTTCGTCCCGATCCGGACTGTCGCTGCCCTCGCGGGTCTTGCGGTTGCCTTGCAGGCTGTAGTTCAGCCGTCGCAACAGATCGGCGACCACGTTGTGCCCGATGCGGTGGCCCATCGCCTGCAGCGCCTCGGCGAGATTGCGCAGGCTGCGGCTGGTCCACAGCAGCGGCGCCTGTGGATCCCCGCGCGTCGTCGGCTCGACCAAACCCTGCAGGTCGGACAGCAGCGTGGCGTCGGTCACAGTCAGCTTCTTGCGGCCGCCGCCAGCACGACGCACCCGCCCTGAGGGCCTGTCGCCGGATGCCGCGGCGCCAAGTTCCGCCAGGCCGCGATTGATGGTGCTGCGGGCGATGCCGGTGATCCGTGAGACCAACGCGATCCCGCCGCGTCCCGCAGCACACGCCTCCGCTGCCGCGAAACGCCGCCGGCTGCGTTCGTCCAGCACCGGATCGAGCGCCTCCAAGCGTAACTGGATGGCGGCCTCGTCAACCACGTGCCGAGTCTAGTACACTCAGCATCCGCGCCGGAATCCCCCGCCGACATGAAATCACGCCGCGATTCAGTTATTTATCAACGGACCCTTAGCACAATCGATTACGGAATGGGTGGGGAGCAGATTGGAAGGCCGAGTGGGACACCCACTTTGTAGCTTCCTCCGACGTCGCAAAGAACCAAGACGTCATGCGCGAGTATAACAGGCTACTTGCTCTGCTAGCGGCGGAAATCGGCGCCCGTCAGCGCCCCGTTCATGCCAAACGAAAGAGCAAAAGATGGTGGGATAGAATGCGGCGGCCGCTGTAATGAACATCTTGTAATGGCTGCCGTCTTCCTCCTAGTATTTCGCTGACCAGCGAAGGGGGGGAGCGGCCATGCAACCAAAGCCGGCGCCGGGAAGGATCGAAGGCTGCGGCAAGTGGTTGCTGGAGTGGCTGGAAACCGGCAACCCAGCCGCCACAATAGACCGGCTTTCCGTATCGAACCACGTTCGCGATCTGCGATTTATCATGGGTGTGGCACTCCTACTT
>DASXFW010000368.1:0-5017 GCA_036489395.1 Acetobacteraceae bacterium | reverse complement strand
CCTTGAGGGAGGGGTTGGGGGAGGGGTGCGTACATCCACCGACCGCGGATGTACGCACCCCTCCCCCAACCCCTCCCTCAAGGGGAGGGGGGAACCTACGTCAGGCCGCCGACGCCGTTTCGTCCAGTCGCGGGTCGGCCGAAGGCCGGTGGGCAACTCGCATGACAGTCAAGCCGCCTCGCCATGACAGATGGCAATGACAGAAGGACTGGTCACTTTTTCGCCGCAATCCAACAAATCCCGATGACAGATCGCGTGTCCGTGAAGTAAACTGTGCAGATGCAGCATTCACGAAGCCTGGGCCGCGCATCGCTCCTGGCCCTCTCTCTGCTGTCCGCGTGCGCGGCGGCCGAGCCCCTCGCCAGCAGTTCGCGTGCGGTGGACTACCAGCCGTCCGGCGTGGACGCCGCATTCCTGGTCGGCCACGTGGCGGAGCTGCAATCCAATCCGAACGTCGCCGCCACCGCCTTCCTCAAGGCGCTCGCGGCGCGCCCGAACGATCCGGAAATCAAGCAGCAGGCCTTCATCGCGGCGCTGCTCGACGGCCGGCCGGAAGCGGTGCAGCTCGCGCGGCAATTGCCGAATAACCAGGTCGCGCGGCTGGTGCTGGTCAATCAGGACGTGCGCAGCGGCAACTGGCAGGCGGCTGAGACCGGGCTGCAGGACATCCCGCGCCAGGGCCTGACGCAGCTCCTGCAGCCGCTGATGCTGGCCTGGACGCTGGCAGGCGCCGGCCAGACCGATGCCGCGCTGGCTACACTGCAGCCGTTCATCGACGGTCAGCGCTTCCGCGGCACCTTCGCGCTGCACGCCGGCATGATCGCCGACGTCGCCGATCGTCCGGCGGATGCCGCGAAGTTCTACGCCATCGCCAACGCCGAAATGCCGGACCTCAACCTGCGCCTGGCGCAGATACTCGCGAGTTGGCAGACCCGCTCGGGCCATGCCGCGGCGGCGGAACGTACGCTCGGCGAATTCGCCGAAGGCGCACCGGATATGGTGATCGCGCTGCCGCGGCTGCTTGCCGCCAGCCGCGATCGTCCGGTCACCGGGCCGTCCGATGGCATCGCCGAGGCCTACCTCGCGCTCGCCGCGGCATTGCGCGGCGAGGATTCCGACGATCTCGCCACAATCATGCTCCGCCTCGCGCTGAACCTGCGACCGGATTTCACCGCGGCCCGCGTGGTCGGTGCGGAAATCCTGATGGACCAGCAGCATAACGCCGAGGCGCTGCATATGTTGGCCGCCGTAAGCGACAGCGACCCGCTGAGCCCGGTTGTCCGCATGCGCCGCGCGCAGTTGACCGCGCAGCTCGGCCATCCTGGCGACGCGCTGCACGACCTGGATCGCATCGCCGCGCAGTATCCCGACAGTGCGCTGCCGGCGGTGGAGCAAGGCGATATCCTCAGCGACTGGCATCGCTACGTCGATGCCATCGCCGCCTACAGCCGGGCGATCGACCGCATGATGCCGGTGCGGCGCGCGGATTGGGCGGTGTTCTATCAGCGCGGCGTTGATTACGACCACATGCAGCGCTGGCCGCAGGCCGAGGCGGATTTCCGCCAGGCGCTGACGCTCGTGCCAAATCAGCCGTCGGTGCTGAACTATCTCGGCTACACCTGGGCCAACAAGGATGAGCACCTGGCCGAAGCGCGCCAGATGATCCAGAAGGCCGCGGCCGGCAGGCCGGATGACGGCGCGATCATCGACAGCCTCGGCTGGGTGATGCTGCGCCAGGGCGAAGTGTCCCAGGCGGTCACGACCTTGCAGCGCGCGGTGGAACTCGACCCCGAGGACTCGACGCTCAACGCACATCTGGGCGACGCCTATGCGGCGGCAGGCCGCAAGCTTGAGGCACAATATCAGTGGCGCCGCGCACTGACGCTGAACCCCACGGCCGACGACGCGACGAAGCTGGAGGCCAAGCTGCAACTGCCGAAGGGCGGCGCGATGGTCAGCGGTCAGTGACCGCCCGGCCGTCCGCCCCGCGAACGCGGGGACCCAGCTCCGCCCCGCGAACGCGGGGACAAAGCGTGAAGTCCACCTCCCCGCCTTTGCGGGGATGAGGATGGATCCCATCGCTCGCGCCCTCGCGCAATGACGGCCGAAGCCGCGGTCGCCGAGGCGGCATCGGCGAAGCTCAACCTCTACCTGCACATCATCGGCCGCCGCGACGACGGCTACCACATGCTCGACAGCCTCGTGGCATTCGCAGCGGTCGGCGACGCGCTGCACTGTGTGCCAGCCGACGATCTGTCGCTGTCGCTGACCGGGCCGTTCGCGGCGGCGCTGGCAGGCGAGGGCGAGAACCTCGTGCTGCGCGCCGCCCGCGCGCTGGCCGCGGAAACCGGCGTGGCGGCCCGCGCACGGATCACGCTGGACAAGCGCCTGCCGGTCGCCTCCGGCATCGGTGGCGGCTCGGCGGATGCGGCAGCGACGTTGCGCGCGCTGTGCCGGTTGTGGGGCGTCACGCCCGATCCGGCCGCCCTGGCGCGCATCGCGCTGAGCCTGGGTGCCGACGTCCCGGTATGCCTGGCATCGCGACCCGTCCGCATGGGCGGCATCGGCGAGCGTCTGGAGCCGGCGCCCACCTTGCCGGCATGCGGGGTGGTGCTGGTCAATCCTGGCGTCGCGCTGGCCACAGCCGCGGTGTTCCGCACCCGCTCCGGTGCCTTCTCTGCGCCAGCCGAGCTTCCCGCGCGCTGGGACGACGCAGCGGCGATGGCGACGGATCTGCGCAGGCTTCGCAACGACCTGGAACCGCCGGCGCGTCGGCTCGCGCCGGTCATCGCCAGCGTTCTTGACGCGTTGGCAGCACAGCCCGGCTGCCTGCTGGCTCGCATGAGCGGCTCCGGCGCGACCTGCTTTGGCATGTTCTGCGACACAGCGGCCGCAACCCAGGCCGCCGGCAGGCTGACGCACGAGGGCTGGTGGATCTGGGGTGGTGGACTGGGCCACACGCGGTGATCCGCGTGCTGGCTACCCACCGCGAAAGGTAAACGGTCTTGTGCAGACGGCGATGCGCCAAAAGGGTGGCGCGGATCAGCCGGACTTGCCATGAGGATGGTTGGCCGGTGCACGGTGCCGATGCCCAGCGGCTGGCTGGCCCGGTGCCCGGGACCCTTGGTCGCCGCATGCCTGCGGAATACGATGAAGGAGGCAAACTTTCGCCGATCCCGATCCCGGCCTGCGAAACGTGAGACCATCGCCTGATCCGGAGTCAGCAACCTTGAGCGCGTCAGTCAGAGCATGTATGGCCGATTAGTGCGGTTGCGCTTGCGCTGGTACATTCGGACCAGTGGGGAACTCGTTCTGAGGCACTGGCAGTGGTTCGTGCTCGCCTGCCTGATCGTGCCCGGGCCGCCACTCGTTTCCGTCTTCCTCCACGCCGGATCATTGCTCGCGAGTTCTGTATCCCCTGGCCTCACGCCCGCGCAGCGCTTTTGCGTCGCGATCGTGATCGACCTCGCCGCCGTCCTGTGGATATTGCCGCAGCGGCACGCCCTCTCCGGCGGAGCGTTCGCGCGCTACGCCGCTTCACTTCCGGTGCCTCGCGGCGCGCGCCTTGGTGTCGAGGCGACGCTGCTCGCGGCCGCGAACGGCGCGATACTGATATCGGCCGGCACCGCTTTGGCGCGCATGTTGTCGCCGCTCCACGATCCTTATGCAGCATGCTGCCTTCTGGTCTTGCTCGGTCTGGCGATGATCGCACAGCACGCCGTCCTGACCCGCCGTCTTATCGTTCTGGCAGGCGTCGTCCTGGGCAACGGCGCACTGGTCGCGGGGCTCGCAGCGCCCGACGGCGTGCGATGGGTGCTGCCGATCGCAGCAATCACCGCCGGTGTCATGAACATGCTGGCTGCTGAACGCTTCGGGCGCGGCGGCGGAAGCGGACGCCTCGGTCCCGGCTGGCGGTCGGTCGAGGTTCCCGTGCGCATCCTTGCGCGCCGGGCGCCAATCCTGCTCATTCAGTGCAAGGCGGTCGCGGAACATCCGACACAGACCGTCTTGCGCTTCGGCGCAGCGATCGTGCTGGCATTCGGCGCGGATCGTCTGATGGCGATCTTTCATTTCGATGCACGTGCACTGCCAACCGCGATCCTGGCAATGGCGGCGAGCAGCCTGCTGCTGGCTGGATTTTACCGCATGCTGGCCGAGGCACGCAGCGTTATGGCGAGCTACCTGGCGGCACTGCCGCTTCCTCGGCACTACTGGCCCGAATGCGACACAAAGTTCGTGCTACTGCTCAATGGCGTGCCGCTGGTCATTCTTCTTTCGCCGCAACTCATGCGCGGTCTGTTATCGCTGCTGATCATTTTCATATTGGCACTGGCTTATCAGGTTCTGCTGGCCCTGCTGCGATGGCCCGTCATCCACGGTGGGCGGCGCAGCTTGCTTTACGCTGTACTGCTCTCGGCCCTCTGGTCGGGTGCCGCGATTGCCGCGGTGTCTCGATGAGCGATAATCCGATCCTTGCGGCCGAAGGGCTCGGCGCTTCGTATGAAGGGCAGCAGGTCTTCCATTCGTTGGATTGCGCGTTCGCGACGGGCGTCCATGTCCTGCAAGGGGCGAACGGCATCGGAAAATCGACTTTGCTGCGTCTTCTTGCCGGTGCGCAGCCGGCAGATGCGGGGCAGGTATGGATCGACGGGATCAACCTGATGCAGGCGCCGGAAGACGCGAAGCGGCGCCTATCCTACGTGCCGGACGAGAGCTCGATTTACCCGTTCCTGACCGGCGAAGAGCTTCTGCACTTCGTTGCCGCTGCGAAACACGCCGATATCGATGCCACTGTGGATGTTCTGATCCGCATGTTTGACCTGACGCGGCACTTGCACACACGATTCGACGCGATGTCGCTGGGCACTCGAAAAAAGAGCTTCCTCGCTGTTTGGAGTGGGTAGAAACGTCCGCCCCTTGCCTTGCCGGGCCACGCCACCCACCTGATGGCGTTTCTTTGTTCGGCTGAAAGGGGCCGTTTCTTCGTCCCGGCCTGACGACCCCCAGGCGCCGCGCA
>DASXFW010000367.1:0-5455 GCA_036489395.1 Acetobacteraceae bacterium | reverse complement strand
CAGCAGCCGTAAGTCGTGGATGCCGACCTGCGTCGGCATGACGGGACGGACATCGGAGCGTACGTCGCTCTTTTCGGCAGGTGATATTACTGCCCTGCACCTTCCGGCTCCGGCTGTCGCGTGGTCCTGACTCAACCGTGGGCTGGTCTCGCAGCCAGCCCGCCGGCGGGGCGCGCAAGTCCTACGAGTGCGGTGCGCCGGGCGGCCGGCTCTCCGCCTGTGCCTGCGGGATCGCCGCCTGGATCAGTTGCAGGCTTTGCGCGCGATCGCCGGCCGCCAGCGCCTGCAAGGCCTGCTGGATTTGCTCCACAGCCGGGTTGGCACTGGGGGCGTTGGTGTCGCCCTGCGGCACCGAACGGTCGAGCAAGCGGGTCTGCGCCATCTCCAGCGACTGCTGTGCCTCGCCGGTCCTGCCGGCCTGCAGCGAACCCTCTGCGGCGCGCAGGTAATCCATCGCCGAGGCGTCCGGCCCGAGCTGCGGCGATGGCAGATTGGGCGCGATGTCGGAGCGCGTATCCTGGCCGTTGATGTTGCTGGCGCGGTTGCCCATCGGCATCGACATGCCGGTGCCGATGTCGTTGCCCGGCCGCGCCCCGGTCGCCGGATTGGCACCGGGCGGCACGCCCTGGGCCAGCGCGGGTGCGGTGAGAAGTGCGGCAAGGGCAATGGCAGACGGCAATGCGGAACGCATGGGGCGGCCTCCGTGATGCGGGTACGTCCGGGCTGGCCTAGGCGATGCTGCCGCCGCAATTGTGGCAGACGCGAGCGCGAGGAATGACAAAGCCTTGAGCGTCTGCCGCCACTGCGAGCCGAGCCTCCAAGTGTCCCCCCTCCCCTTGAGGGAGGGGGCCAGGGGGAGGGGTACGTACAGCCGCGGACTTCGGAAGCGCCTACCCCTCCCCCAAGGGGAGGTGGGCCTTTGGAACCCATTCCCAGCCGTTCTGTCGCCCCGGGTCCGTCGGCGGCCGGTAACCACACGAAACGATATCGCGCCGTCACCGCCATCGTCGATGAAACCACAGCCATTGCTCGGGGTGCTCGCGAATCCAGCCTTCCACCACGGTGGCGATCATCTGCGTGGACGCCGCGACATCGACCTGCCCGGCGGCATCGCGCGGCAGAGTGAACGGACCATCGAGGGTGACCCGAAACCTCCGATCGGGCAGGCGGATCACTCGCGTGCCGACCACCGGGCAATCGAACTGCCGCGCCAGCCGCGCGATCGTGGGGTTTGCCTTGCAGCGGCGGCCAAAGAACGTCACGTCCACGCCGCGCGAGAAATGCTGGTCCACCAGCATGCCGAGGTGCTCGCCGTGTTGCAGCGCCGCCGCCATTTCCAGCGCGGCCTGGGCGCGGGTGCGGATCAGCCGGCCCATCAGTGGTGCGCGGATGCGCACGATCTCCTTCGCCACCGCCTTGTTGTTCGGCATGCGGTACACGACGGCCGACGCCAGGCCGTGGGCGTGCGCGGCGATGGCCGGGATTTCCCAATTCCCAAGATGCGCGGCGAAACACAGTGCCGGCTTGCCGTCGTCGCGCAGCGCGATGAAGCCGGGCATGGCATCGGTCAGGATGCGGCCAGTGTTGGGGTGATCCGGATCGAAATCCCACATCTGTCCGAGATGCACGTATTCGCCGGCGACGCGGCCGAGGTTTTCCCATGCACCGCGCAGCGTTGCCTCGACCCAGGCCGCGTCCTTGCCGGGGAAGGCGGCGCGCAGATTGGCGCGGCCGGTACGGTGCGCGGGCAGCCAGGGGCCGATGGTGCGGGCGATCGCGCCGCACAAATCCGACGCGCGGTCCGGATCGGTGCGGCGGAGTACGGCCAGCAGCCATTTGACGATGCGCCCGAGGATGCGCTCGCCGTAGCGGGACAATTGCCGGCGCATTCAGAGCTCGACGAGCAGCTTGCCGAATACGTCGCGGCTTTCCAGGCGCGCGAGGCCGTCGCGGAACTGTTCCATGCCGTAAACAGTGTCGATCACCGGCCGCACGCCGGCGGCGATGCGGTCCAACGCACGCGACAGCGCGGAGATCGGCGCGCCGAACGAGCCGATGATGCGGTACTGCTGCTGGAAGAGCTGCATCAGGTTGATGCTGCCGGCGGGGCCGGACGTGGCGCCGCAGGTCACCAGGCGGCCGCCGCGCTTCAGCGAGAACAGCGAGCCGGTCCAGGTGTCGGCGCCGGTGTGCTCGAACACGACATCGACGCCGCGTTTGGCGGTCAGGCGGCGGACGACGCCCTCGAAGCGGTCCTCGCGGTAGTTGATGACGTGGTCGGCGCCAAGCGCCTTCGCTTTCGCGGCCTTGTCCGCGCTGCCGACGGTGGTGATGACGGTGCAGCCGAGCGATTTGGCGATGCGGATGGCGATGCTGCCGATGCCGGAGCCGCCGGCGTGCACCAGGATGGTCTCGCCGGGTTCCAATTTGGCGTTGTCGAACAGCATGTGTTCCACGGTGGCGTAGGCGACGGGGACGGTGGCGGCGTCGCGCAGATCGACACCGTCGGGGATGCGGACCAGGAAGCGGGCGGGGTGGTTGGTGAGCTCCTGGGCGAAGCCGTCGAGATGGAAGCCGCGCACGCCGGACGGGTTCTCGCACAGGTTCTCGCGGCCGGTGCGGCAGGGCTTGCAGGTGCCGCAGACCAGGGCGGCGAACGGGATGACGCGGTCGCCGGGACTGACGTTCGTCACGCCGTCGCCGGTTGCGACGACCTCACCCGCGGCCTCGGCGCCAACCACCAGGGGGTACTGGCGTTTGGCGAAGGCCATGCCGCGGAAGCCCCAGACGTCGATGTGGTTCAGGCCGACGACGCGGATGCGCAACTGCGCCTCGCCAGGGCCGGGGGACGGCGGTGGATCGCGCCGGGCGAGCACGAGCTCGCGGTCGGCGACAAGCTGCAGGGCGCGGATCGTGCTTCCGCCGGAGCTCGATGTTCCCGTCATGGCCGGGTCACGCCCGGCCATGACGGGTGATTGTGGTGCCGAAGGCCGCCACGTTGGCAGAGATAGCTCATGCAAATCTGCTTAGTTGCCCGTTAGCGCTGCGGCAATCCCCGTCGCTTGGGCACAGTGCCCCGCTGCCGTATGCTCCGCGCCACGAACCACGGAGGCAGCCCATGGCGGTGGATGACGAAGACGCCCCGGTGCGCAAGCGGCGCCGGCTGGAGAAGCTGGTGCTGGACACGCTGGGGATCGAGGAGCTGCGTGACTATATCGCCGAGCTGAAGGAAGAGATTGCCCGCGTCGAGGCGGACATCGGCCGCAAGCAAGGCCACCGCAGCGCCGCCGACGCTTTCTTCCGCAAGCCGTAGCGCGGGCGGATATCTCTTTACCCGCCGTGCCGGCGGACCTATGCACCGCGTCGGACCCAGATGGGGCGTCGCCAAGCGGTAAGGCAGCGGATTTTGATTCCGCCATACGGAGGTTCGAATCCTCCCGCCCCAGCCAGAACCAGGCCTGGATTTGCGATCGGCCTCCGGACGTCAGGCGCGGCGCTGGCGGAAGCGCCGGATCAGCGTATTGGTCGAACTGTCGTGCGCCAGCGTGGGTTCGGCGGTGGCATCGAGCTCCGGAACGATCCGTTGCGCCAGCACCTTGCCGAGCTCCACGCCCCACTGGTCGAACGAGTCGATTCCCCAGATCACGCCCTGGGTGAACACGTTGTGTTCGTACAACGCCACCAGCGCGCCCAGGGCGAACGGGGTCAGATCATCGGCCAGGATGAGGTTGCTCGGACGGTTGCCTTCGGTCACGCGAAATGGTGTCTGGAACGCGGAGGAACCTTCGGCGGCGAGTTCCTCCGCCGTCTTGCCGAATGCCAGTGCCTCGGCCTGCGCGAACAGATTGGCCATCAGCAGATCGTGCTGATGCGCGAGCGGGCTGAGCGGGCGGCAGAATCCGATGAAGTCGCACGGGACAAGTTTCGTGCCCTGATGCAGCAACTGGAAGAACGAGTGCTGCCCGTCGGTGCCTGGTTCGCCCCAGACAATGGCGCCGGTCTGCACGCCGACCGTGTTGCCCTGCAGATCGACGTGCTTGCCGTTGCTCTCCATTTCCAATTGCTGGAGGTAGGCGGGAAAGCGTGCCAGGCGCGACGCGTACGGCATCACGCCGATGGTCTGCGCGCCGAAGAAATTGTTGTACCAGACGGTGAGCAATCCCATCAGCAGCGGCAGGTTGCGGTCGGGCGGCGCGGTCATGAAGTGTTCGTCGATGGCGCGGAATCCCGCCAGCATGTCGCGGAAACCAGCGGGGCCGACGGCGAGCATCGTCGATAGGCCGATCGCCGAATCCATCGAATAGCGGCCGCCGACCCAATCCCAGAAACCGAACATGTTGGCGGTATCGATGCCGAATTCGCGTACCGCGGCAGTGTTGGTTGACAGGGCGACGAAATGCTTCGCGACCGCCGCCTCGTGGCCAAGCGCATCGACCAGCCATTTGCGCGCGGTCGCTGCGTTGGTCATGGTCTCCAGCGTGGTGAAGGTCTTCGAGGCCACCACGAACAAAGTTTCGCCGGCATCCAGACCTTGCGTGGCCTCGGTGAAATTGGCGCCGTCCACGTTGGATACGAAACGGAACGACATCGCCGGATCGGTGAACGGGCGCAGCGCGCGATACGCCATCTCCGGCCCGAGATAGGAGCCGCCGATGCCGATGTTGATCACATTGCGAATGCGCTTGCCGGTATGCCCGAGCCATGCACCGGAACGAATGCGATCGGCAAAGCGGGCCATCGCGTCCAGCACCTGGTGCACGTCCGGCACCACGTCCTGGCCATCCACCAGGATGCGCGCATCCTTCGGCGCGCGCAGCGCCACGTGCAGCACCGACCGGTGCTCGGTGACGTTGATCGTGTCGCCGCGGAACATCGCATCGCGCCGCGCCGCCACGCCGCGCGCCTCCGCGAGTTGCAGCAGCAGCCGAATTGTTTCGTCAGTGATGCGGTTCTTCGAATAATCCAGATATAGCCCGGCGGCTTCGGCCACGAGGCGTTCCCCCCGCGCCGGGTCATCGGCGAAGAGCTGCCGGAGGTGCACGTCCTTGATTTTCACGTAATGCGCGGCAAGCGCACGCCAGGCTGCCGTCTCGTTCGGTGCTGGTGATTCCGGCATGAGCGACTCCTCTGTGGCGGCTGGCGCAGCGCCCTGGTACTGGCCGCAATTGCGTCGCGCAAATCCTGCCAGGAATCAGCAACGCTCCTGGCTGCGTCATTCTGCAACTGGCGCGACAGTGCCGCAACTCGATGGCGGCCGGAGTGATACCAGCCCGTGGCGATGTTGACCAATGCAGGGGTGCCGAACGGCGTGTCATTGCGAGTTGGCCGCCAGCCGGCGGCGGCCGACTAACAAGAAACAAGGGTCCCCCTCCCCTTGAGGGAGGGGTTGGGGGAGGGGTGCGTTCATCCATCGACCGCGGATGTACGCACCCCTCCCCCAACCCCTCCCTCAAGG
>DASXFW010000314.1:0-44211 GCA_036489395.1 Acetobacteraceae bacterium | reverse complement strand
GTCATGCCGACGCAGGTCGGCATCCATGACTTACGGTTGCCGCACGCCGCATAGTCGTGGATGCCGACCTGCGTCGGCATGACGGTGGAGGCGTGGGCCGAAGAGTCAGCCAGCGATGACGCGTGCCGCGGTCTGTCAGGTCTCGCCACGCGAATCGAACCACGGCGAACCACGGATCATGCGGCCGAACGCATACGCCTGAGGTCATGCAGGGCCGCTATCACGACCTCCGGGTCCGGCCGCATCCGATAGTCGGGATCGACTTCAGCCAGCACGATGCGGCCATCCGCCGCGATGACGTAGGTCGCCGGAACCGGCAGATGCCAGCCCGGCTCACCGTTGATGCGTGACAGATCGTTGCCGAAAGCCGTGTAGAGCCCCCGCAGCTCCGCCGGGAGTTCGAACCTCAGGCCGAAGCGTGCCGAGACTTCGCCGCCGGCATCGCTCAAAACCGGGAAAGTCAGTGCGTTCTTCTCCGCACTCGACAGCGAATGGTCCGGCGTCTGAGGCGAGATCGCCACCAGGCTGGCGCCCAGACCCGCGAACTCCGGCAGAAACCGCTGATAGGCGCGCAGTTGCATGTTGCAGAACGGACACCAGCCGCCACGATAGAACGTCACCACAACAGGTCCCTTCGCGCGCAGGTCCGCGAGCGCCACCGTGCGGCCGGTCGCGTCGGGCAGCGCGAAATCCGGAGCGCGATCGCCGGCCTTGGCGGCACGTTCGACGATCCCGCTCGCCGAGAGACTTTGGGTAGCGCGCTCCATGACGGCCCGGCGTTCTGCCGGAATCCGACTGGGCATGGTCGCGGCAAACGCGGCAAGTTCCTCGCGCAGGGACATCGGCGCTCCTTCAGTTTGCGATGGAAAGCATGATGACTATTCACCCGGACATCGGAAGGCTTAGTATTCGGATTGCTCCCATACGTCAGACGTATTGATGAGGATGGCATGGACGCACTCGCCGGCATGAAACTGTTCGTACGCGTGGTCGAGACCGGCGGGTTCAGCGCGGTCGCCCGCGAACAGGGCAGCACGCAGCCAACGGTCAGCCGCACCATCGCCGCGCTTGAGGCGCACCTGGGCGTGCGCCTGCTCAACCGGTCGAGCCGTGCCGTGACGCTGACGGATGATGGGCGGCAGTTCTACGGCCTGGCGACGCGCGCGTTGGAGGCGGTCGCGGAAGCGGAAACGGGCGTGGGCCGGAGGCGAGGCCTGCCGTCCGGGTTGCTCCGCCTCGGCACCCCGGTCGCGTTCGGGCGACTGCATGTCGCGACGCGCATACCCGCGTTTCTCGATCGCTATCCGCAGGTCGATGTGGAACTGGCGATGAGCGACGGGTTCGTCGATCTGGTCGAGGCGGGGCTGGACCTTGCCGTTCGGGTCGGCGATCTGTCCGATCCGTCTCTCATTGCGCGCCGCATCGGCACGACGCGGCGGGTGACTGTTGCGTCGTCGGCCTATCTGGCGCGACGCGGGAGGCCGATGGTACCTGCCGATCTCGCGCGGCACGATTGTATCCTCTACACGCGCCTGGCCACCGGCAATCGCTGGCATTTCGCCGGCCGCGATGGACCAATCGCAGTCGACGTCAGTGGGCGTTTTCGTGCCGACAACTCCGAGGCGGTGCGTACGGCAGTGCTTGGCGGCGTCGGGATCGCAGTCGTGCCGGTCTGGCTGTTCCCGGAGGAGATTGTCGGCTCCCAGGTGAACATCCTGCTGGAGGAGTACGAACCCAGGCAGTTGCCGATCCATGCCGTGTATCCGTCCCGTCGGCAGTTGGCCGCCAAGGTACGGGCGATGATCGATTTCCTCGTGGCGGAATTCGAGATATCGCCCTTGTTGTCGGCATACGGCACGCGGGACGCAGCCTAAGCAGAGATTCGTAGCTTGGCCAACGGAACGACCATGCGGGGTGGCGGGTCAGTTTGAATACCTGCAATGGGTGGGAAGCGGACGTAAATGCTTCGCCGCTTCGAGGTCTGCTCCGCGCCCGTCACCGTCATTTCGCGGCCGTATCCGACTTTCCGGTAGTAGCTACTCGTTTACTAGCATTGCATCGATTATGCCGAGGAGCTGCGCTGGCGGGTGAAATCCGGTAAATTGCGCGAATGGCGCCGGCAAGTGCTTATCGACCTGTATCTCAACAGCAAGCTCATCTGAACCTACACCATCGATTTCGTGGAGATTGAGCGCGATGGCACGGAGATATGGATCGAGGTTAAGGAGTTCGAGACCGCAGACTGGCGGCAAAAGTGGAAGCTTTTCGAGACATGCTACTCCGAACACAACCTGCAGGTTATACAATAACCCCCTTCACCCCGTAGTTGGACATCATCCGCCATGGATACCGCCTGGAGCGTGTATATCTGGATCAAGGCTCACCTCGATCACTGGCAGACCCTGGTGGCCGGTATCCTCGCATTACTTGGCGCCGGGCTGACTGTCTGGCTCATACAGCGACAGATCAAGCAGGCTAACGATTTTGAGCGAGATCGACATATCCGCGAGGAGCGTGCCGCGCGGATTGTCCTGCCGATGGCGCTCAGCGCGATTGCGCAGTATGCGATCGACTGCATCAAGCTCCTCGAACCATTCGTTCCGGTCGCCGGCAAAGGTCCCCAAGTTCCAGTCGGCATGACGGCACCGCGCATCCCGGACGGCATACTCGAACCCATGCAGGCCAGTGCCCGACATGCTGATACCGCAATTGCGGAGGAGATTGGGGGCACCGTCGCGTGGCTCCAGGCACAGCACTCGCGTCTGGAGGGTCTCATTCGAAGGGGAGCCGGACGTCTTGGCAAGGACATTTGGAATGTCGAAGCGATCGGGGCGATCATGGATGCCGCTGAGCTTCACGCACGATGTGGAATGCTGTTTCCGTACTCGCGTGGATCAACACCAGATTCTGAACTCACGTTCCAAAAGCAACTGCAAACAGCGCTATTCCTTGCTGGCATTGTTGATGTAGACCATCCTGGCTTGGCGGCTGCCATAAAGACCCGGCCGGCACCGCACACGTTTTCATAGACGCGTGGCGGACGGTCGCTACGGACCAATTAAGGACACCGAAGCACTGTCCGTTCCTCCAAAGATAGTAAAGTCAGGGGCGTCTTTATCCATCTCTTCGAGAAATACAAAGTGTACGTACTTTACCTTATCGTCGCCTTCCGGTATCAGCATGATCCGCACGCCTTGGTAAACCACATGCTCGACCTTGAATACGTCGTGGCACGTGATCTTAAACACACAATCAAGTTGCGTGATCGTCCTATTAAAATCCACAACGAGCGGGGTCGGAATCCGGCCGAAACTTCCAGTGCCGCCCGCCGAAATGTGGTTCGGGTGTGAATGTACAGTGTTGAGCGGTTCAGAGTAGATCATCTCCCGTCTTTTGTGCGTGTCTATCACGAAGCATTCTTCGCCAATGAAGATTCGATACGGGATAAACGTGACGCTTACATCGAGTGCAGGACCAAGGCCGTGATTTTTGAGGTTGGTATAATGACCCTCGATGGATAGGCGGTTCTTGCCCTTTGGCCTATTCACCATAAGCTTCCGTGCGTATGCTGGATCTATACCGGGTATACCATACGAGTCATCTAGTCGGGCCGGTAATCGGTACCCCCCTCCATCGAACCGCAGCACTGGTTTACCACGTTGCATCCGTTCGTCGCGAAGCTCGCGCAGTGTCCGCACGCCGATGTAGAGAGAAGCCAAGACGCCAACCGCCGTAACAGGCGCAATGAACGCCTGCGATACCTGGGAGTATGTATCCCAATCAGTCACCGACCCACACCTCCATTCCCGTGGTATGATATCAGCACATTACCCGCGTGTGCCGCAATGCCACTTTATCTGAAAACATTCAACTATTTCAATCATGAATAGGGGCGGCAAACGACCAGGGGCAGGACGAAAGCCAGAGAAGACCCCGAAGCTTCTTGACCTTCTCCAGCAGCAACAGATTGACGATCTCGTGGATTTCCTGACCGACAGCTACAAAGAGGATGCGCGTATAATGATCTGGACGGGCGACCACATCTCCGGCAAGGCGCAGAGGTAGGATGTGAGGCCTCAGTTTCTGAAAGTTGTGTCCCTCCATGGTAGTTCTCACGGCCTGTTTCTCTACCCCGATTGCGACAGCGACCACGTTGGGGTGGCTGACGTAGTAGGCGGTGTATGTTGTTTTACCGTAACGTCTATTACGCCGAGATTTAGCGCTCACCATACGGAAGCCGACGGGCCGCTTCCTGCCAGCACCTGCCAATCGCCAGCCTAGCCTGAATGTCCGCAATGGGTCGGATCCGGCTGTAGCCGCTGCCGGCCCGTTACCGCCCTTCGGGTCGCCGGCCGACATTCAAACTGGCCCACTACCACCATGCGTTTCCGATTGAGATGTCCGACTGCTGCGTGGCTGGCCGGGTCCCATCCGTGGGCCACCCAACCGGAATCTGCTTAGCCCTGCGGCGATCATCCATACGCATGATAGTATAGGGCCATACGGGAGATGACGCTCATCTCACCGTTGCGTGCCGGCGGAAGCAATGCTCACGTGCCGGGACCAGCGGATACGCCCCTGAAGCCATGTCGCACGTTAGCGGAAATCGAAATAAAATGTCAGTCGCCAGAATGGCTTGCATCGCCATGACGTTGGTCGCGATCGCGATGCTTGTCTTCGTGTTGCCGCTGGAGGCCGCCTATTCGCGAGCGGATGCCATCAAGGCCAGAAAGGACAACTTTCACGTCCTGTCCGGGCAAATGAAGGCCATTGTGCAGGGTCTCGGGGACGGGCTTCCGGTCAGTACGATGCGAGACCGCGTTGCGCGCGCAGACCAGGCGCTTGAGCGTCTGCCGCAAATGTTTCCGCCCGGTTCGGACAGGGGCAGGACAAGGGCGCTGCCGGTGATCTGGGCGGAACCGGAGCGTTTCAAAGCAACCTACGACGCTGCCCAGGCTCGCATGAACGAGCTTGTCGCTGCCGCAACGCAGGACGATCGAACCAGGTTCGGCGCCGCGGTCGGCCGGATGGCTGCCGCCTGCGGCAATTGCCACGCCGTATTCCGCGCCAGGTGACACGCCGGTGGAGCGCGGCCGCCGGTGAGATCGGCGGCAGCCGTCGAGGTGACCCTACTGCCGCTTTGGGTCGGAAGCGGGCATTCCCGTAACCGCCACGCCGCATGGCGCCACTGCAACAGCAGCGAGAGCTCAGGATGGGAGGACGCGGGCCGGCGTAGGCCTGGTCGGCGACCCTGGGTATTCAGTGCCCGTGGAACCGGTCTCGTGCCCCTTACGCCGCGACTTCCTGTCCCCGCCGCTCGCTCCTTTTCCGCTCGTGCGGGTCCAGGAACCGCTTGCGCAGCCACACGGCGCCCGGCGTCACCTCCACCAGCTCGTCGTCCTCCACGTACGCGATCGCTTGCTCCAGGCTCATGCGCCGCGGCGGGGTTGAATGCCGGAGAAACCGCTGGAACGGAGGCGGCAGGCAAGCGCCGGCGGCAGGTCGGGCGCGTCCGCTTGGCGGAGGGATTCGAGGCCGCCGAACAAAGTGGCGATGTAGAGGCCGGCGATAAGGGTCTCGGCAAGATTGGCGGGGCGGAGCTTGCCCTGCTGATCGGTCGCTGGTGTGCTGGCGCTGACGGATGGTCCCGTCCGACAACTGTCATTGCGAGCGAAGCGACGCAATCTGGGTCGAGCGAAGGCGCGATAGACCGACCGAGATTGCTTCGCTTCGCTCGCAATGACGCGGGATCGAAGCGCCAGCATCACAACACTGCGTCGCCGGTCGGGCCATCTGTCCCGGCCGAGCCACCCTAAGCGCGGAGCCCCAAATGTCTTGGGCCAACGGACCAATCACGGTGTATCACGGAACCGACAACCTTTCTGGGAACGCCATCCGCCAGAGCGGGATCAATCCAAACTACTTCAATCCACGGACCGATTTCGGCAGCGGGTTTTACGTGACCACGTCGTTGCATCAGGCGAAGCAGTGGGCGAATCAAAGGTGCCGGGCGACGACTCACTTAAACCCCGAGGTGCTGGAATACCACCTGGTCCGCGACGTGATCGAGGGCCTCAGCCACCTGGCATTTGTCATGGATACCACGGACTACCACGAATTTGTCGAATATTGCCGCCCCGGACAGACCAACCATGGCCCGCTCCCAAGGTCCGCTACCTATGACGTGGTCTATGGGCCGGTCCGACTTTGGCCGCAGCGCATCGTGCTTGCCAACTGCGACCAGATACTCTTCACTGATCCGACCAAGCTCGGTGATCCGCAAAGGCAGGGGCAGGATTTCTCGTTGCCATATCACACACATCGCCCGTTGGCCCCGAATCGATTCTTCTGGCAGGTGCCCAATGCCCCAGATCGACGCCAAAGAGTTGGATCACTCGCCCGAGATGAAGCACTATTTCGAGTCAGTGAAGAACATCCTGGTGGAGAGGCACCACAAGGACCGGCACTCGGCGGATGCCATGGTCGACCGGTATTTCTCGCTCGACGTCGATCCGTTGGAACGCGCCCTGGTGATGCATCGTACGCCTGACGAAGTTGCCAGGGACCTGGCGCAGGGGAACCTCTAATTATCAGGCGGGCTCATCGGATCGAACGCCATGCCTGAATAAATGGTGGACCCGGCACCTTGGCGCAGCGTCGCGCTCGCCAGAGAAGCCAAAGGCAGCCGCGCGGCTTCCCACGCGAAGGTCGCGTCATCGGATTCGGCCGCGTCGCCGATCAGCGCTTCGCTCCAGGCTTCCGCTTCGCGCTCACGTTCTCCGTTGTCCGCCATGGCGGCGTAGCCGGCGGACAGATCCGTTGAGTCGTCGGGTGCATCCGGCTGGGCATCGGGATCACGTTCAAAAGGCACGGCGGCGGTCCTTTTCGATGTTCTGCTGCGGGCGCGCGCTTTCCGTCGGCTCGGGCAGCAGGTCCACGGGTCGGCCGAGGATCGCGCCGAGGCGGCGCTGCAAGCCCATCAGGCGGAACAAGCCGATATGGGCCTCCGGGTCGAGCTCGGCTGCGAGGTCGATGTCGCTCGATGCGCCCGCCTCGCCCCGGGCGACCGAACCAAAGCGCGAAAGGTGGCGGATGCCCGCGTGCCGCAGCTCGGCGCCGTGAGCGCGCAGGGTGGCGAGGATATCGTCGGGGGATGGATTGGGCGGGTTCGTCGGATCGCGTCTTGCTCGGCGGCCAGAGTTATAACATCGGATCAGGCGTGGCGATCCACCGTGGATGGACCCCTCCGATTTGGGTGGGGAGCAGACCTTGACGCCTTCGCGGCACAAAGTTTCTCCGTTGATTGCTGGTGCATAAATAACAACTTATGCAAGGCGTTGCTACCAGGAAACCTTTCGCCAAAGACCAGAGCAATCCGCGATCCGGGTAAAATGTGAGCGGACATAAGGGAATTTAAGGGGCTACGTCGCCTCGCGTTGCAAACGCGGCGTAGAGTGTGGCGCGGCCTATGCCCATGATCTTCGCGGCCTATGCCCATGATCTTCGGGGCCTTCGTCGGTGTCGTGCCTTGCTCGATCAGCGTCCGCGCGTGGGTCAGCCGGTCGGGGGTCAGCTTCGGTTTGCACCCAAACTTCACCCCACACTTCTGCGCCGCCATTACCCACGCACGGGAACGCCATGCGATCAACGACCGTTCGAGTTCCGCGCGCACGCCGATCATCTGCCACATGGCCTGGCCTGTCGGCGCTTTCCCCGCTGCTAATCGTAGGGGACAGCGCGCAGGACCTTAATCAGACCGTCTTGCGACGACGCGTCAGCGCAGCCCCAGCCAGCCCTGTCGCCAGCAGCACAAGTGAGGTAGGTTCGGGAGCGCCAGTGACCGTGACGTTGTCGAGAAAGCCGTCACTCGAGTAGGTGTCGTTGTCGAAGTAATCCGTAATCGCAATCGTCGTTGCCGCGCTGGCGGCCTGGAACGAGAAGGTCGATGTCACCAGGTTGTTACCCGTGTTCGTGGACGTGTCGAACAGCAAATTAAGCAGCCCGACATTCTCGTCGCTGGCGGAGACGTAGATGCTCTGAGGGCCGCCATTCGAACCGTAGTCGAACGATACGGTGTAGTTCGCCCCGGCGATTGTCGGGATAGACTGCGAGAGCACGGCGTTCGGCGCGCTATTATCGGGGTTGAAGACCGCGACGTAACTGCCGTTATCTGAGGTATCGCCGATTACGTTTGGATTCCCGACTGCGCCGATCGCGATGTCGCCTTCGTCGTTGACTGTCCAACCGCTGAAAGTGCCGGTCTCGAAACCTCCGTTCGTGACCAGGTTGGCGTGAGCAGCCGGCCCGGCGAGGGCCACGGCAGCGACCACAGCGACCGCTGAAAGCAAGCGGTAGGAGCGGGTGAACCTCGACGTTGTGCTTTGCATGAAATACTCCGGTTGATCCAGGATTGACAACGCAAGTACCGTGCCAGTCAAAATCCTTAGCCTTCATCAATCGGTTGGCCTACTTGCATTTGTCCAAACCAAGCGACCTGTAAACTTTTCTGACATGCACCACGCCTCGATTGAACGTGTCGCGCAAGAACCATACCGGCTACAAAACTATCAGAATATCGCCGCGGCGACGACAGCGGGCAGCGCAGGCAGCGACAAAACCCCGCGATCGGCGCACTGGTTAGCCTCTTGTGCATGGTATACGTGTTGGGCCGTCTGCAATGCTCCTGGACCAGAAGAGCGCGATCCCGCTTCAGGATCCCGATTTGGCGGTCTGGTATGCGGATCAGAATTCGCGTCACCCTTGCGTGGGCCAGCAGCCCGCAGCAAGGCGCCGTTGCCACACCTGGTTTAGCGCCGCCCTGGCGCTCGTTAGCCTGCGTAGAGCCGCAGACATCCTCTCATGCCGCGACTTCCTGCCCCCGCCGCTCGCTCCTTTTCCGCTCGTGCGGGTCCAGGAACCGCTTGCGCAGCCGCACGGCGCCCGGCGTCACCTCCACCAGCTCGTCGTCTTCCACATACGCGATCGCTTGTTCCAGGCTCATGCGCCGCGGCGGGATCAGCAGCATCGCGTCGTCCTTGCCGGCGGCGCGGATGTTGGTCAGCTTCTTCTCCTTGATCGGGTTGACCTCGATGTCCGACCCGCGGGCGTTCTCCCCCAGGATCATGCCGACATAGACTTTGTCGCCGGGCGAAACGAACAGGGTGCCGCGCTCCTGGATGTAGAACAAGGCGTAGTGGACGGCCTCGCCGTTCTCGGTGGAGATCAGGGAGCCGTTGCGGCGCCCCTCGATCACGCCCTTCCACGGACCGTAACCGGAGAACATGCGGTTCATGATGCCGGTGCCGCGCGTGTCGGTCAGGAACTCGCCGTGGTAGCCGATCAGCCCGCGGCTGGGGATGGCGAACGTCAGGCGCAGCTTGCCGCCACCGGTCGGCCGCATGTCGCGCATCGCCCCCTTGCGGCGCGACAGCTTCTCCACCACCACGCCGGCGTAGGGCTCGTCCACATCGACCAGCACTTCCTCCATCGGCTCCTCGCGTTCGCCGGTCTCCGGGTTGCGCTGCGTCAGCACGCGCGGGCGGCCGATGGCCAGCTCGAACCCCTCGCGCCGCATTTGCTCGATCAGCACGCCGAGCTGCAATTCGCCGCGCCCGGCCACTTCGAACGCCTCGGTCTCGTTCGATTCGGACACGCGGATCGCGACGTTGCCCTCGGCCTCGCGGAACAAGCGCTCGCGGATCTGGCGGGAGGTGACCTTCTTGCCCTCGCGCCCGGCCAGCGGGCCGTCGTTGATGCGGAACGTCATGGCGAGCGTCGGCGGGTCCATCGGGATGGCCGGCAGCGGTCCGGTGAGTTCCGGCGCGCCGATGGTGTCCGGCACCGTGCCGTCCGACAGGCCGGCGATGGCGATGATGTCGCCGGCCTCGGCCTCCTCCACCGGCACGCGGTCCAGGCCGCGGAACGCCAGCAGCTTGGTCATGCGGCCGGTTTCCACCACGTGGCCGTCGGGACGGATCACCTTGACCGCCATGTTCAGCCGCGCCCGCCCCTGTTCCACCCGCCCGGTCAGCACGCGGCCGAGGTAGGAGTCGTATTCCAGGATGGACGCCACCATGGCGAACGGCGCTTCGGGATCGACGGTCGGCGGCGGCACGTGGCGCACCACCAGGTCGAACATGGCGGACAGGTCCTGGCGCGGCCCGTCCAGGGTCGTATCCGCCCAACCCTGTCGGCCCGACGCGTACAGCATCGGGAAGTCGAGCTGCGGGTCGGTCGCGCCCAGGGCCGCGAACAAGTCGAATACTTCCGTGTGGACCTCGTCCGGCCGCGCGTCGGAGCGGTCCACCTTGTTCACCACGACGATCGGGTGCAGGCCGCGGGCCAGCGCCTTGCCGACCACGAATTTGGTTTGCGGCAGCACGCCCTCGGCAGCGTCCACCAGCACGATGGCGCCATCCACCATGTTCAGGATGCGTTCCACCTCGCCGCCGAAATCGGCGTGGCCCGGGGTATCGACGATGTTGATCCGCACGTCGTGCCAGACGACGGACGTGCATTTGGCCAGGATGGTGATGCCGCGCTCACGCTCCAGGTCGTTGCGGTCGAGCGCGCGCTCGGCCACCACCTGATGCTCCCGGAAGGAGCCGGACTGGCTCAGCAGCTTGTCCACGAGGGTGGTCTTGCCGTGATCGACGTGGGCGATGATCGCGACGTTGCGAATCTGCATAACGGACCTGATTGGGGGATTGGTGCGGCGCACACATAGGGGGTTCGCTGCCCGGAAGCGAGGGGCATCGCACGATCTTCCGGCGGGAATTGACCCGGCGACCCGGAAAGGCGGCATCGTTCGCCTCGGCGGGGGGCCGGGCGGGGGGCCGGGCAGGGTGGCCGGCCGATCCTACAACCGCCCCGCCGTCTGCGCGGCTGGCGCCAGGCTGGGGGGAAAGCCGAACGCCTCCAGCAGGTGTTCCACCGGCACGGGCATCGGCAGGTTCGGATGCGCCAGCCGGTCGTCCGCGTCGTTCAGCAGCGCCTGCGCTGCCGGATTGCCCGGCACCATGGCGAGGTAAGCCTGCAGCCTGGTCGCCGCCGTCGCCGGAAATCCGTTGGCCAGCAGGGTGCTGCCGATCAACAGGTCGAGCGGCGGGAAGTCGTGGATGCTGGTATCCAGCGGCTCCGCCAGGTCGCCGGCACGGCGGAATTGGCCAGACCGGAACGCCAGCAGCGCACGGTAGAACACGAGGTGCGGGTCGCGCTGGTTCAGCGGTGCCGCATCCAGCGTCGCCGCGGCCTGCGTCAGCTCGCCCAGGTAAATCTCTGCCCGCGCCTTGCCCAGGCTCGGCGGGATCGGGTCATAGGTCTCCGCGGCACGCTGGGCGACCAGGGTCGTATAGGTCTTGTCGCTGCCCGCGTAGTCCCGCATTGCGAAGTCGTACTCCGCACGCAACCGCAGCGCCGGGGTTGCCGTCGGATTGGCCGCCTCGGCACGGGCAAGCCATCCCGCGGCCGCGGCGGGCTTCGATTGTCCAAGCTCCATCATGCCCAGCCGGGCGAATGCATCCACATTGCCGGGGTCGATGCTGGTAGCGTGCTCGAAGCTGGCGCGCGCGGCGTCATCCTGGCCCAGCGCCTCTTGCGCCTGCCCGCGTACGACGAGCAGCCGCGCGCCGAGATGCGGATCGGCCGCGTTGGCCGGAATCGTTTGCAGCAGCGCGTCCAGGTCGTTGGCGCGCAGCAGTGCCAGCGCGAAAGGGAGTTGCAGTGCGGCTGGGTCTGCGCCCATTGCGGCGGCTTTGCGAAACGCGGGAACGGCTTCGGTGGCCAGGCCGCCGGCGAGGGCAAATTGTCCCAGAAGCTGATAGTCCAGGGCGGAACCGAGCCCACCCCCCAGCGCGTCCTGCAAGGTTGCGGCGATGCGTGCCGCGGGGCCGGAAATCCTTGGATTGGGTTCGCCCGTCGCCGGATCGCAGACCGCCGCGTAGGTCTCGCGCAACAGCGTCTGCGCATCGGCGTCCGGCGGCGTGTGCCGCAGCGCGAGATCCAGCGCCTGCATGGCGGCGGCCGGATGGTGCGCGCCGAGCAAATGCCGCGCGTCGTTCAGGGTGGGGGGCGGCGGGCCGGCCGGCCGGAACGCAGACAGCAGCCAGGGCGTCGCGGCCAGCAGGCAAGGAACCAGCACCGCGATACCCAACCAAAGCGCAATTCTGCTGCGTCGATCTATGGGTGGCCTCTTTGCTTTTGCGGCGTGGCGCTTCGTCCACGCGCGCCTCCTCCGTTCCGCCAGATGATAACGAAACGAGCCAGGCACTGACAATGGAGAATGCCAGCGCGCGTGCGCGGCGGCCGAGCGCGGGGAGGAGTTCGTTCGTTTTCGACCGCGACCACGGCCTTGCAGACACGGGAGACAGCGGTGGCGGCCCTGTGGATCATGTGTCAGTTGGCGGGCATGTGTCACTTGGCGGGGTGCCCGGATTGCGTCATCCTGCGGCCATATCGTTCGATATCGAAGGATTGCCGATGCCAGCGATCCCTAACCGGCTGCCCGGCCTGGATTTCGACCTGGGCGAGACCGCCGACATGCTGCGCACCCAGGTGGAGGCCTTCGCCGCCGCCGAGATCGCGCCGCGCGCCGCCGCGATCGACCGCGACAACGCCTTCCCGACGGATCTGTGGCGCAAGTTCGGCGACCTGGGCGTGCTCGGCATCACCGTCGAGGAGGAATGGGGCGGCGCGGGCATGGGCTATCTGGAGCACGTCGTGGCGATGGAGGAGATTTCGCGTGCGTCTGCCTCGGTGGGCCTGTCGTACGGCGCGCATTCGAATCTGTGCGTCAACCAGATCCGCCGCAATGGCAGCGAAGAGCAGCGGCGACGGTATCTGCCCGGGCTGATCAGCGGCGAGAAGGTGGGCGCGCTGGCGATGAGCGAGCCTGGCGCGGGATCGGATGTGGTGGGCATGCGTACCCGCGCCGACCGCCGCGGCGACCGCTTCGTGCTGAACGGCAGCAAGATGTGGATCACCAACGGTCCGGACGCCCACGTGCTGGTGGTGTATGCGAAGACGACGCCGGATGCCGGGCCGCGCGGGATCACGGCGTTCCTGATCGAGCAGGGGTTTGCCGGGTTTTCCACCGCGCAGAAGCTGGACAAGCTGGGTATGCGCGGTTCCAACACCTGCGAGCTGGTGTTCCAGGATTGCGAAGTGCCGGCCGAGAACGTGCTCGGCCGCATCGACGAAGGTGTGCGCGTGCTGATGAGCGGGCTCGATTACGAACGCGCGGTGCTGGCGGCGGGGCCGCTGGGGATTATGCAGGCCTGCATGGATGCGGTGGTGCCGTACGTGCACGAGCGCAAGCAGTTTGGCCAGGCGATCGGCGAGTTCCAGCTCATGCAAGGCAAGCTGGCGGACATGTACACCACGATGAACGCGTGCAAGGCGTACGTGTATGCGGTGGCAAAGGCATGCGATCGCGGCGGGACCACGCGCAAGGATGCGGCGGGCGCGATCCTCTACGCGGCAGAGAAGGCGACGTGGATGGCGCTGGAGGCGATCCAGGCGCTGGGTGGCAACGGCTATATCAACGACTACCCGACCGGCCGGCTGTTGCGCGACGCGAAGTTGTACGAAATCGGTGCCGGCACCAGCGAAATCCGTCGCATGCTCATCGGCCGGGAACTGTTTGCGGAAACCGCGTAGGAAGAAAGGATTTTTTGCCACAGATGCACACAGGTACACACAGATTGTTCCGTGCGGGGTGCGTCGGCAGGGCGTACGACGCATGTTTCGTAAAGTCAGCAATGAAATTGCAAACAGTGCGGTCGCCATCTGTGTGCATCTGTGTGCATCTGTGGCAAAAAACACTTACTTTCTTGCAGGTGCCAACGCCCGCACGCATGGCGCACGCATGATCCTCCGCTCCGACATCGACACCCGCTCGCCGGATTTCGCCGCAAACGCCGCAGCCGCGCGCGCGCTGGCGACCGACCTGCGCGGCAAGGTCGAAGCCGTGTCGCAAGGCGGCGGCGAAGCTGCCCGCAAACGCCATCAGTCCCGCGGCAAGCTGCTGCCGCGCGAGCGGGTGGCCGCGCTGATCGACCCCGGCTCGCCGTTCCTGGAACTGTCGCAGCTTGCCGCCTACGGCCTGTACAACGGCGAGGTGCCGAGCGCCGGCATCGTCACCGGCATCGGCCGGGTGTCCGGCCGCGAATGCGTCGTCGTCGCCAATGACGCGACGGTGAAGGGCGGCACCTATTTCCCCATCACCGTGAAGAAGCACCTGCGCGCGCAGGAGATCGCCCGCGCCAACCATCTGCCCTGCATCTACCTGGTGGATTCCGGCGGCGCGTTCCTGCCGATGCAGGACGAGATCTTCCCCGACCGCGAACACTTCGGCCGCATCTTCTACAACCAGGCCAACCTGTCCGCCGCCGGCATTCCGCAGATCGCCGTGGTGATGGGCTCGTGCACCGCCGGTGGCGCCTACGTCCCCGCGATGAGCGACGAGAGCATCATCGTGCGCAAGCAGGGCACGATCTTCCTCGGCGGTCCGCCGCTGGTGCAGGCGGCAACCGGCGAGGTGGTAACGGCGGAAGAACTCGGCGGCGCGGACGTGCATGCCCGCACGTCAGGCGTTGTGGATCACTACGCGCACGACGACCGCCACGCGCTGGCGCTGTGCCGCCGCATCGTCGCCGGTCTGAACCACGTGAAGCAGCCCGGCGTGAGCTTGCGCGCGCCGCAGCCGCCGCGTTTCGATCCGGCGGAACTCTACGGCGTGGTGCCGGCCGACATCCGCGCGCCGTACGACGCGCATGAGGTGATCGCCCGCATCGTGGACGCCAGCGACTTCGACGAATTCAAGCGCCTCTACGGCACTACGCTGGTCTGCGGCTTCGCCCATATCCACGGCTATCCCGTCGGAATCCTCGCCAACAACGGAATATTGTTCTCGGAATCCTCGCTGAAGGGCGCGCACTTCATCGAGCTGTGCTGTCAGCGGCGCATCCCGCTGGTGTTCCTGCAGAACATCGCCGGCTTCATGGTGGGCCGCAAATACGAAGCCGGCGGCATCGCCAAGGACGGGGCCAAGCTGGTGACGGCCGTCTCCACCGCCGCTGTTCCGCGGATCACCGTCATCATCGGCGGCAGCTACGGCGCAGGAAATTACGGCATGTGCGGACGCGCCTACGACCCGCGCTTCCTGTGGATGTGGCCGAACGCGCGCATTTCGGTAATGGGCGGCGAGCAAGCCGCTGGCGTGCTGGCAACGGTGCGGCGTGGCGCGGGGGAGTGGTCGGCGGAAGCGGAAGAAAACTTCAAGGCGCCGATCCGCGCGCAGTACGAAACGCAAGGGCATCCGTACTACGCAACCGCGCGGCTGTGGGATGACGGCATCATCGATCCGGCCGATACGCGCCGCGTGCTCGGTCTCTCGCTGTCGGCGGCGCTGAACGCACCAGTGGAGGACACGCATTTCGGCGTGTTCCGGATGTGAACGACCGCCCGGCCATGACGGGTACCGATCGCATGATCCGTACCCTCCTGATCGCGAACCGCGGGGAGATCGCCTGCCGTATCGTCCGTACCACGCAGCGAATGGGCATCGAAAGCGTCGCCGTGTTCTCCGAAGCCGACGCGAACGCGTTGCACGTCCGCACCGCCGATCGAGCCATGCCGATCGGCCCGGCGCCTGCGCGCGACAGCTACCTCGACATTCGGCGCATCATCGAAGCCGCGAAGGCCGCCGGCGCCGACGCGATCCATCCTGGCTATGGCTTCCTGTCCGAGAACCCCGCCTTCGCCGAAGCCTGCGTCGCCGCTTGCATCACCTTCGTCGGCCCCCCCGCCGCCGCGATGCGCGCCATGGGTTCGAAATCTGCCGCCAAGACGCTGATGGAACGGTCCGGCGTGCCGCTGCTGCCGGGCTATCATGGCGACAACCAGGGCGCCGCATTCCTCGCCGACCAGGCCGCGCGCATCGGCTTTCCGGTGGTCATCAAGGCGGTGTCCGGTGGCGGCGGCCGCGGCATGCGCGTGGTGAACGACCCCGCCGAATTTGCGTCTGCCCTGGAGTCGGCGCGCCAGGAAGCATCGTCCGCGTTCGGCGACGATCGCGTGCTGATCGAGCGCTACCTGCAACGCCCGCGCCACATCGAGGTCCAGGTGTTCGCCGACACGCACGGCAACGCCCTGCACTTGTTCGAACGCGATTGCTCCTCGCAGCGCCGCCATCAGAAGGTGATCGAGGAAGCGCCAGCGCCCGGCATCGATCCGCGCCGCCGCGCGGCTATGGGAGAAGCCGCGGTCGCCGCGACGCGCGTGGTCGGGTACGTCGGCGCCGGCACGGTGGAATTCGTTGCCGACGCCGACGGCTTCTTTTTCCTGGAGATGAACACCCGGCTACAGGTGGAGCACCCAGTAACCGAAATGATCACCGGATTCGACCTGGTGGAATGGCAGTTGCGCGTGGCTGCGGGCGAACCCCTGCCGGTCGCGCAGCAGCAAATCCAGCCGCGCGGCCATGCCATCGAGGCACGCATCTACGCGGAAGATCCCGCGCGCGACTTCGCGCCCTCGACCGGCCGTCTGATGCAATTTCGTATGCCAGCCACGACGCCGGAGTTGCGCATCGACACCGGCTTCGCCGCCGGCGACAGCGTGCCGATCCACTACGACGCCATGCTCGCCAAGCTGATCGTGCATGGCGCGACGCGCGACACGGCGCTCGCGCTGCTGCGACGCGGGCTGGCCGCGTGCGAAGTGGTCGGCGTCGCGACCAACCTCGATCTGCTGCATCGCATCGCATCGCACCCGGCGTTTGCGACTGGCGGCATCGACACCGGATTCATCGCCCGCCATGCCGACGAGCTGTTGGCAGGGCAGGGGACACCGCCGGACGACGTGCTGGCAGCGGCGGCGCTCGGCGTGCTGACCGACGAAGCCGCCGCAGCGGCAGATCACGCCGCGGCGAGTGCCGATCCGTGGTCGCCCTGGCACGCGCGCGACCATTGGTGGCTGAACGCGGCGCCCGATCGAACGCTGGAATTCCGTGCTGGCGACACAGTTTTTCCCGTGCGCGTGGGGCACGGCGCCGCGGGATGGCGGGTTGCGATCGGCGACCACAGTTTGCGCGCCACGGCAGAACGTGCGGCGGACGGGTCGCTGCATCTGGTGCTCGACGGTGTGCACAGCCGCGCGCTGGTGTCGCGCGACGGTGAGACCGTCTCGGTCCGCCGGAATGGCGAGACCTTCCGCTTCGGCCTGCCAGACCCGGCAGCGCATGCCGAGGAAGCAGACGAAGCCGGCGGCCGTTTGCTGGCCCCGTTGCCCGGCCAGGTGACGCAGGTGGCGACCGAGCCCGGCGCGAGCGTGACACGCGGCCAGGTCCTGATCGTGCTCGAGGCGATGAAGACCGTGTTCCGCCTTGCCGCGCCAGCCGATGCGGTGGTGGAACGGGTCTCCTGCGTGGCGGGCGAGACCGTGCAGGAAGGCCAGGTGCTGGTAAGTTTCGTCGAGCCCGAAGAAACGTAACAGGAGACGGACCATGGACTTCACAGGCAAGGTCGCGCTGATCACCGGAGGTGGCGGCGGCATCGGCCGCGCCACCGCGCTGGCCTTTGCCGACCTTGGCGCGAAAGTCGTCGTCGTGGACAGCAATCCCGCCGAAGGCCAGGCCAGCACCGACATCGTCACCCAACGCGGTGGGGACGCGCGCTTCGTCCCGGCGGACGTGACGAAATCCGCCGACGTGCAGCATTACGTGCGCGAGACGCTGGCCGCGTTCGGCCGCATCGACTGCTTCTTCAACAACGCCGGCATCGAGGGCCGCGTCACCCCGACACAGGAATACGACGAAGCAGTGTTCGACGCGGTGATCGCGGTCAATTTGAAAGGCGTGTTCCTTGGCATGCGCCACGTACTGCCGGTGATGCTGCAACAGGGCTCGGGCAGCATCGTCAACACCGCCTCGGTTGCCGGGTTGTTCGGCGGGCCGGGCATGGCGGCTTATGTCGCGTCGAAGCACGGCGTGCTGGGGCTGACCAAGGTCGCGTCGTCCGACGTGGCCCGGCAGGGCGTGCGGGTGAACGCGATCTGCCCGGGACCGGTCGAGACGCGGATGATGCGCTCCCTGGAATCGCAACGGAATCCGCAGGACCCGGAAGCGGTGCACGCGGTCATGAGCGCCAGCGCGCCCGACGGCCGCTATGCGCTGCCGGAGGAAATCGCCACGACGGTGCTGTATCTTTGCTCCGACCTCGCCGGCCACGTCACCGGCACGCATGTGGTGATCGACGGCGGCCGCGCGGGATCGGGTGGTGCACCCGCACCGCGGCGCTGAAACCCCGGGGCTTGACGGGTGGGTTCGAGCGTAGCCACCCCGCGGGCGTTGCAATAATACCACGCGCCGAAATAGCTGACTCTTCGGCCCGCGCCCCCACCGTCATGCCGACGCAGGTCGGCATCCATGACTCTTTGCGGCATGCAGCGATCGTAAGTCGTGGATGCCGACCTGCGTCGGCATGACGGGACGGACACCGTAGCGTACGTCGATCTTTTCGGCACGTGGTATAACAAACGCAACGGCCGGGCTGCCTATCGCCGCCGCATCGGCAGCATCTCATAGACGATGCCGCGCAGCACGCCCACGTCGATCGGCTTGGTGATCCACGGGTAGCCAGACCGGCGCAACGACTCCAGCGTGTCGGCATCGGTCGCGCCCGTAACGATCACCGCGGGGATCGTCAGGCCGAAACGCTGCTTCACCGCTTCCAGGAGGGCCGGGCCGGTCAATCCTGAGCCCAGATCGCGATCGATGATCGCGAGTTCAGGCGGCGGCCGTCCGGGAACGCCGATGGCGGCGAACACTTCCTCCGACGTCCCGGCGACGATGGTTTCCGCGCCCCAATCCGCGATCTCCGCCGACAGCGCATCGCGCACAAGCGGATCGTCATCCACCAGAAGCAGGCGGCGCCCGGCCATCGTCGCGGGTTCCGCGGCATCCGCGCCGACGATCACGTCGTCCCATTGCGCCTGTGGCACGCGAACGGTGAATGTGCTGCCGTGTCCGACTTCCGATTGCAGGCCGATGCCGGCATCGAGCAATCCTGCGAGGCGACGAACGATGGCCAGGCCGAGTCCAAGCCCGCGCTCCGTCTGGTTGCTTGAGTCCAACCGGCGAAATTCCTCGAAGATCGCATCATGCTGCTCGGCGGGAATACCGGGCCCGGTGTCGCGCACTTCGAGCTCGACGACATCGCCTTCCGTGTGGCACGTCACCACCACTTCGCCGCTCTTTGTATAGCGGATGGCGTTGGAGATCAGGTTGCGCAGCACGCTTTCCAGCAGCACGGGGTCGCTGTGCACCAGCGCCTTTGCGGCCGGTATTTCCAGCGCCAGGCCTTTGTGCGCGGCCGGTCCGGCGAACGCGGTGCGCAGATGGGTCAGGACCTGCTCGATCGGAAAGTCCGCGAACGATGGATCGATCGCGCCGGCATCGAGCTTCGACACATCCAGCAGCGAATTGAACATGCCTTGCATGGAGGACGCCGCGGTGGCCATGCCTTCGACGAGTCGCGTCGCCTCCTCGCCAGAGACGCGCCGTCGCAGCGCGCTGATGAACAGGTTCATGGCGTGCAACGGCTGGCGCAAATCGTGGCTGACCGTAGCGACGAAACGGGACTTGGCGCGATCGGCGTTGACGGCGGCGTCGCGTGCCGATTCAGCGGCGCGCAACTGTGTCGCCTGGCCAAGGCGGCGCGTGTGCATCGAACGCGCCAGGCGGGCATAAAGTACGCTGGTCTCCAGCAGCAGCATGATCAGCACGAAGCTGGCGGCAACCAGGCCGTAGAGCCTGCCTGCGTAGAAGCCGAGATCGAAGCGGCCACCGTTGAACACGGCGCTTAGCGCCACGTCGAAGATCCAGGCGAACATGACGACGGTCAGCCATAGATCGAGCACGGTCTGCGGGCGGCGCAGGCCAACCAGCAGCAGAGCCACGACGCTGAGCAACCAGGTGCTGCCGAGGACGATCATTGCAGTGGGCGTGTAGCGATTGCCCTGCATGACATTTGGAAGCATTGCGCCGTCTGCGGTCGCGAGCAGGGTAAGAATGCAGACCAGCGCGGCGACCAGCACGATGCTGGCAGGGATCGGCGCGCGGATCTTGATCGACGTGTCTGTCGAGCGTGCGCGATTGCCGAGCCATACGTACAGGATCACCGCGAGTGGAAAGCCGGCGTGCCAGAATATATAGAGCCAGGCGGTGGTCTGCGAACCCGCGCCGAGCAATCCGGTAGGCGAGAGCAAGCCCGGGAACGACACGGCGTGTGGGATTGCGATGAATGTGCAGAACAGATAGCCGGCCGCGAGCACGAGCAGGGCGGGCGAACGGAAGATGGCGAACTGTACGTAGAGCAGCGTTGCGGTGATCAGATCGATGATCGCAAGGGCGGATTCGTAAGCGGGTATGAAAGCCCAGACGGGAGCAAGCCGCATGCGCGCGAACGGAACCGCGACAAGGAACACGAGCAGGGACAGCAGGATAACGATCAGTGCGATACGCCGGTCAACGCGCCGCGCCGGCGCCGTGGACAGGAAGATCAGTTGTTTCCCCGCAGGCTCGCGCACGATTCGCTCCGTTGGCCCCGCGTTGCGGGGTGCACTGCCAAAAAAGTTAGAGAACGGGCAGGCGCCACACGCAAGCAATTCGATTGGCGCAGCAATGGCCACACCGGCCGAATTCAGGTGCTTGATTTGGCGCAATTCATTAAAAGTTTGTAGCGATCATCGCGATGTTATCGCATGCTGTGCGGTGGGCCGCGGTGCCGGGCACTGGCGGTCTCCGACAATTTGCAATTAATTAACGTCAAAAGAACATGCAGGTACCGGATGCATCACGCAACGAACGCGGCCTGGCTCATGTTCCGCGCACGAAATCGGGACTCCCAGCCAGTGGCGCGATCCAAGGCTCGGCAAGGCCAAGCCCGCGAACGCGGATGCCGCCCGGCAACGTCGCTTCGTACGACTCGTGATGGTGCCCGTGAACGATCAGCCGCGCACCGGCCGCACGCGCAAGGGCGTCGATCGCGGCGAAGCCGTGGCGGTGCGAGGACGGGGCCTCGTGCGTCACCAGCACGTCGAAGCTTTGCTCGCGCAGCCGGTCGAAGTCTTCGGGAAAGATCGTATCGCGGTGCCACAACGGCAGGCCGCCGCACCAGAGTTCCGACGGCGGCAGCGCGTCGAGGAATTCGACCCGCGTACGAAACTGCGGTGGTTCGCATTCCACCGGATGCCAGACGCGCGGCTTGAATACGCCGGAGAGGCCGGCGATGCGCAACCCGGCTGCCTCGATCGGCACCGCGCTGAGCGCGCCCTGCGGATATGCACCGGCCAGATTGTCGTAAGCGCGCACGGTGTCGGTGTCGCGGTTGCCGAGTATCCAGTGCACCGCCCACCCAGCCTCGATCGCGGGCGCCAGAAGCTGCGGCAGTGGGGCGTCGCATTCGCAGTCGCCCAGCAGGATCAGCGTACCCGGCGGGGATGCGGCGCAGGCACGCAGGATCGGCGCGAAATTGCGATGCGGATCGCCGGCGAACATCAGCGGCGCGGAACTCACGGCGCGGCGTTCCAGAGTTGCAGTGCCGCAGAGCCGGCTTCGGCCAGACGATACCAGCCCGGTTCGACCCGCTCGAACCAGCCATACACGTTGCGCCACAGAATGCGGCCGGCATCGGGTGCCAGGGGCCGCAGGTCGCGCGGGCGCAGCGGCTTCTCCTGCAACGCCGCGGCACAGGCCAGCGCCTGCTGGCGATACGCGGTCATGATCGGCTGGCGCGTGCTGCCGCCGGCGTTCGGATCGCCCTGGCGCCGCGCATGTTCTTTCAGTATTCGCCTACGACGTTTGAGATCGGGGCGGGGGCGGTACGGCGCCGGCTCGGCCAGCACATCGACGCGGCCGCGCGCGGGATCGACGGCCAGCAGGCCGACACCGAGCATGCGGCACAGGCGATGCGCGCGGCGGTCCTGGTCGCGGCCGCGGCGAGTAGCCTGCACTGCGAGCCACACTTCGTCGGCGGCGCGCAGACGATCGGCCGCCTGCAACAGCAACTCCAGCGTGAAGGCCAGTTTCAACTCGGCGATGACCAGGATGGGCGGCTCGTCGTCGCGCACGGCGACAATGTCGCAGCCGCAGACTTCGCCTTTGGCGCGGTAGCCCTGCGCCTCCAGGAAGGCCTTGACGGTGGCGTAGAGCGACGTCTCCGGCGCGCGTGCGATTCGATTCGCCATTCCGGTATTTGAACCGAGACGGCGGATTCTGTCAGTGGGTTGCTTCTGGCCGGGTTTGCGCAGGACGTGGTGGCGGCGTAAGGCGTTCGCCCCCATTGGGGGAGGGCAGGCAATGTGCGCGCAGAATGTCTATGACGATCCGAAGTTCTTTGCCGGGTACAGCCGGTTGCCGCGATCCGAGTCGGGGCTGGACGCCGTGTACGAATGGCCGGCGTTCCAGCGGCTGCTGCCGGCGTCGTTGCAGGGGCTGCGTGTGCTCGATCTGGGCTGTGGGTTTGGGTATTTCGCGCGCGAGGCACGGGCGCGCCGCGCGCGGCAAGTGGTGGCGGTCGATCTGTCCGAACGGATGCTGGAGGCGGCGCGGGCGGCGACGCGCGACGACGGTATCGTTTATGTGCGCGCGGCGCTGGAGGATTACGTGCCGGATGACGCGGCGTTCGATCTGGTCGTGTCGTCGCTTGCGCTGCACTACATCGCCGACCACGGGGCGCTGGTGCGCAAGGTTGCCGCGGGCCTGGTATCCGGCGGGCGGTTTGCGTTTTCCGTGGAGCATCCGATCTTTACCGCGGACGGTTCGGCGGATTGGCATTTCGATGCGAACGGTGCGCGGCTGCACTGGCCGGTGGATCGGTATCGCGATGAAGGCGAGCGGCGGACGCGTTGGTTCGTCGATGGTGTGGTGAAGTATCACCGCACCGTGGAGACGTATGTGAACGGGCTGCTGGATGCGGGGTTGCGTCTGGTAAGGCTGGAAGAACCGGAGGCGGATGCGGCAGTGCTGGCAGCGAAGCCGGAGTGGCAGGATGAACGACGCCGGCCGCCGTTTCTGCTGATTGCGGCGGAGAAGTCCTGAGTGTCGTTGCCTGTTCTCCCTGTCATTGCGAGTTCACCGGTGGCCAACTAACAAGAAACTAAGGTTCCCCCCTCCCCTTGAGGGAGGGGTTGGGGGAGGGGTGCCTGCATCCGCGGTCAGTGGGTGTACGCACCCCTCCCCCTGGCCCCCTCCCTCAAGGGGAGGGGGGAACCTACGCCAAGCCGCCGACGCCGTTTCATCCAGTCGCGCGTCCGCCACGCCGGCCAGTGGCCAACTCGCAATGACAAGGGGCGGGGCGGCGCACTCGCTAACTCAATGCCTGTGCCGCTTCGCGTAGCGCGAACAGCATGCGGTTGCGGCCGCGCGTCGCGCTGACGGTCAGCTCGTGCGCTGCATCCGATCCAGGCTCGGTCTTCGCGAGGTCGCGCAGCGGCTGCAATACCGGCCACGCGGGCAGTGGCAAAGCCGGATCGTGCGCAAAACGGTCGCCGGTCGTGTAGTACACCGGTGCCAGTGCGCGCGAGGCCCGCATCAGTGCGGCATCCGCATGCGCACCAGGTGCCGCCTTCCGGTGCAGCGCCTTCGCCGCGGCGATCAGATCGGCAAGCGGGAACCGGCCCTTCAGGGATGCCTCGATGTTCGCCAGTTCCTGCAACAGCGTTGTGGCGTGGGTGCGGAAATCGAGCGGTAGGATCGGATCGGACAGCAGCCGCCACAGCGTGTGCACGAACACCCTTGTGTCGCGCACCAGGTTCGCCGCATCGATCTTGTCCAGCGTGTCGTGCGGCGTGTGCCACCACCAGCCGAGCGCGTTGCGCATCTTCACCGGCGCGGGTGGTTGTTCGCTCAGCGCACCGAACATGGCGGGAATGCCGATGCCCCAGAACGACTGGTCGGACGAGCGCGACATTCGCTTACCATCGTACTCGGAATGCGCTTGTGTGCCGATCGCCTCGCCCGCCAGCGCCAGCAGCTCCGGCGCCGCGGCGGCATTTTTCAGCACCACCGCGCCGATGCCGCCGGTTGAATCGACATTCACGTGCACGGCGCAGCGGCGTTCCAGTTCTTCCCAATGCTGATCGGCATACCACGTGGAGCCGGAATAACGTCCGTGCGAATGGCCGGACCAGAAGCAAAGCCGCAGTCCACGGCGCAGATTCTGGCGTTGCGAGGCAACCTGGCGCGCGACCTCCAGCATCGTCGCGTTGGCGGCTCCGTTATCCATGACGCCGTAGTACCAGGTGTCGTGATGGCCGGAGAACAGGATGAACGGGCCGTTCGGATCGGGTCCGTCGATGTCGGCGACCAGGATCGGGGTTTGCCGCCAGCCGCTGTCCACTTCGGCGTGCAGCGTGATGCGGGGTGCATCGCCGCCGGCCAGACGCTCGCGCAGCGCACTGCCATCGGCGTTAGATATGCTGCACACGACGGTGGTGGGCAGTTGCGCGGAGGTCTCCGCCGATGGGCTGCCCCACACGGGCGACACGCACATCTCATGCCGATGTTCGTGCGGGCTGATCTGGATCTGGCCGACCGCGCCGGCGCGTGACGAACGCGCAGCCTGGCCGGGGCTGGCAATGCCCTCGGTCAGCACGATGGCGCCGCGCACGTCGCGGCCGATGAAATCCGCGTCGTCGCCGTCGCCCACATAAATCAGCGGCCCGCTGATCCCCTGCGGTGGCGAGCTGCGCGAGAAGGAGTGCGTGATGCTGGCCAGAGCCTGGTTGTCCACATCGACGTGCGACGCGCCGGGCAGGCTGATATACGCATCATGCATCACACGCTGCGTGCGGTAGCCGTATTCGTCGAGCTGCGCCTGCACATAGCCCAGGCTCCGCAATTCATCCGGCGTGCCGGACAGCTTCACCCAGCGGGCGAACTCGCGCATGTGCGTCATCAGCACGGCGCCATCGACGGCATTGCACAGCGACTGGCGGATCAGGTCGGGCATGGGTTCCTCCTTGCGTAATTTATAAGGCGGGCCAGCGGCGCTGCTGGTATGCGCCGTCCCAGAACAACCATTCGTATTGGCTGGAACGAACGAATGCGTTCAGCATCCGGCCGCGCACCGCATCTGTCGTCGCCGCCGCGGCGCGGTCCGTCATGCCGATTACCGTGCGCACCGCTTCGCCGAATGCCTCGTCGGCATAAGTGTCGATCCAGGCGCGATAGGGGTTGACCGCATCGGCCTGCTTCGCAATCCGGCTTCCCACATCCCAATAAATCCAGAAGCACGGCAGCAGCGCGGCGACCGTCACCTCCCACGTGTCGTGGTAGGCGGTGGCGAGCAGAAAGCTGGTGTAGCTGAGGCAGTCGGGCGACGGTTCGGCAGTCGCCAGCGAAGCGGGATCGACGCCGAACCGTCCCAGGTATTGCTCGTGCAGTGCTTGCTCGACCGCGACCGCCTCCAGCGCAGAGGATGCGAACGAATGCAGCGTCGCGGCATCCGGTCCGCGCGCAGCAGCGATAGCGAGCACGCGCGAATACTGGCCGAGGTACAGTGCGTCCTGCACGATATAGCCGCGGAAGCGCTCGGCATTCAGCGTGCCGGCGGTGAGCTCAGTGTTGAATGGCAGGGCGTCGATCGCGGCGCGCAGGCGTGCGGTGCGTTGCCAGGCGGTGTCGGAAAAGCCGGTCATGCGAATCCTCCGTGTCGCTCGGTTCGTGCGACGGTTCGATCGTGATTGCGTCGCTGCGCTCGCAATGACAGGCCTGCGCCGCCTTGCACTGACAGGTCCGCGGGTACCCATCACCGCGGCGCGAAGCTACGCCAGCACCGCCTGCGCCTCGATCTCCACTTTCAGTTTCGGCAGCACCAGTGCCGACACTTCGACCAGCGTCGAAGCCGGCCGATGTTCGCCGAAGTAACGCTGCCGCGCCGGGTTGATCAGCGGCCGGTCGTCGATATCCGTCAGGAACACCGTCACCTTCACCACGTGCTCTGGGCCGCCGCCAGCCGCTTTCAAACACGCATCGAAATTGCGCAGCGCCAGGTCGAATTGCTCTACCACGCCGTCGGGAATGGAACCGTCGGCTGCCATGCCGACGGTGCCGGACACCCAAATGTGGTTGCCGGCGCGAACGACGTGACAGTAGTGGCTCACCGGTGCGGGCTGGCCGTCGAGCATCAGGCGCGTGATGGCAGGCATTGGCGTTTCTCCCCTTCAGGCAAAACTGATGATGCTGGCTGGTTCTTCATGGAACTCCGGATCGCGGCGCAGGCGCCCGACCATGGCATCCACATACGGCGCGGTGGCGCAGAGCTGGGCGAAATGCCGCTCGTTCGGCGTCAGCCCGGCGCGACGGCACAGCGCGGCGATTTCGTCACGGCGGGCGGCGCCGATGTCCGGCGTGGCCGGGTCCGGAACCGGCGGCAGGGCCGTGGAAAACGCCGCGTTCGGATCCAGCGCCGGCCGGCGCGTTCGCCAGGGCGTGGCCGCTTCGTAAGCGTGCGCGACGCGCAGCACCGTTGCGTCATCGAAGGGGCGGCCGACGATCTGCATCGATAGCGGCAATCCTTCCGGCGTGTAGCCGATGCATTGCGCCAACGCCGGACCGCCCGTCACGTTGAATGGCGTGGTCAGCGACGGGCGCTGCCAGAAACCGATCGTCCGCCACGCATCCAGCTTCGGTGCGGGACCAGGCGATGCCGTGACCAGCACATCGTATTTTGCATACAGCGGGGCCATCTCCGCGATCAGCACGCGGCGCCAGCGCGACGCCTGGATATAGTCGGCACCGCCGATCAGCAGCGCGCCGAGCGTGCGGCCGAGGAAGTCCTCGCCGAAATCGCCCAGCCGCGTGCGCAGCGCGGGTTCGTGCACCGCGTAAAGCTCGGTTTCCGCGCCGGTGATCTTCACGTCGTGATAGACTTGCGCGGGCCGGATGCGCGCATCCTCCAGCGTGACGCCGAGGCCGCGCAGCACGTCGAGCGCTGCTTCCAACGCCACTTTGGCCACCGGCGGAATCGGAGCGTCGTCTTCGTACAAATGCCGCAGCACGCCGATGCGCAGGCCCTTGATGCCGCCGGTCAGCGCGGCGCGATAATCCGGCGCGGGCCGCGTTGCGCTCGCGGGGTCGCGCGGATCGTGACCGGCAATCGCCTGCAGCATGATCGCGCAATCATCGACGCACCACGTCATCGGGCCGGCGTGATCGTAGCTGAACGAATTCGTATAGACGCCGTAACGGCTGACCAATCCGTAGGTCGGCTTCAGCCCGACGATGCCGCACAGCGCCGCGGGATTGCGGATCGAGCCGCCGGTGTCGGAGCCCAGCGCGCCCATCGTCAGCCCCGCGGCGACGCCGGCGCCGGAGCCGCTCGACGATCCGCCTGTAGCATGCTCGCGGTTCCAGGGATTGCGCGCCGGCGGCCAGGGCAGGTCGAAGGACGGGCCGCCATGCGCGAATTCGTGCGTCGAGAGCTTACCCAGCAGGATCGCGCCTGCCTGACGCAGCGATGCAACGGTCGTGGCATCGAAGTCCGGCACGTAGTCGGCGCGCGTGCGCGAATGGCTGGTCGTGCGAATGCCGGACGTGCAGTAGATGTCCTTCACCGCGAACGGAATGCCGTGCATCGGGCCGCGATAGTTGCCCATCATGATCTCGGCTTCCGCCGCGCGCGCCTGGTCCATGGCCTGGTCGGCCGTGACCAGCAGATAGGCGTTGAGCTGCGGATCGATCGCTTCGATGCGGTCAAGCAAGGAGCGCGTCAGTTCGACCGGCGAGAGGGCGCGCTGTTCGATCAGTCGCGCGGCCTCGGCGATGGTGAGGAAATGCAGGGCGGTAGAGCGGGGCGCGGCGTCGTCTGGCATGGCGGCTATCCTTTCGGGGGGGGAGGATAGTCCGGGCGGGACGGGGAACCGAGTCTACCCCGGGATTGGATGGGGGCGTCGCCCGGACCGCACGGTCATTCACATGCGGGCCTGGTATGGCGGTCTGCTTCGGTCCACGTGGTTACGCTGTCCACGGATTTACGACGTCATCCAATGTGCCTGCAAAATCCGCCACGTTGCGCGACACCAGCGTCAGACCACTCGTTCGCGCAATTGCAGCGATCCAGGCATCCGTGGCGCTGATCTGTCGCCCGGTCTGTTGGGCGCTTGCCACAATCCGTCCCCAGGCATCCGCTACCGAATCATCGATGCCAAGCACGCGCCCGGCAAACCGTGCCGTCAGATCGTCGCGCAGCCACGCATCGGATCGCCGGCGGCGCTGCCCTTCCGGCAGGCGTTCGACACCACGTCGCAGCTCGGCAAAAGTCACCACGCTGAGAAATAACGTGTCCTCATCCTGATCTTCCAGGAACCGGACCACACCGCGGTTCGGTTGCGGCCGTCGCCGCAGCCCGAGATTCATCTTCTGGCAACCGGCCTCCGGCACAATCGGCGCTCGCCGCTTGACGCGGTGCAACCATTGCCCCAAATCCGTGCCGAAGATTGCCGATATCGCGGGTGCCGCCGTGCTCGTCTTCCCGAACGACCATCCACCGCCGCATGTCCACGTGCATTATCAGGGGCGCGCGATACGGCTGCGCATCGTCGATGCTGCTCCGCTCGACCGCGCGCCCGGCTTCCCGCCCCGCGTGCTGCGCGATGTCACGGCATGGCTGTTCGGCAACCGCGACCTGGCCATCCAGGCGTGGGCCGCATTCCACCCATGAGCCAACCCAGGATCGTCCGCGTCGAGGCCGACTTGCCATCGACGCTCCGGATCGCCTGGCGCGACGGCAGCCAGACCCGCCACGACGTTGCGGGCCTGATCTCCCGCGCGGACTGGGCGGCGCCGCTACGCGATCCGGTGGTTTTCGCCAATGCGAGCGTCGAGGATCGTGGTCTGCAAATTGTCTGGCCGGGAACTGACATTGCATTCAGTGCCCACGGCCTCTGGGACGACGTCCATCCTCCGCAGCCGGCCGCGGCATGGATGTCGGCTGCGGACTTCGCGCACTGGATGCGGGAGATGGGGTGGTCCTTCGCTGAAGCGGCCGAGGCGCTGGGGGTCAGCAAGCGGATGTTGAAATACTATTCCGCCGGCACGCACGCGGTGCCGAAAGCCGTTTGTCTCGCGTGCATGCATCTCGCTTCGGCGCAGGCTGGCGAGAACGGCCGCAGGAGCCCCCAGCACCAAAGAGCAGCGGCAAGTCGTGCCCAGCGTCCGCCGGGCGTGACGGCAAAATCCGCTATCCGGTGAGAGCCGTTACCCGCTCTCGCGCCGCCTCGCCCTTGCGCCGCCCGCCCGCTTCCGCCATATCCCCCGCCGCCGGACCGCCGCAAGCGGCCCGGTAATTCACACGCGGGGCGCCTTTCCCGGCTCAAAGCGAGCCCGGGTTCCGGTGTCGCAAGACGCAGCCCCGCGGAGGCACAACCGGACACGAGAAAGGACCCGCCCCCATGGCGATGCCCGAATACACCCTGCGCCAGCTCCTCGAAGCCGGCGTCCATTTCGGCCACCACACCCGGCGCTGGAATCCGCGCATGGGGCCGTACCTGTATGGCGTGCGCAACCAGGTGCACATCATCGACCTGCAGCAGACGGTGCCGATGCTGGACCGCGCGTTGCGCGCCATCCGCGACACCACCGCCGCCGGCGGCCGCGTGCTGCTGGTCGGCACCAAGCGCGCCGCCGCGGAATACGTCGCCGAGGCCGCTCGCCGCTGCGGCCAGTACTACGTCAACCACCGCTGGCTCGGCGGCACGCTGACCAACTGGAAGACCATCACCGGCAGCATCAAGCGCCTGCGTCAGATCGAGGAGCTGGTTGCCGGCGACACCGCCGGCCTCACTAAGAAAGAGGTGCTGGAGATCACCCGCGACCAGGAAAAGCTGGAACGCGCGCTGGGCGGTATCAAGGAAATGGGCGGCCTGCCCGACATCTTGTTCATCATCGACACGAACAAGGAGAAGCTCGCGGTCGAGGAAGCCAACAAGCTGCACATTCCGGTCGTCGCGATCCTCGACAGCAACTCCGACCCGACCGGCGTGACCTATCCGATCCCCGGCAACGACGACGCGATCCGCGCCATCACGCTGTACTGCGACCTGGTGTCCGGCGCGGTGCTGGACGGCATCAGCGCCGAAATGCAGGCCAGCGGTGCCGATATCGGCGCGGTCGAGGACCTGCCGCCCGAAGCGCTGCCGGACATGGATGCGCCCACAGAGCATGCGCACGCCTGAGCGAAGGGAGACACAGTCATGGCAGAGATCACCGCCGCCCTCGTGAAGGAGCTGCGCGAGAAGACCGGCGCCGGCATGATGGATTGCAAGCGCGCGCTGACCGACAACGGCGGCGACATGGAGCAAGCCGTCGATTGGCTGCGCAAGAAGGGCCTGGCCGCCGCGGCGAAACGCTCCGCCCGCGTCGCCGCCGAGGGGCTGATCGGCGTTGCGTCGGCACCCGGCAGGGCTGCGATGGTGGAAGTAAACGCGGAAACCGACTTCGTCGCCCGCAACGAAACCTTCCAGGCGTTCGTTGAAGGGTTGGCGAAGCTGGCGCTGACCGTCGGCGATGACATCGATGCGTTGAAGGCCGCGCAGTACCCGGACAGTGCGACCACTGTCGCCGACCACATGACCAACCTCGTCGCGACGATCGGCGAAAACATCACGCTCCGCCGCGCCCGCGTGCTGTCCGCCCCGAACGGCGTGGTGGCGACCTACGTGCACCAGGCGCTGCGTCCGGGTCTGGGCAAGATTGGCGTGCTCGTGGCGCTGGAAGGCACCACCGAATTGCAGGCGATGGAGCTGTTGGGCCGGCAGATGGGCATGCACGTTGCGGCGTCGCGGCCGATGTCGCTCGACATCGACGGCGTCGATCCCGCGGCGCTGGAACGCGAGAAGGCGATCCTGATCGACCAGGCGAAGCAATCCGGCCGCCCCGACAACATCATCGAGAAGATGGTCGAAGGCCGCATCCGTAAGTTCTACGAGGAAGTCGTGCTGCTGGAACAAGTCTGGGTGCACGACGGCGAAAGCCGGGTGAAGGCTGTGCTGCAAAAGTCCGGCGTCAAGCTGCTGGCGTTCGAGCGTTTCCTGCTCGGCGAGGGCGTGGACAAGCCGCAGGGCCCGGACTTCGCCGCGGAAGTGGCCGCAACTGCGGGGGTATAAGAGTATGAATCTCCCCTCCCCTTGAGGGAGGGGTTGGGGGAGGGGTGCGTTCATCCACCGACCGCGGATGAACGCACCCCTCCCCCTGACCCCCTCCCTCAAGGGGAGGGGGAAGGAACTAACTGAACGCCGGCTGCTGCTGCCAGGCTTCCAGCCAACCAGGCACCGCGTCCGCAGGCATCGACCGCGCGATCAGGAAGCCCTGCGCCAGCTCGACGCCAAGTTCCGCAAGTCGCTGCCAGGTTGGCACGTCCTCGACCCCCTCCGCGACGATCACCAGCCGGCGTCCGTGCGCTATTGCGATCACGCGCTGCATGAACGTCAGCAGTTCAGGCGACGTGTTCTGCCCTTGTACGACCGACCGGTCGAACTTCAGACTTCCGAACGGCAATTGCAGCAACTCGTCCAACCGCGGCATGGCCGGCAAGACATCGTCGATTGAAACGCGATAGCCGTCGACTCGCAGCTTCTCCAACACCGCGGCCAGACCGGCGAGGTCCTCGACCGGACGGCTCTCGGTCATCTCAAGGACGATGCGGCTGGCTGCAATACCGGCGTCGCGCCGCTTCCTGTCCAGCCGTTCCAGCGCATCGGGCAGCAGCAGCACGTCGAGCGGAAAATTCAGCGACAGCCGCAGCGTCTCGGCCACAAGCAACGGCGACGCGAGATCGGCAAGCGCACGATCGACAATAAGTTCGGTCAGTCGCGCGGCGAGGCCCGACTCCTCCATCTGCGGCACGAACCATTCCGGCATCAGCGTGCCGCGCGTCGGATGATTCAATCGCGCCAATGCTTCCAACGCGACCGGCGTACGATCCGCGATGCGAACAATCGGCTGGTATCGCGCCTCGATCGTCGCGCTGTTCAGCGCGGCATCCAGTTCGGTCGGGTGCATGCCGGCATCGTCGGATGCGAGAGGTTCCGTCGCCCCCACGTTCCCGGCGCAGCACACGCCGGATGCGTCGGCGCAGTGTTCCATGCGTCGAGACCTAGCCTATTCCGGCGTCAGCCGCGAGGGCTTGCTACCGCGCGCTCAGCCCAGTTTGAACGCCGGCTTCCGCTTTTCCACGAACGCGGCCATGCCTTCCTTCTGGTCCGGCGTGCCGAACAGCGACAGGAATGTGTTGCGTTCGTAACGGACGCCTTCGATCAGCGTGGTCTCGAACGCTCGGTTCACCGCCTGCTTGGCCATCGCCAGCGCGACCGGCGACATCGCGGCCAGGCGTTCGGCGATCTTCAACGCCTCGGGCAGAAGCTGGTCGGCGGGGAACACGCGCGACACCAGGCTGGATCGTTCGGCTTCCGCAGCGTCCATCATCCGCGCGGTCAGGACCATGTCCATCGCCTTGGACTTGCCCACCGCGCGGGTCAGCCGCTGCGTGCCGCCGGCGCCGGGGAAGATGCCGAGGTTGATCTCCGGCTGGCCGAATTTCGCCGTGTCGGCCGCGAGGATGAAATCGCACATCATCGCCAGCTCGCAGCCGCCGCCGAGCGCGAAGCCGGCCACCGCGGCGATCACCGGCTTCTTCACCTTCAACACGGTTTCCCAGCGCGCGCCGATGAAGTCCTGCATCAGCGCCTCGGGATGAGTGCGGTCGCGCATCTCCTTGATGTCGGCACCGGCGGCGAACGCCTTCTCGGACCCGGTCAGCACCATGCAGCCGATGGAGGGATCGGCGTCCCAGGCGAGAAGCTGATCGCCAAGTTCGGTCATCAGCGCGTCGCACAGCGCGTTCAATGCCTGCGGGCGATTGAGGCGGATCAGCCCGACGCGGCCATGGGTTTCGACAAGGATGTTCTCGGGCATGGGCGGTACTCCGGCTGGCGAGGTTTGCGCGGCCGATTATGCGGCAGTGGGCGGGGATGGGCTACGGCACCCATCGCGGCAGCCTTATCGTGCTCCGATATGCAGGTGGCCCCTTGACCGTACTCGCCGCGTAGCACCGAATGGACGCTGCGGAATCAGGGGAGATGGACACATGGCCGTTGACGCGGCTTCGGGCGGCACGGCGGCAGCGCCGCGTCTCAGCAGCGTGATCGTTGCGGCGACGATCGGCAACGCTCTCGAATGGTTCGACTTCCTCGTCTATGGCTTCTTCGCCTCGACGCTGGCGCAGGTCTTCTTCCCGATCGGCAATCCGACCGTGTCGCTGATGATCACCTTCGGCGCGTTCGGCCTGTCCTATGTCGTGCGCCCGCTAGGCGCCGCCGTCATCGGATCCTACACCGACCGCGCCGGCCGCAAAGCGGGCCTGACTCTGTCGATCGCACTGATGATGGTCGGCACTGCGCTGATGGTCGTGACACCAGGCTATGCCACGATCGGCATCGCGGCGCCGATCGTCATTACGATCGCACGGTTGTTCCAGGGATTCTCGGTCGGCGGCGAGTTCGGCAGCGCCGTCGCTTTTCTGGTAGAGCATGCGGGCGATCGCAAGGGCTACAGCGCGAGCTGGCAGTGGTCGAGCACCGGCATCGTCTCGGTCATCGTCGCGATCTTCGGCCTGATACTGACGACGACGCTGACGCATCAGCAGCTTCTCGATTGGGGATGGCGCATTCCCTACATGTTCGGCTTGCTCGTGGGGCCGGTCGGCCTCTACATCCGCTCCCGCATGGCGGAGACGCCCGAATTCGTCGAGGCCGTCAAACCGCCGACCGTGCCGATCCGCGATTTGCTGCAACGCCATCCGGTCCCGGTATTGCTGGCGCTCGGCGCGTCGATCATCTCGAACAGTTCGTATTATTTGCTGCTGTATATTCCGACGTATGCGGTCAGGACGCTGCATTTGCCGGCCTATACCGGCTTTGCCGCGACCCTGCTCGGCGGGATCGCGCTCGCTGTCGTTTCCGTTATTGCGGGACATTGGTCCGACAAGACCGTGCGGACGCGTATTCCGCTGGTCATGGCATGGTTGTTTGCCATTGCCGCCTACCCGACGTTCTGGCTGATGGTGGCATATCCGTCGCTCGCCACCGCCATGTTCGCTGTCGTGTTGCTCAACACGATCAAGGGTGGATACAGCGGCGTGCTGCCATCGCTGCTGGCGGAACTATTCCCGGTCGATGCGCGCGCTGTCGGGATCTCGTTCAGCTACAGCATATCGGTGACGATCTTCGGCGGCTTTGCGCCACTTATCGCGACATGGCTGATCGCGCAGACCGGGAATCCGCTGTCGCCGAGCTTCTATCTGATGGCGACGGCGGTGCTCAGCATCGTCTCACTGGTGGCGATAGCGCGAAGGAGCGTTCGAGAGGTTGCTCGTGGGGCCGTGGCGCGGGCTGGGTTGGTCGAGTCAAAGCGATAATGGCCTTTGCCGGCGGCTTCTCTGTTGACACCCAATAAACGGCTCACTACGGCTTAGTGACCAAATCGATGTCCCGAACACGCCTTGCCAATACGGGGGTAGCGTCTGTTTGGAGGGCCAAGCCGATTGGCCGGCATTTCAATGGTCGATCAATATGCTGCGGGCGATTGCGTTCAGTTGGGCGTGAACTTCAGAATCCAATTGCTGAAGCTTGGAGCAGACGCTTTCAATGGCTGGAAAAGTTTCTCGGATTCCTCTGGAATTGTATAGAACCTGAAGGCATTCCAATACTTCGTCCCATCGGGCAGAAAGGATCTCCCGCAAATGCACCTGAGAAGAAAAATCGGGCAGTCTCTCGGCGCGCCCGATGGCCACATCAAGCTTGTCGTACGCCGGCTGCAGAAAACTTAGCTGGATATCTTTCGCGACCGCGGGAATCGCAGCTGCATCGTCCTTGGACAGCATCGCTCGAATTTGTGCTCGGCAGGTCTCTAATTCGATCAAGGCTGTTGTGATCGGCGCCCGAACGAGTGTATCGAATTCTCCAGCACGAAATTCGTTGGTCATTCTGCGGCGCGACAAGGTGTGCGTTAGCCATGTGTTGAACATATTCCAAATCAGAGCCAACGCGGCCATTCCGCCTGGAATGACTACACGTGGGTCGCTCCACCAGGGAATACCCATTCCCGCGATGCTCAAGTGGTCGTTCGTCTCCGGCCCGCACTACGCGGCATCAGGAAGGAGCTTCTGCCGCGGGGCCGCTATACGTTCGATCGCACGGTGTAATTGATGCAACAGCGCGGGCTTGGCATCGAACGAGTACTTCTCGTAGAAACCGAGCAAGCCTAGTCGCTCAACGCTCTCTGAAAACAGACCGACAACAAATGACTCTGTTACCGCCAACAAAAAGTCCGGAACGTGAACGACAGCCCGCCCTGGTTGGCCGTCCCACCAATCGAGCTCAAGGGCTCGGCGGGCTGCTTCACCGCGTTCTCGGCCGGTCAGGTTGTGGACAGTGCCACTTCCCGCAACTCTAGTTAGATCAATGTTCTGGGTCATGGCACCGCTCATCTCCGGGGGTAGCGACTGCATCCGCTCCGAGGACGAATCTTGCTGTTATAATGGTCCCAGGAAAGCCGGTTGACAAGCGAAAAACGTGCGATCGATCTGGAGCGTGCAGCGGGCTCTGCTGAGGGTTGAACCATTGATAGCGCAACCAGTCCTGGCGGCGTGGGTTCCAGTAAGGGGAGGCGAAGCGTACCCCCACGTCGCCTGATATTATCGTGAGGGCCGGAGGTGGGTCGCCCTGGGGATCGAGATCAATCACGGCCTCCAAAGCGTTCATGATGCCGACTCCGCCTCTCGGGTGTTTAGGCGGGGACACCCTGCTAATGCCGTCCTGCAGGGCAAATACCGTTGCAAGCGCTGACCGTCCGATCCTGTCAAATCGCCCCGCATGTAACTCACAATATCGCTCCACTTGCTCACGGATGTCCGGATCTCGGGCTTCCAAGATTGTGTCTGCAATCGTTAATCCAACACTAACAAACGCAAAATTGCACACATGTGCACGTCTACCCGAGTCCAACCGTCGGGTCTCCATGAGACCTGCAACCGCCCAGTGACCATCGCCCTCAAGGCGTCCATGCCGTTCAGCATTGTTGAGGATTTCGCCGCTCAAGGAATAAAGCGAAGCGGCGCCTTCCTCCGTGAGCAGGGCACCGGCAGCACGGAGCCACGAGCGAACGGCGTCAACCAATTCGTCGCCGACCTTTTCGACAGTGGATGGATTGAATGCAACGTCTTCATCTTTTGAGGTGCCCCCACCTCGGCGCTGCCGGAGACGGAATGGTACAATGCGATCGGGAAAAGTACTTCCGGGTGACGTGCCGATGTGCAGGAACTGACGGAGCTCCGTTGCGTCGAGCGCGGCACTGACCCTGCGTTTGATTATCCCTGCCGTGACAACAGGTATCATCGTCTGCTGCATCAGACCCCACACAAGGTAGGGACTGATATCCATCAGATACTCATCATGAAAATCCACGCGCACTCTCAAATAGCGAGTTTCCGCCCGTGCTAGCGCTCTCAGGAAGTTGAGGCTTTCTTCCGGGTAGTCTATGAACGAGAAATTCTTCAACGTGAGGACTAGGCTTCCCGATCGGTCGGATGGTTGCCGCCACTGATTGACGCGCTCCGGACAGAAAGCATCCAGAAGGTCCGACTGTCGGAAAGCTGCATTTGACATGGCGCCGGGTCGCGTGGGTTTGCGGCGATCAAAGGCTCGTCGTCGCAGCAATCGCCGCACGAGATCACGAGCGTGTCGCTCAGAACGTGTTGTCCGTAGCGCGCGTAGTCGGATCCGCCGACACAATTCAAGGAAGGTCGACTCGTCCAGCGAAGAAAGAAATCGCGGACCGAGGCGGCGAAGTGAAATCGGCCAAAGTGTTTCTATGGCGGATCCCGCGGTTGGCACATATGATGGTCGCTCCCCGGGATTGACAGGCTTGCTGTAGTTCGGCCGAGGGAAAATCGGCATGCCCGCCCCACGCTGCAGCTGATCTGAGGCGAATCTGCGTCGCCTAGCCTCTGAGTGATCAGAGACCGTTAGCATGCATTAACGAGGATGTCACCATGGGGTAACATCCGTTGCTTGGAACGGATGAGGTGCGGCAATTGTGCCGCTACTGGCGTAATCCTCGGAGCAGTGACTTCGATGGGCTTCCGCCCGGGAAAGTGCTCCAAGTCGGGTTCGCGGATGGCGCGGCCTACTCCCCCTCCGGTTCTTCGTCCTCGTCCTCCTCCGCCAGCAGCACCGCCTGCGCCTCGTCGCTCGCGACGAGGTCCCGCTGCTGCCGCTCCGTCATCAGTCCCCACGCCGCGCGCAGCAGGTCCTGCAGCGCCTCGATCTCATTCTCCGGGTCGCCCGCGCCGGCGATCTGCGACGCGGCGATCAGGTCTTCGATGTCGATGCTGTCCGAGTCGCTCATGGCCGGTTCCCGTATCTGGCGATGCCGCAGAAATGTCGTTTCCGCCGCGCGGAGTCAAAGCGAATTGGTGCGTCCCGCGCGGCCCTCAACCACCCCGTCCGGACACGCCACAGTGATGCCTAGCGCTGGGTCCGCGGGCAATAGAACGTGCTGCGGCCGGACTGCGTGACGCGCCGCACCCCCGGGCAGGCCGGGCGGCCGGGGCAGCGTTCGCATGGCGTGGCCTCGCGGCCATACACCTTCCAGGCGTGCTGGAAATAACCGAGCTCGCCGTCCGGCTGCACGTAATCGCGCAGCGACGATCCGCCGGCGGCGATCGCCTCGCGCAGCGTGTCCTGGATCGCCGGCACCAGCCGTTCCGCCCGTGCACCGGGCACCGTATGCGCCGAGCGCAGCGGCGACAGCTTCGCCCGGAACAACGCCTCGCACACGTAGATGTTGCCCAGCCCGGCGACGATCTTCTGATCGAGCAGGGCGGCCTTGATCGGCGTCTTCTTGCCGGCCAGCGCGGCCGAGAGGCGCGCCGCCGTGAAGCCAGGCTCCAGCGGTTCGGGGCCAAGCTCCGCCAGCAGCCGGTGCTGCGCTTCCTGCGCCGTCGGCACCAGATCGACCGAGCCGAACCGCCGCGGATCGACAAAGCCGACGCGCCAGCCGTCGTCGGTTTGCAGCACCATGTGCTCGTGCAAGGTCGGTTCGTTCGGCCGCGAGTTGGAACCGACCGGCGTGACCACCATGCGGCCGGACATGCCGAGGTGCAGCAGCATCGAATCGCCGCCGTCCAATCGCATCAGGATGTATTTGCCGCGGCGGCGGAAACTGGTGACCGAGGCGCCGGTCAGGCGCTGTTGCAGACCGGCGGGAAGCTGCCAGCGCAGGTCGGGACGGTGAATGGCGGCAGACGCGATCCGACGGCCCTCCAGCCGCGCCTGGAGGCCTCGCATTACGGTCTCGACTTCGGGGAGTTCCGGCATGAGGGTGCGGCAGGCTATACAGCGTGCGCATGAGCGACAACCCCGGTAGCGAACCGACCGCCGACTTTGGCTTCCGCCGCGTGCCGCGCGAGGCGAAGGCGGGCATGGTGCGCGCGGTGTTCGACAGCGTGGCACCACGCTACGACCTGATGAACGACCTGATGTCGCTCGGCATTCATCGTGCGTGGAAGCGGATCTTCGTCACTGCGCTGGACCCTCGGCCGCAGGACACGCTGCTGGACCTGGCGGGCGGCACGGGCGACATCGGCTTTGCCTGGCTGGCCAAGGGCGGCGGGCCGGTGCTGCTGTCCGATATCAACGCGTCGATGCTGACGGTGGCGCGGGATCGTGCGCTGAACGCCGCGGTGGTGGGTTCGCTGTCGCTGCTGGTGGCGGACGCCGAGCGCCTGCCGCTGCCGGATCGCTGCGTCGATCGCGTCTCGATCGCGTTCGGGCTGCGCAACTGCACCGACAAGGACGCGGTGCTGCGCGAGGCGCGGCGCGTGCTGAAGCCCGGCGGGCGGTTCCTGTGCCTGGAGTTCTCGCGCGTGCAGGTGGCGGTGCTGATGCCGTTGTATGACGCCTGGAGTTTTCGCGTGCTGCCGCGGCTGGGCCGGATGGTTGCGCACGACGAGGCGAGCTATCGCTACCTGGCGGAGAGCATCCGCACGTTCCCGGACCAGGCACGGCTGACGGCGATGATGCGCGACGCGGGTTTCGCACGGGTGAGCGTGCGGAATTTGTCAGGTGGGATCGCGGCAATTCATGCGGGGTGGCGGCTGTGAATTACGTCGCCGCGTCCCCCACCCCCGTGTCATGGCCGGGCTTGGCCCGGCCACCCACGACGTTGTCGCACGCGGCAAGGCAATTCGTGGGTGGCCGGGCAAAGTCCGGCCATGACACGGGGGATATGTTCGGGCGAGGCTCCTGATGCGCGTCCTTCTCATCATTTCCGGCGGTATCGCGGCTTACAAATCGCTGGAGCTCATCCGCCTGCTGCGCGGCCACGGCCACGGCGTGACCTGCGTGCTTACCCGCAACGGCGCGCATTTCGTAACGCCACTTTCCCTCCAGGCGCTCAGCGAAGCCAAAGTTTACACCGACCTCTTTTCGCTGACCGACGAAAGCGAAATGGGCCACATCCAGCTTTCCCGCAGTGCCGACCTGGTGGTTGTTGCTCCGGCCTCCGCCGACATTTTGGCGAAGATGACAGCGGGCCTGGCCGACGACCTGGCCTCCACGGTATTGCTCGCCACCGACAAGCCGGTGCTCGCCGCGCCGGCGATGAACGTGCGCATGTGGCTGCATGCCGCGACGCAAGCGAACGTCACGACATTGACCGCGCGCGGCGTGCGCTTTGTCGGTCCGGATGAAGGGGCGATGGCCTGCAACGAATTCGGCCCCGGCCGTCTCGCTGAACCGCCGGCGATCCTTGCGGCGATCGAGGCATTCTTCGACGCGCCAAAGCCGTTGGCCGGCAGGCACCTGCTGGTCACCAGCGGCCCGACGCACGAGCCGATCGATCCGGTGCGCTATATCGCCAACCGATCGTCCGGGCGGCAGGGCCATGCCATCGCCGCGGCGCTCGCCGCTCTGGGCGCGCGGGTGACGCTGGTGAGCGGGCCGGTGAACGTTCCAACGCCGCCCGACGTCATGCTGCGTCGCGTGGAAACCGCAGCGCAAATGCTGGAAGCATGTCGCGCGGCGCTGCCGGTGGATGCTGCGATTTTTGCCGCCGCGGTTGCCGATTGGCGCGTCGCGAACGCGTCGGGTGGCAAGATCAAGAAAGTGCCGGGCGGTGCGCCGCCCGCGTTTGAGCTCGTGCCGAATCCCGACATTCTTGCGACGATCGCCGCGGCCGGCCCGTCTCGGCCGAAGCTGGTGATCGGATTCGCTGCCGAAACAAATGACCTGATGGAAAATGCGCAAGCGAAGCGCGTGCGCAAGAACGCCGACTGGATCGTCGCTAACGACGTGTCCCCGGAAACCGGCATCATGGGCGGCGAGGAGAACGCGGTGCACCTGATCACCGCGGACGGCGTCGAGGACTGGCCGCGCATGGCAAAGGACGCCGTGGCACAGCGCCTCGCCGCGCGCGTCGCTGCCGCATTGCGGTGACCTATAACATCCGTCGGCTGGACGCGTCGGATCTGCCGCTGTTTCGCCCGTTGCGGCTGGACGCGCTACGGCTGCATCCGGAGGCGTTCGGCAGTTCGTTCGAAGAGGAATCCCAGGACCCGCCGCAGGAATTGGTACGCCGGTTCCTGCAGCTTCCGGCGGTGACGTTCGGTGGATTTGCCAGCGAGGCACTGGTCGGCGCCGCGGGGTTGTTGATGCAGACGCGGCTCAAGACACGGCACAAGGGACACGTGTTCGGGGTTTATGTAGATGCGGCGCATCGTCGTGGCGGACTGGGCCGGGCGCTGGTCGATGCGGTGATAGAACATGCTCGCGATGCGGGGCTGCGCACGCTGGACCTGACGGTGACGGTGGGCAATGACGGTGCGCGCCGCGCGTATGAAGGGCAGGGGTTTACCCGATTTGCGACGGAACATCGTGCGCTGTGCGTGGACGGCGTGTTCTATGACACCGACCACATGGTGTTGAATCTGGATTAGCCGGTTACCTCGATACCCCCCCAACTGTCATTGCGAGGCCGAGCAGCCTAGCAAGAAACTAAGGTTCCCCCCTCCCCTTGAGGGAGGGGGTTAGGGGGAGGGGTCGATGCGTACGTTTCGACCCCTCCCCCTAACCCCCTCCCTCAAGGGGAGGGGGAACCTACGTCAGGTCGTCGACGCCGTTCATCCAGGGCGGGTCGGCCCAAGGCCGGTGGTCAACTCGCAATGACAGACACAGGACGCACGCAATGACGGAGCGGAGCCGCTACGCGTGCGGCGCTGGCGCGCTCCGCACGGCGAACGCCCGCGAGACCAGCGTCACCACCGCCAGCACGATGACATTCAGTCCCAGCGCGACGATGCCGATGTTCAAGTCCTGGAACACTTCCGGCGCATTCGGAAACAGATGCGCCAACGACGCATCGGTCAGCGTCAGCACCGCGACGGTGGCGACGCCGACGCAGATGCCGGCGAACGCGGCCTCGCGCGGGACCGGGTTTTCGCGCTTCAGGCTCATGATCAGGCTGGGGAAAAGCTGCGTGACGAAGCTGTAGCCCATCAGCAGCAGCGCGACGATCGTCCTGCCGCCTTGCAGCGTGAACCACACCGCAACCAGCGCCACGACCGGAACCAGCAACCTGGTCAGGCGCATCCGATGCGCCTCGCTCGCCGACGGGCGGAACGCACGATAGACGTTGTTCACCGCCAAGGTCGCGCCGGTCATCATGATCATCGATCCCGGCACCAGCGCGGTCAGCACGCCGGCGCCGCCGATGATGCCGAGCACGGCGGGGGAGAACGTCTTGCGCGACAGATAGAACAGCGACAGGTCGATATCGCCGCCCTTCAGGCCGGGCACTTGCAGGATAGCCGCGAAGCCGACGAAGAAAACGAACAGCAGAATAAGTTGGTAAAGCGGGAGGAGGATTGCGTTCTGGCGGAACACGCGCTCGTGCTTCGCGGTATAGACCGAGCCGAACGAGTGCGGCCACATGAAGAAGCCCAACGCCGTCAGCAGCACCGTCGAATCGAACCAGGCCAGGCTCTGCCCGTGCGACGGCAATGCCAGGAAGCCGGGCTTCGCCGTTTGGATCGCGGTGAACATGGCGCCGTAGCCGCCGTAATAGTGAAACGGCAGATAGATCCCCAGGAACAAGACGACGGCGAGGATCGCTATGTCCTTCAGCACCGCGGTCCATGCAGAGCCGTGCACGCCGGAGACCATCACGTAGATCGTCACGACGATCGCGCCGATCCACACGGCGACGGTGTGCGAGACGGCGCCGTACGATGCGAGCTCGACGATGATGCCCAGGCCTTTGAATTGCAGCACCAGGTAGGGAACCAGCGCGACGATGCCGACCAGCGCCACCAGCACTCCCAGTGCGGGGCTGTCGTATTTGGCGCTGAAGAAATCCGGCTGCGAGATCAGTTTGTGCTGATTGGCGTAACGCCAGATCGGCGGCAGCATCCAGTACGAAATGACATAGGCCAGCGCGCCATACGCCAGGATATAATAGGTCGGTGCGCCCTTGCCGTAGGCATAGCCGCTGCCGCCGAGGAAGGTGAACGTCGTGTAGATTTCGCCGGCCAGCAGCAGGAAGACGAAGACGATGCCGAAGCCGCGGCCGCCGACGGTCCATTGCTCCAGGCCCATGTCCTTGCCGCGGCGTGCGGCAAGCCCCAGGCAGAGCGCGAAGATCGTGGTGGCGGCGAGAATGATGAGCGCGGCGCTGCCGGTCATGTTGGGCGCCCTTCATCCGTCGGTTTTTTATTCGCCGGGTCGAGCCAATAGACCAGCGCCATGATGGCGCTGGTGAGCAGCAGCCACAGCAGCAGCCAGGCCAGCAGCACAGGCAGGCCGAATATCAGCGGCGTGACACGGTTGAAGAAGCAGGCACCGACGAGGATGCCAATGAACGGCAGCAGGCCGAGGAGTTTGATGATCACTAAACTGTCAGTCTCAATGCGGATGTCATGGCCGATATCAAGCAGAAGTCCGCAACGGGCAATACCCCTGGAGAGAATTTGACAGCGGGTCTGTTATGCGGCGGTGCAGCGAGCACCGGCGGCACGACGCTGGTGGCGCAGCCTCCGCGTCGGTACCATTCCGCCGATTAACCTGTCACGACGAGGAAAGTGCCCGACATGAGCGTCAACCGTCGCGTTTTGCTTGGTGCCGCGGCGACCATTGCTGCGGTGCACATGGTCCGTGCGCAGCCTGCGCCGGAGCGGATCGACCTTTGGCAGGGCACACCGCCTGGCGGTGCGGGACCGAGCGGTCCAGAACATGTGACTGCGCAGGGGTCGATCACGAATGTGTCGCGGCCTCGGATGATCGCGTATCGGCCGCCGCAGCCGAACGGTGCGGCGGCGATTGTGATCTCGGGCGGCGGCTACGCGCATCTCGAGGCGGGCAAGGAAAGCACGCCGGCGTGCCGCTGGCTGCAATCGAACGGCGTGACGGCGTTCGAGCTGATCTATCGCATGCCGCAGGATGGTTGGCCGGCCGCGGCGCCGTTCCAGGATGCGCAGCGTGCGATGCGGATCATTCGCGCACGTGCCGCGTCATACGGTGTCGATCCGGCGCGCATCGGCGCGATGGGCTTTTCTGCCGGTGGGCACCTGGCAGGGATGACGGGGGTGCGGCCGGCGGCGCCGTTGTATCCACATTCGGATGCCGTCGATGCCCTGTCGGCACGGCCGGATTTTCTCGCGCTGCTCTATCCGGTGCTGACCATGATGCCGCCGTTCGATCGCACGCATTCGCGGCGGGAGATTGTGGGCGAACACCCAACGGAGGCACAGAGTGCCGCGTGGTCCGTGGAGCGGCAGGTGGATCGGCAGACGCCGCCAACATTCCTGGCGCAGGCTGCCGACGATCCGATCTCGCCGATCGACAACAGCCTGATGATGTTTGCGGCGCTGCGGGCGGCGCATGTGCCGGTGGAGATGCACATCTTCCAGGCTGGGCGGCACGGCTGGGGCATGGGCAAGCCGGCATCCGAGGAACGTGCGTGGCCGGCGTTGTTTATGGCGTGGGCGGAACTGAACGGGATTCTGCCGCTGCGAACCGTGAAGGGCTGAGCAGAGTCCCACCTCCCCTTGAGGGAGGGGGTTAGGGGGAGGGGTCGAAACGTAAGCATGGACCCCTCCCCCT
>DASXFW010000309.1:0-17882 GCA_036489395.1 Acetobacteraceae bacterium | reverse complement strand
TTGACCAAGCTTCGTGTCTTTGTGTCTTTGTGGTGAATCTTATAGCAGGTCGAGTTGGGCGCAGACGTTGCGGGATCTTGCAGGGTCCGTGCGCGTGGCCGCGGCGGGTGTTTTGGTTGCGGCTATCGGCCGCGCTGGGTTCATCTGCGTTTCCTCTTGCTTGCTTCGCCTTGCTTGCCGCGCCCCACCAGAACCCCCTCGACCCGCCACAGCCCGCTCGCCACGCCCCGGTCCAAGTGCCGGCAATCGACTTCCCCGGCGATGTCGGATACAGCGCAGCCAGGTTCCCCCGGGAGGAACAGCGATGAAAATCTCCTATTTCGAAACCGGCCGCTATGACGTGCCGCCCGACCTGCCGCGCGAATGGCCGGTGCCGCCCGCGGCCTATGATGCCGCAACCGGCGCCCGCTCCATGACCGGCATGGTGGAGCGCGTGCAGTTCGTCGAGCGCCTCGGCTTCGACTGGGTCAGCGTGTCCGAGCACCACTATTCGCCGCGCATCCTGACGCCGTCGCCGGCGGTATCCGCCGCGTGGCTCGGTGCGCACGTCACCACCATCAAGATCGCGCTGCTCGGGCCGATCGTGCCGACCAGCAACCCGATCCGCGTCGCCGAGGAACTCGCGATGCTGGACAACCTCGCCCCCGGCCGTTTCGTGTTCGGCCTGCTGCGCGGCACGACCAACGAATACCTGAGCTACGACCTCAATCCGTCCGAAGCGCGCACGCGCACCGACGAGGGCATGGAGCTGATCCTGAAAGCCTGGACCGAGCCGCAGCCGTTCGGCTGGCAGGGCCGGCATTTCCAGTATCGCACCGTATCGATCTGGCCGCGCCCGCAGCAGCCAGGCGCGCCGGTCTATGCGCTCGGCACCAGCGCGGAGGCCGGCGCGTTCGCCGCGCGCCATCATGTCGGGTTGGGCGTGTCGTACGGCACGTTCGAATCGATGGGCCAGTCCACCGCGTATTACCGCCAGCAATGCGCGCAGTACGGTTGGACGCCAGGCCGCGACGACATCATCTACCGCGCCAACATGATCCTCGGCGAAACCGACGACGCGGCGGAAGCGGCGCTGGCCCGCCGCGACAAGCAGGCCCCCTTCCCCGTGCGCGCCGGACTGCGCGACGCTCTGTTGTCGGCTGACACCACGCGCAACATCGCCGGCCTGAAGCGTCCGGCGAACGTCGGCGGCGTGTTGCCGATCAGCTTCTGTGGCGGCCCCGATCGGGTGGTGGAACAAATCCAGCGCTGCCGCGACGTGATCGGCGCCGGCGTGCTGGATGTTTCGCTGACCGACCCCGGCGGCGGCAACACCGACGCGATGATGGACGCGCTCGATTTGTTCGGCCGCAAGGTGCTGCCCAGGGTAAGGGAAATCTAGACTCCCGGAGTGAACAGCCATCCCCCCTCCCCTTGAGGGAGGGGGAATCGTAGTGAGGAACCCCGTCGTGCCAACCACGTTCACCGAACACTTCGTCGAAGCCGACGGCTTCCGCATTCGCTATCTACAAGCGGGCGACGGCACGCCGCTGGTCCACCTGCACGGTGCCGGCGGCCCAGGCGTATCGCGCGGCCTCGAACTGCTGAGCGCCAAACACCGGGTGCTCGCCTACGAAATGCCCGGCTTCGGCCGTTCGCCGGAGAACACCCGCACGGCGGACACGCAGGACCTGGCAGCAACGATGGCGACCGCCATCGCCAACCTGGGCATCGGGCAGTTCAACCTGATCGGCACCTCGTTCGGTGCCAAGGTCGCGCTGTGGCTGGCGACGCAGCATCCCGAGCGCATCCTCGGCCTTGTCCTCGAATCCCCCGCCGCGATCCGCCCCGCGGGCATGACCCCGCCCACCGGCACGCCCGAGCAAATCGCCGGCGCGATCTACGCCCACTCCGACCGCATGCCGCCGCTGCCGACGCCCGATCCCGCCATCGCGGCAAAGACCCGCACGCTCGCGATGCGCCTGCGCGGTCCCGATCGCGATGCGGCGCTGGAGGCGCACATGCGCGACCTCGCCGTCCCGACGCTGGTGTTGTTCGGCACGCTCGACCACGTCATGCCGCCGGAGATGGGCCGCCACTACAAGGAACTGCTGCCCAACGGGCACCTGGTGTTCGTGTACGACGCGGGCCACGCGATCGGCAGCGAACGGCCCGAGGCGTTTGCCGAAGTGACGCTGGACTTCCTCGATCGCCACGAGGCTTTTGTCATCAACCGCACCGAGACCGTGATCCATCCGTAACGGTCCCCTTTCATCAGAAGTCCCCGTCATCAGCCGTCCCCTGTCATTGCGAGGCCGCTTGGCCGAAGCAATCTCCCCGGGAGATTGCTTCGGCCAAGCGGCCTCGCAATGACAGCGGGGGGACGCCGCGCGCTCCGCATAGCCTCCTCGCATTGCCTGCGTGCGGGGCTTGACCCCGCCGGCCATGCTCGCACGATGGCCGCAACGCTGAAGCGCCCCACCGTCGGGAGGAACCGTCCATGCCGCAAGCTGCTCTTCGCTCGATCCTGCCAGTCGCCGGCCTGAGCGCCGATCGCGCCGCTTCGGTAACGTTTACCGGCGGCACCGATCCCGTGCTGCCGACACCCTTCCGCATCGGCGTCGCCGGAACAGCGACGGTGGCCGCCACGGGCCTCGCCGTGTCGGATCTTTGGGAACTGCGCACTGGGCGGCAACAATCGGTGTCGGTCGATTTGCGCCATGCCGCGGCGTCGCTGCGCAGCGGGCACTACATGAAGCTGGGCGAAGGCGAAGTCTCGACGCGCCGCAACTCCATCATGGGTGTCTATCCCACCAAGGACGGGCGCTGGAGCTATCTGCACTGCAACTTCCCCAACCACCGTGCTGCCGCGCTGAGCGTGCTGGGCGTCGAGGAAGACCGTGCGGCGGTGGCAACGGCTGTGCTGAACTGGAACGCGCTGGACCTGGAGGAGGCGATCATCGCCGCGAAGGGCGCCGGTGGCATGGTGCGCACGCACGCCGAATGGGCACAGCATCCGCAATCCGCCGCCATCGCGTCGCTGCCGCTGCTGGAGGTGATCCGCATCGGCGATGCGCCGGTCGAACCGCTGCCGCCGGGCAAGCGTCCGCTGTCCGGCATCCGCGTGCTGGACCTGACGCGCGTGCTGGCTGGTCCCACCTGCGCGCGCACGCTGGCAGAGCATGGCGCGGACGTGTTGAAAATCACCGGCGCACATCTGCCGAATCTCGGTTACCAGGAATTCGACACGGGACACGGCAAGCTGTCCGCGCAACTCGATCTGCGGCAGCAGAGCGATGTCGATACGCTGCGCGGGCTGGTGCGCGACGCAGACGTGTTCTCGCAGGGCTATCGCCCGGGCACGCTCGGCAATCGCGGCCTGTCGCCGGAGGAACTGACGGCGATCCGCCCCGGTCTGGTCTATGTGTCGCTGTGCGCGTTCAGCCATGTGGGACCGTGGTCGTCGCGTCGCGGCTTCGATACGGTGGTACAGACGGTCAGCGGCATCACCTCGCGCCAGGCGGAAGTGGTACCGGGCAAAACACCTGGGCCGCAATTCTATCCGGTGTCGGCGATCGACTACTGCACCGGCTATTTGATGGCGTTCGGCGCGATGGTCGCGCTGAAGCGTCGCGCAACGGAAGGCGGAAGCTGGCTGGTGCGCATCTCGTTGGCACAGGTCGGCAAGTGGATCGTCGATCTCGGCGAGGTGCCGGAGAGCTCCGCGCGCGACGCTCCTGTCGAGTTCCTGCCTGAGGAATTGGAGCGCTGGTCGATGGTTTCCGACACGCCCTCGGGGAAGCTGCACCATCTGCGGCCGACGGTGGGACTGTCGGAGACGCCGCCGTACTGGGCGCGCCCGTCGGTGCCGCTCGGCTATAACAAGCCGGAATGGCCGGAGCGGGGGACGTAACCAGCGGCTGGCGGGTTCGCCGCGGTCTGCATTTCAGCACTTCGGCACATCCTCCAGCCGGGTGCGCACAGCGCGCTCGCGGAAGAAGCCGCGTGCCAACACGATCAGGCCGCCCATAAGCGCCAGCAGCGCCAGCGCGCCCATTGGCCAGGTGAAACTGCCGGTGGCCTGCTTCAGCCAGCCCACGATGGTTGGGCCGAAAAAGCCGCCCAGCGCCGCGAATGTGTCGATCCACGCGATGCCCGGTGCGGCGGCGGTCCTGCCGAAATCCTCCGCGGCCAGCGCGAAATAGGGCCCGCGAATGCCGAAGATCCCCAATGCTGCGACGGTCAGCGCTGCCATTGTCAGTACCGGCGAGTGGACGACCATGCACGCCGCCAGCCCCGCGGCAGACAGGAACGCGGGCAGTGCCGTGTGATAGATTCGCTCCTGCCGGCGATCCGAATGGCGCGCCCACACGATCGTCGCGGCGCAGCCGAAGCCGAACGGGATCGCGACGATGAAGCCGGTGACGAGGTTGCTGACGCCGAACGCCTTGACGATCTGCGGCAACCAGAAGCTCAGTCCGTAGCTGCCGGCGGTGACGCCGAAGAATGCCAGGCCGTAGCAGATCACGCGAATATCGATGACGAGCTTCCACCACGGCGGTTCCTGGCTGCCGTCGCCGCGCACGGCGATTTCCTCGGCGAGTTGCCGGGTCAGCCAGTCGCGCTGCTCGGTGCTGAGCCACGTCGCTTCGTCGGGCGTCTCGGTGAGCATGAACAACATGAGGACACCGAAAACGATGCAGGGAATGCCTTCCAGGAGATACAGCCATTGCCAGCCGTGCAGGCCAAACACGCCGTTGAGCCCGAGCAAGGCGCCGGATATCGGCGATCCGATCAGGCTGGACAGCGGAATGCCCAGCAGCAGGATCGCCATGACATTCGCGCGGTGCCGCGCTGGGAACCAGCAGCGCAGGAAGTAGATCATGCCTGGCAGGAATCCCGCCTCGGCGACGCCCAGCGCGAGGCGCACCGCGTAGAAGGAACGCGGTCCGACGACGACCATCATCGCCGCGGCGAGAATGCCCATGCTGATCAGGATGCGCGCGAACCAGCGACGCGGTCCGTAGCGCAGCATCATCAGGTTGCTGGGCACCTGCGCCGCGCAATAGCCCCAAAAGAACAACCCGGCGCCGAAGCCGAATTGCACAGACGACAGGCCGAGATCCTTGTTCGCGGTCAATGCCGCAAAGCCGACGTTCACCCGATCGATGTAGGCGGCGAGATACGCAAGCAGCAGTATGGGCATGAAGCGCCACGTGATGCGGCGGATGGTGGATGCTTCCACGTCGTCGAGGCGTGCGGATATGGACATGGACATCCTTCGCGCGGGCTCTTGCGGCCGCGATTCGACCCTTATCCCGCCATGATAGACATGCGGCGGGAAAACTGAAAACCTGGACGTCAGGGAGGCTCCGATGCATGAGATTGCGTTGCAGTGCCGCGTCGCGACCGTGTTCGACAAAAGCGGCGAATTGGATGAAGCCGGCTTCCGCGCCTATCTGCAGCGGTCGATCGATCTGAACATCGACCTGTACCTGGCGAGCGGCGGATCCGGCGAAGGGCATGCGTTGCGCTGGGAGGAATTGCGACGGGTTTACCAGATCGGCGTCGCCGCTGGCCGCGGCAAGGTCGAGGTCAACGCCAACATCCCCGAGCACCACACCGCGCGCGCGGTGATCGAGCATGCTTGCCTCGCCATCGAGGCCGGCGTGGATGTCGTGAACATCTACCAGCCGGCTGCGTGGCACGGCTATCAGCCGCGGGGCGACGAGCTCGCCGCGTATTACGAAACGGTGCTGAAGGAGGTGCGGCATCCGGTGGCGCTGGCGCCCAATCCGATCATTGGTCCCGGCCCGTCGCCTTCGCTGGCCGCCGATTTGTGCCGGCGATTTCCGCAGATCGTATCTGTCAATTTGGTTGGCCAACCGGAAATCTACTTCCTCGAGCTCCAATCCGCACTGACCCGCGACGTGCGGCTGTTCGTTGACACGCGCGGCATTCCCAACACGCTGGCGCTTGGTGCGGCGGGAATCGTCGGTGGCAATCTCAACATCATGCCGAAGACCTATCGTGCATTCGCCGACCGCTACCGCGACGACGACATCGCCGGCATGGCCGGATTGTTCGGCCAGATGATCCGCACCAACGAATTCACCAGGCGCTGGGCGAATCCCAATTCGCGCATGATCAAGATGTTCATGGCGGTGTTCCGGCTGCCTGGCTGGGAGGGCGGCGTACGCGAGCCTTGCCGCATGCCTCCAGCCGCCGAGCTCGCCGAATTCCGGGACGGGCTACTGAAACTGGGTGTCCCAGAATTCGACGAATACGCGCACGTCAGTTCGGATACACGATCGTCCGCAGCATGACCCGCCGCTGCTCCGGATCGTAGTCGCCGGCGCCGCGGTGCATCGTCGCGCGCTCGTCCCACATCAACACGTCGCCGACGCGCCAGTGATGATAATAGACGAAGCGTTCCTGCGTCGCGTGTTCTGCAAGTTCCTCGATCAGCGGCCAGGATTCTTCCTGCGACATGCCGACGAAGCCGTAGGTGTGCATCGGATTGACGAACAGGATTTCGCGGTTGGTGACGGGGTGGCGGGTGATGGCGGGCCAGTGCACGTCGCGGTATTGCTTGTCGGTGACGCCTTTGAAATCGCCATACAGCTTCTCGCCGACGGGGCCGATGCTGCGGCCATGCAGCGCGGTCAGGTTGGACAGGAGCTGCTTCTTTTCGTCTGGTAGCGTGTCGTAGGCGATGCGCATGTCGGTGAACATCGTGCCGCCTTTCTCTGACGGCACTTCCTTGGCATGCAGGATGGCCAGCAGCGGCAGCTCGTTTTCGAATGTTGAATCGGTGTGCCAGTCGGTAGCGCGCTTCACGCCGTACCAATCGACCTTGCCTTGCTCATCGACATTGGTCAGCCACGACACTTCCGGACAATCGGCATGGCGGTACTTGATCAGCGCGTGCTGGCGCGGCGTGCCAAAGCGGCGGCCGAACGAGGCGAGCTCTGGCGCGCCGAGGTCCTGATCGCGGAACACCAGCACTGGGTGCTCGGCAAAGGCCTGGACCACCCAGCCGGAGGTTGCTTCGTCCATTGGTTTCGACAGATCGATGCCGACCGCCTCGGTTCCCAGCATCTCGCCCAGCGGGCGGAGTTGCGGCGTGCTTGTCATGCGCTGTTCCTCCCGAATATGTCGCCAGCCACAGGAGCATGGCCCTGGTCGGGCCGTGGCGGCAATGGGTCTCGCCCCCGGGTGTCATTGCGAGCGAAGCGAGAGACGGTTCCCGAACGCTCGCTTCCCGGCTGTCATTGCGAACGAAGCGAAGCAATCCCGTTCGTTACGAGCTGCGGGCAGCTCGTAACGAACCGGATTGCTTTGCTTCGCTAACAAGAAACAACGTCCCCCCTCCCCTTGAGGGAGGGGTGCGTACATCCGCGGTCAGTGGATGAACGCACCCCTCCCCCAACCCCTCCCTCAAGGGGAGGGGGGACCTACGCTCCGGCCGCGACCGTTTCATCCAGGGCGGGTCGGCCGCCGCCGGCCGGTGGCCAACTCGCAATGACAGGTGGGCGGCAGCGGTGCCGCATTCGGCTGACGCCGGGTCATGGCGCTGCTAACCTCCTCGCCAACGAACGAACCGGGAGGACCGCGCCCATGCTCGACCTCGTCATCCGCAACGGCACCATCGTCGATGGCTCCGGCATGGGCCGCTACCGCGCCGATGTCGGCGTTGCCGGCGGGCGCATCGTAGAGATCGGCCGGATCCGCGTGCCCGCACAGCGCACGATGGATGCGGATGGGTTGATCGTCGCACCGGGGTTCATCGACGGCCACACCCACATGGACGCGCAGGTGAATTGGGATCCTTCCGGCACATGCTCGTGCTGGCACGGCGTCACCACGGTTATCATGGGCAATTGCGGCTTCGCTCTCGCGCCCTGCCCACCCGACCAGCGCGAATGGTTCGCCCGCTGCCTGACCGCGGTGGAGGACATTCCCCTGGAAGCGATGCTCGCCGGCATCGATTGGCGGTGGGAGACATTCCCCGAATACCTCGCCACCGTGGAGCGTCTTCCGAAGGCGCTGAACTATGGCGCGTATATCGGCCACTCCGCATTGCGCATGTACACCATGGGCAACCGCGCGCTGAGCGAGCCGGCGACCGACGACGACATCGCCCGCATGGTCGCGTCGGTGAAGCAGGCAATGCGCGCGGGTGCGATGGGATTCTCCAGCTCGCGCGCCGGCACGCACGTGACGCCGGACGACACACCCGTCGCCAGCCGCATCGCCGAGTGGCGCGAGCTCGATGCGCTGGTCGGCGCCTTGGCGGACCTCGACGCGGGAATCTTCCAGGTGGGGCCTGACGTTTCCAGCGGGCCACGGCAGCGCGTGTTCCTGGAGCGGTTGCGCGAGCTGGCGATCGCCACGGGACGGCCGGTAATGTTCGGCACGATCTCCACCCGCCAGGGCGAGGCGCCGAATTCCTACCGTTACCAACTCGACTATCTCGATCGCAGCGTCGCCGCCGGCGCGCGCATGTTCGGGCAGACCACCACCAAGTCGATCAACGCGATCTTCTCTTTGAAGTCCTACCTGATGTTCGACGTGCTGCCGCACTGGAAGGAACTGCGTGCGCTGCCGCTGGACGAGCAAAAGCGGCGGCTGCGCGATCCCGCGGTGCGCGCGCAGCTTGTCGCGGACGAGGCGCGGATGAAGCCGCGCGACAACGTGTTCCAGGGCGGCGGCGCCGCCACCACCGATCCGCGCAAGCCCGACTACGCCAACTTGTTCGCCATGCGCGACGTGGAGTGGAACGATCCGACCGTTGCGGAACTGGCAACGGAACTGCGGCAGCATCCGGTGGAGGTGATGATCGACCTGATGCTGGCGAACGACGACCAGGTGTTCATCCAACCGATTGTCAACGAAGGCCGCGAGGACGTACTGGATATGCTGCGGCACCCCTGGACCTTGGCGACGTTCTCGGATTCCGGCGCGCATGTCTGCCAGGAGATGGGCTCGTCGCTGCAGACCCATCTGTTGTCGTACTGGGTGCGCGGACGACAGGCGTTCACCCTGGAGCAAGCGGTGCGCATGCTGACGTTCGACAACGCCGCGGCGTGGGAATTGAACGACCGCGGCTTGGTACGCACCGGCTTTGCCGCGGACCTTGTCGTGTTCGATGAGGCGACTGTGCGCCCTTCGATGCCGACAGTGCAGGCGGACCTGCCAGGCGGTGCCCGGCGGCTGGTGCAGAAGGCGGAGGGGTTTGCGGCAACGATCGTCAACGGCCATGTCGCGTTCGAGGACGGCGTCGCGACCGGCGCGTATGGCGGGCAGTTGCTGAAGGGACGTGGGACCGCGGGCTGAGCGACCTCGCGCATCATGGCCGGGCTTGACCAGGCGACCCTCGCACGAGCACGCATGCACACATTGTACCCGTACCGCGGCCGTTGCGTAGATGATCGAGGCAAGCCCGGCCATGACGGGTGCGAGTTGCTCCAACGGCCCAACCGGCGCACGTTCTTGTCGCGATCGATCGGGGAGAACGAACGCCATGGATGGCAACACGCTGTCGGCCCATATCGGCGACGCATCGTCCAATGCGCGCGTCTGGCCCGGCGACGACACATCGCGCGTTCCCAACTGGGTCTATACGGACCCGGACATCTTTGCTCGCGAGCGCGAGCTGCTGTTTGGCGGGAACGGCTGGCTCTACACCTGCCTGGAAGCGGAAATCCCCAATCCGGGCGACTTCAAGCGCAGCCAACTCGGCAACCGCGACGTCATCGCGGTGCGTGGCACGGACGGCGCGATCAGCGTGCTGGTGAATCGCTGCGCGCATCGCAGCATGCAGGTGTGCAACGCCGCGCGCGGGACCACCAAAGAATTCGTCTGCCCCTATCACCAATGGACCTACGACCTTTCCGGCAACCTGCTCGGCGTGCCGTTCCGTCGCGGCTATCGCGGCCAGGGCGGCATGCCCGCCGACTTCCGCACGGAAGATCATGGCTTGCAGCGCCTGGCGGTGACGCAGCGCCACGGCGTGGTGTTTGCCAGCTTCGGTTCGCCGAACGAATCGTTCGAGACCTATCTCGGCGAACGCATGCTGGGCTGGTTCGATCGCGTGTTCGACGGGCGCGAGCTGGTGGTGCTCGGCCACATGCGCCAGCGCATTCCCAGCAACTGGAAGCTGATGTTCGAGAACATCAAGGACCCGTACCACGCCAGCCTGCTGCACGTGTTCCTGGTGACCTTCGGCTTGTTCCGGCTGGATCAGCAATCGGCCGTGGAAATGGACGACACCGGCCGCCATGCCGTGCTGGTCAGCCGCCGCGGCGAGCAGGAAACCAACGACGCCACCGCGCAGATGCGCGCCTTCAAAGCGAACTTTGCGCTGCGCGACAAGCGGCTGCTCGATCCGGTGCGCGAGTTCCCCGGCGATGCGACCGTGGTGATGCAGACGCTGTGGCCGAACCTGATCGTGCAGCAGCAGTCCAACACGCTGGCGATGCGGCAGATCGTGCCGCTCGATGCGCGCAGTTTCGATCTGGCGTGGACGTTCTTCGGCTACGCTGACGACACGCCGGAGATGCGCCAGCGCCGCCTGCGTCAGGCGAACCTGATGGGGCCGGCCGGCCTGGTGTCGCTCGACGACAGTGAGGCGATGCTGCTGTCGCAGGCGGGTATCGAAACCGACGAAGACGAAGCGTGCGTCGTCGAGATGGGCGGACGCGCGGTGGTCAACGAGCAACACATGGTCACGGAAACAGCGATCCGTGGGTTTTATCAGCACTATCGCTCCGTCATGGGGCTGTGATTGCGCATGATCGCCGCGGCACCTGGCGTGACGGTTGGCATGGAGCTGCGGGCTCGTCTCACGGATCTGTATGTGGCGTATGAAAACACGCTGAACGATGGCGCATTCGAAGCCTGGCCGGATCATTTCACCGAAGCCTGCGTCTATCGAATTATCCCCAAGGAGAATCAGGACGCCGGCTTCCCTGTCGCGGTGATCTATTGCGAGAGCCGCGGCATGCTGGCGGATCGCGTGGTCGCTCTGCGTGAGACCGCACTTTATGCGCCACGCACTATGCGGCTGATGACCAGTGGGATTTCCCTGCGCTCGATCGACGACGACGGCATGTATCTGACGGCGAGTTTCGCGGTGTTCCAGACCATGCAGGATCAGCCCAGCGAGGTTTTCCTCTGCGGCCGCTACCAGGATCGCGTTGTCGATGACGGCGGCGCCCTGCGCTTTGCCGAACGACTATGCATCTATGATTCGACGATCGTGCCGCTATCGCTGGTCTATCCGCTGTAGCGGCGGCTACACGCCCTGCCGTTTCATCCATGACGCGTCGGCGCAGCGGCCGGTGAGAACTCGCAACGACAGAAGGCTGCTCATCATGCGGTACCTCATCCGCGAACACCGCATCCCCACAGCGGACGCGCGCCCGTACATCATCACGCTCGGCCCCGACGGCAATGTGTGGTTCTGCGAATCAGGCACGGGAAAGATTGGCCGCCTGTCAACGCGTGATGGCAGCTTCGCCGAATTCCCACTGCCCGATCGGGACTGCATGCCGATCGGCATCATCGCCGGCGCGGACGGTAATCTGTGGTTCACTGAGTCGCAGGCGCATCGGATCGGCCGCATCACGCCGGCCGGCGTCGTGACCGAATTTGCGCTGCCCATGCCGAACGCGGGACCGAACGGCATCGCGCGCGGCGCCGACGGCAATGTCTGGTTTGCCGAGGCGGAGGCCGATCAGGTCGGGCGTATCACCCCCGGCGGCGCGATCACCGAATTCTCGGCCGGCATCACGCACGGCAACCGGCCCTTGGCACCGACCTCCGCCGGCGGCTTCATATGGATCAGCGAAGCGGAGGGCAGCGCGATCGCGCGCGTCGGGATGGATGGCAGCATCCGGGAATTCCCAACGCCGACAAAGAACAGTGGTCCACGGGCAATCACTCCTGGCGTGGACGGACACTGCTGGTTCGTGCAGACCACCGCCAATTCGATCGGCCGCATCGCCCCGAACGGGGAAATTGTCGAGTTTCCGTTTCCACGCGCCGGCGCCAGCCTGCGTGGCATTGATCGAACGCCGGACGGCGGGTTCCTGATCACCGAGAACGCGACCAACTTCGTTGCGCTGATGGACCTGACGGGCACGGTACTGGGGGAATATCCGATCCCCACCTCGCAGGCCGGGGCACGTGCGATCCTGGTGCTACGCGACGGGCGGGCGTTTTTCTCAGAGCATGATGCAGGCCAGATCGGAGAACTGGTTCCCGTGGATTGAGTCTGCGCGTTCTACCGATGCCAGACCTGCAACTGGTTTTCCCAGAAGCGTTCCTGATTGCGATAGTCGCCGCGCGACAGCATCTTCTCGATCCAGCAATACAGGATGACGAACAGATAGCGGGATCCCATCTCCTTGATGCGCAGCTTGGAAACGCCTTCCTTGCGGTTCTTCCAGGAGTTTTCCAGCACCGCGTAGCGATAGCCGCGCACGATGCACTTCAGCGGCAGCTCGACCGTCAGGTTGAAGTGCTGCGAAAGCAGCGGCTGGATTCCGGCGATCGCGCTGCGGCGGTAGAGTTTGAAGGCGTTGGTCACGTCGTTATAGCTGATCAGGAACAGGATTCGGATCAACAGGTTGGCCGCGCGATTCATCAACAGCTTGAGCCAGGGGTAATCCGTCAACCGGCTGCCGCGCATGAAGCGTGAGCCGAAGACGCAATCGTAGCCGCTTTCAAGCTTATGGTAGAACCGCACCAGGTCGGCCGGGTCGTCGGAGCCGTCGGCCATGACCACCGCCACCGCGTCACCATGGAACTCGGCCAGTCCATGCCGGACGGCAAATCCGAAGCCATTCGGCGGCGGATTGTTGATGTAGCGGATCCGGGGATTCTCGACGGACAGTGTCGCGAGGATGCGTTCGGTCGCATCCGAGCTGTTGTCGTTGATCACCAGGATCTCGTAATCGATGCCGGCGTCGTGCAATGCAGTGGCAAACTGGCAGACGGTGTCCCGGATGTGCCCCTCTTCGTTGTGGGCGGGAATAACCACCGAGAGCATGTCCTTGACACCGGCTGCCTGCCATTCGGCCAGCGAGCGGACCGCGATGGGCATGCTGTCAATCTCCTGCCTGTTTCTGCCGTGCCGTCACGCCATCGATGATTTCGCCGAGGATTTCGTCGATGCCATACTGATATTGCCAGTTTGGATAGTCAGCCTGGAACCGCCGCACGTCGGAAATCCACCAGATATGATCGCCGGTCCGATTTTGCTCGGAATACGACCAGTTCATCGGCCGGCCGGTCAACCGCTCGCACGTCAGAATGGCTTCGAGCATCGAGCAATTCGAAAAACGGCTGCCGCCGATATTATACACCGCGGCCGAGCGTGGCGACTGGATGAAATGCCAGAACGCGTTGACCAGATCGTAGGAATGAATGTTGTCGCGAACCTGCTTGCCCTTGTAGCCGAACACCGTATAGGGATCGCGCGTGACGGCGCATTTCGCCAGATAGGCGAGGAAGCCGTGCAGCATCGTGCCGGAGTGGCCTGGCCCGGTGAGACAGCCGCCGCGGAAGCAGGCGGTGCGCATGCCGAAATAGCGGCCATATTCCTGCACGACGACGTCGGCGGCGAGCTTGGAGGCACCGAAAAGACTGTGCAGGCAGGAATCGACGTTCATCGATTCATCGATGCCATGGAGCGCGAACGGATGCGGCTCCGCGACTTCCCACCGCAGCTCGTGCTCGTTCAGCGGCAGCTCATTCGGACGGTCGCCATACACCTTGTTGGTGCTGGTGAAGATGAACGCTGCCTCGGGACAGTTCTGACGGGTTGCCTCCAGGATGTTCAACGTGCCGTTGGCGTTGACGGTGAAGTCGGTGATCGGGTCGCGTGCCGCCCAGTCGTGCGATGGCTGTGCCGCGGTATGGATCACCGCCGTGATCGCCTTGCCATACTGCGCGAACACCGACTGCATCAACGCCAGGTCGCGGATGTCGCCATCGACGTGCGTATAGCGCCTGACCTCGGCTTCCAGCCGGCGGCGGCTCCATGCCGTGCTGGCCTCGTTGCCGAAAAACACCCGCCGCATGTCGTTGTCGATGCCGACGACATCGAAGCCTTCCCTGGCGAAGAAGCGGGCCGCTTCTCCTCCAATCAAGCCAGCGGCTCCTGTGATCAGCACAACGCTCATGGTATCTCCGACAGCGAATTACCCTAAGATCGGCGCCAGTTCCTTTTGATGACGCCCCAGCCAGTCGATGACTTCCTGCAGGATGGTCGGCACGGAGCGGGCGGGAGTCCAGCCGGTCGCACGCGTCACCAGCCCATTGTCGGTCACATAATACGGCACATCAACGGCGTTTGTCGCGGGGGTGCAGCCGATTTCAAGGCGATTGCCGGTCTGTTGCACGCAGAGCTCGGTGAGTTCGGCGAGCGAGACGCTGATGTCCTGTCCGCCGCCGACGTTGAACGTCTGCCCAGAGAGGCTGTCCAGCATGTCGATCTGCCGGCACACCAGATCGAACAAGTCGGCCACGTGCAGCACGTCGCGAACCTGGCGGCCGTCGCCACCGAAGCCGTTATAGGCGAGCTTGCCGCCATACAAATGGCGCGCCGCCCAAAGCACGAAGAAGCCCTGATCGACCTTGCCCATCTGCCAGGGACCGGTGATCACGCCGCATCGGTTCACGATCGTCCGGAGGCCGAAGGCCGCGGTGTACTCCTCGATCAACAGCTCCGACGCCAGCTTGGTGGTGCCGTAGAGCGACCGCGCGCCGCGCGTGGAAAATCCCTCGGCAATGCCGCGCGTGGACCATCCAGGACCTGCCTCGCCGGGTGCGACGGCGAGGCGCCGGCCGTCGAGTTGCAGCGGCAGCTCGCGCAGGGCAGCGATCGAATAGACGCGACTGGTTGACAGGAAGATGATCGGGGTCTGACGATTTCGTGCCCATTCAAGGCAGTTGAACGTGCCGACGAGGTTGGTATTCACCAGGTAACGCGTGCTGTCGTCGTAGCCGGCGTGTACCGACGGCTCCGCCGAGCACTCGATGACAAGATCGGCCGACGGCAGCGCGTTCAGGTCTTCTGGGTTCCGGATGTCGCCGTGTTCGAAACGCACGCCGGCGGCGCGCAAGCGAGGAAGAGCCAACTCGCTGCCGCGGCGACGTAAATTGTCGAATGACGTGACTGAATATCCGCGGTCTGTTGCCAGCAGCATGGCAAGGTTCGAACCGACGAAGCCCGCGCCGCCAGTAATGAGTACGCGCATTGGATCAGCTCGACTCGGCATCGGCCCATCATGGCGATGGTGATGTGGCAAGTCAAATTTGGCACACCTAATAATGCGCGGACGAGGTCCGTACAATCGCCGTGGGCAATGACAGCGGCTACGGCGCGTGCTTGATCAGCACCATGGGCGGGCCGCCTGGACGGATCGGGAATTCCATCCTGGTTCCCGGCGGCGCCGCCATGAAGGCTCGCGCGCGGGCCTTGAACCCAATGGGGCCGGCAAGCGGGTAGTGCCAATCCGCTGGCACGCCCCAGGCAAGCATGGTCGCGATCATGCCGATGCCGAACACGCGCAACACGAGCCGCCGATCCGCGGCCAGGACGAACAACGCGCCCAGCCACGCCAATATCGGATAGACATAGTAGCGATCGCCGGACAGCGGCATGGTCATCGACTGCCATTGCGGATCGGTCCGCGAGACGAGCGGTGTCACCAGCGCCGCGGCAAACGATGCGCCAGCAAACAGAATGGCCTTGCGGAGGACCGGCGGGCCAAGATAGGCGGCGGTCAGGCCGTAGCCGATGCCCACGAGGCAGACCAGGATCGACACCGAGCCATGCCGCTCCATCACCGCCTGAACGATCGGCGGCAGGGTGATCGTGCCGGAAAGGCTGCGCAGAAAGATCTGCAGCGCGATGATCCGCGACAGGACGATAGGACCAGCACCCAGCGGAGCGGTTGTACGGTGCTGGTTGTTGGTCAGAAGAAACCATATCTGCACGATGGCGGTTGCGGCGAGGAGCGCGCTTCTCCACCGGGTGGAAGGGCGGCGATCCACGACGGCCTGCCACAACGCAACCGGTAAAAGCAGAATCGAAAACGGTCCGCTCACGCCCGAAATGGTCAGCACGACCGCGTCGAATACGATCTGCCGGCGGTTTACGGGCGGGGCGGAAACCAGGATGCAGAAGGCCAGGACGGCCAGATGCCAATGGGCATCTGTCAGGTTTCCATAGATCTCCCAGGAGTTCGGCAGCACGAGGTAGATGAACGCGAACAGCAGCCGGCCCCACGCGGACGGCCATGCGCTGGCCATCCGGTCGCTGACAATGAAGACGGCGGTCGCGGCCTCGGTCACCAGGGCAACCACCGCGAACACGACCGGTTCATAAACCAGCGGAACCTGCTGCGAGACGATCGCGACGAGTCGTTGCAGCGTGCTGAGATAACCCACATTCGGCCAGAACAGGGAGTCGATGCCGACGCGGTAGGCATCGGAATACCAGAGCCAGCCGTCCTCCCCCCAGAAGCTGGCATGCAGCAGATTATCGGTGCTGCGCAGAGCCAGGATGACGAGGAATACCGCGGAAAGACCAAGCAGCGCGGGCATTGATCGCGCGACGCGCGATGCCACCGCCTCCAGAGGCGCCGTCCAGGCGCGGGACGGTGGCATGCGAGCCGGTAGGTGGGCGGCGTCGGACGTGGTCAGGCCGACGCCGCCATCGGATGAGCGAGAGGGCAACCGTTTCCATCCTACAGTCGGGTGAATGGCCTGCTTATACCGTGCCGTTCGGCATGGCGATACCGGCGCGCGGAGTCGCGGATCGGCGCGCACGCTGCCCTGCCCCGCTTTGCCGCGGACACAGGATCACGGGTATATCGCGTGCTTGCGGGCCGGTCGGGTGGCCGAGGTCCTGAGGTGGGGGTGAGCATTTCCAGACCAGCGGACGAAGGCATGTTCCTGGCCGATGCCGCACGATCGCACGCGCGGCAACCGCCGTGCGCGGCGCGTGGGTGTACCGGCGGGCGGGCAGCGGAATGATCGCCCAGCTCACCGGTCGGGTGGACTCGCTGATCGAAGGCTCCTGCATCATCGACGTAAACGGGGTCGGCTACCTGGTGCAGGCCTCCACCCGAACGCTCGCCGCTCTGCCGCAGCCGCCTGCCACCGCGCGGGTGTTGATCGAGACGCATGTCCGGGAGGACGCGATCCTGCTGTACGGCTTTGCCGACCCCGCCGAGCGGGACTGGTTCCGGCTGCTCACGACAGTGCAGGGCGTGGGCGGGAAGGTGGCACTGTCGGTGCTGTCGGCACTGTCGCCACGTGACCTGGCGGGCGCCATCGCCGCAGGGGACCGTGCCAGCCTGACACGCGCGCCGGGGGTAGGGCCTCGGCTGGCGGTGCGCCTTCTGACGGAACTGCGCGAGAAGGCCGGGGCGATGCCAACAGGCGGCCCGGGTGCGGCCATCCCGATGGCGCGGGCGGCGGGTCCAATGGAGGACGCGGTGTCGGCGCTGACCAACCTCGGGTATCGGCGGGCGGAGGCACAGCCGGTGGTAGCCCGGGTGGTCGAGCGGCTGGGCGCCGGGACGGGGCTGGATGCGGTGATCCGGGACAGCCTGAAGGAGCTGGCGCAGCGGACGGTAGGCTGAAACGCCGCGCTGTCCTTGCGCGCCCGTGTCATTGCTGGCGAGATGCTGGGGCGTCCTGTCATTGCGAGGCCGCCTGGGCGAAGCAATCTCGTTCCTGACGAGCCGCCGGCAGATCGTCAGGAACGAGATTGCTTCGCCCAGGCGGCCTAACAAGAAACAAGGCCTCCCCTCCCCATGAGGGAGGGGTAGGGGGAGGGGAGCGTACATCCACTGACCGCGGATGTACGCACCCCTCCCCCA
>DASXFW010000287.1:0-53725 GCA_036489395.1 Acetobacteraceae bacterium | reverse complement strand
CGAGGCCCGCAGGGCCGCAGCAATCTCCCGGGAGATTGCTGCGGCCCTGCGGGCCTCGCAATGACAGAGGGACGAGACGGAGCCACGCCATGCCAGACGTAACGACCAGCAGCAGCACGCTCTGCGCGCGTATCAGCGGGATCGATCTGTCCCAGCCGCTGTCGCGCGACGAATTCGCGCTGATCCTGCGCGTGCTGGCGGACCGCGGCGTGGTCTGCTTTCCCGGCCAGCACCTCGACCCGGCGGCGCAGGCGGCATTCAGCCGCCGGTTCGGCGAACTGGAGCTGCATGTCTCCGGCGCGTTCCAGGTGCCGGACCAGCCCGAGGTGATGATCCTGTCCAACATCGTCGAAGACGGCCAGCCGATCGGCCTGGCCGATGCGGGGCAGGACTGGCACACCGACATGTCGTTCAGCCGCACCATCGCTTTCGTCAACGTGCTGCATGCGCTGAAGGTGCCGCACCGGAACGGCCGCGCACTCGGCGACACGCTGTTCGCCGACATGGCCGCCGCCTATGACGACCTGCCGGCGGAGCTGCAGACCCGGCTTGCCGGCCTGACAGCGACGCACGATTTCGCGAAATTCTGGGACATGATGCGCGCGCGCGGCGGCGATGGCAGCGTGCGCAAGCCGCTCACCGAAGCACAGCGCCGCAGCAAGCCGCCGGTGTCGCAGCCTGTCGTGCTGACCCATCCGCTGTCGGGGCGGAAAATACTGTATGCCAATCCCGGCTATGCCATGCGCATCGACGGCTTGCCGGCGGACCAAAGCGACGTGCTGCTGGAGCGCTTGTTCGCGCACCAACTGCAGCCGAAGTACCGGTACGCACATCAATGGACCGAGAACGACGTGCTGATGTGGGACAACCTGCGCACGATGCACAACGCGGTGCCCGATTACGGCGCGAATGAGCACCGCCTTATCCGGCGCTGCCAGGCGATGGCAGACCTGGTGTTCTTGCCTGAGTTCGCGCGGCTGGCCGAGGAACGGCCCGCCGCCTGATCAGGCGTGCGACGGCGCCGGCTTGGCGGAGGTCGCCGGCTTGGCCGCGGACGCCGATGGTTTGGCCGGCATGAGCGCGGCGGGTGTCGGCACGGGCGACTGGTTCGTCGCCTCGCTGTGCGCCGCCGCGGCAATGCTGTCGCTGACCTTTGCGCTGGCCACCATGCCGGCAACCAGCAGTATCGCACAGGCCCCCAATACGAGGGCAAGCAGAGAGCGTTCGTTCATGCGGACTGAATAGCAAGGGAATCGAAGGGTTCACCTTACAAGGCTTCCAGGTGCGATCACGAACGTGGGAAGGACCACAGCGCCGCAGACGCCGGTCAGGAAGCATGCGTCCGGCCGGTGAATGGATCGAACGCACGCAGGCCCGGACAGTGGTTCGCGATCAGCCGGAAATCGGCGAAATTGCCGGTCGCGACCGTGGCATCGTGCTGCCGCGCGATCACCGCGATGGCGAGGTCCGCGCCCAGCTTCGTCTGGCGTGCGGCGGGGGACGTGACAATGAAGTGCCGCAACGCGGGTACCACCCTCAGGCGCCCCAGAAGCCGCGCGCTTTCGATGTCCAGTGGCAGGATAGCGGCTGTTTCGATCACGCCATCCAGCCACGTCTGAAGCTGCGACGCCTTTAAGGGTTGTGCGGCCTCCAACAGCGCAATTCCGCTTTCGATCTCCATGATCGAGATGACCGTGGTCACCGCCGAACCGGGATCCTCCGCATCGAACCAGGCACGCAGACGTGGATTGGCGCGCGCCGACCCGAGACTACTGAGGACGTCGGTGTCGAGCACGTACACGAGGCAAACCAGTGGGCGCGGCTGCCTGTGAGGCGAATACGTCCACGCCGTGAGACCGCGCCATCCGCAGAGCCGTCTCGATGTCCGCATCCGGCTCCGATTCGTAAAGGGACGATTGGAGGTACGCCTTCAGGTTGGGCCGCGTCTTCTCGAAATACGCCTTCGACACGACCACCACTTCGTGCCCGTCGCGACGGCGCACGAATTGCGGCCGTCCCTCGACCGCCGCATCGACCACGTCGCTGAAATGATGCCGCGCCGCCGCAGCCTGCCAATTATCGGGCATAACCAACGCTCCTGAGCATCAGCGGCAAATGGGCCGGCAGGCGCAAAGAGTCAACTCAGTTGACAACTCAACGCCCCAGCACCTTGCCGATCTCGTCCAGCGTTGCGGGATCTTCGATCGTCGGCGGCACCGGCACGCTTTCGCCGTCGGCGATGCGCCGGATGCTGGCACGCAGGATCTTGCCCGAGCGCGTCTTCGGCAGCCGCGGCACCACGCGCGCATCGCGGAACGCCGCGACCGGCCCGATACGCTCCCGCACCAGCGCCACCAGCTCGGCGCAGATTTCATTCTCCGGGCGGTTCACGCCCGATTTCAGCACCACCAGGCCGATCGGTGCCTGGCCCTTCAGCTCGTCCTTCGCGCCGACCACGGCGCATTCCGCGACATCGACGTGCGACGCGAGCACTTCCTCCATCTGGCCGGTAGAAAGCCGATGACCGGCGACGTTGATGATGTCGTCGGTGCGGCCCATCACCGACACGTCGCCGTCCGCATCGATCACGCCCGCGTCGCCGGTGCGGTACCAGCCGGGGAAGTCCGCAAGATAAGCCGTGTGGTAGCCTTCGTCGTTCTGCCACAACGTCGGCGCGCAGCCGGGCGGCAGCGGCAGGCGAACGCACAGATTGCCGGTGTGCGTGCTATCCAGCACGTGGCCGTCGTCGTCCAGCGCGTGCAGGTCGTAGCCGGGACAGGGCCGCCCGCCGGCGCCCGGATGGAACGGGAACAAGCCGAACTGGCGGAAGCCTGACGTGATGGCCCAGCCGGTTTCCGTCTGCCACCAGTGATCGACGACAGGGCGTTGCAACAGGTCCGCGGCCCATGTCGCGGTCGGCGGATCGCAGCGCTCGCCGGCCAGGAACAACGCCTCGAACTTCGACAAATCGTAGTTGCGCAGCAGCTTGCCGTCGGGATCCTGCTGCTTGATCGCGCGCATCGCGGTTGGCGCGGTGAACAACACCTTGACGCCGTGCTGCGCCATGACGCGCCAGAACGCACCGGCGTCCGGTGTGCCAACCGGCTTGCCCTCATACATGACGGACGTGCAGCCGCGCAGCAGCGGCGCATAAACGATGTAGCTGTGGCCAACGACCCAGCCGACATCGGACGCTGCCCAGTACACGTCGCCGGCATCCACGCCGTAGATCATGCGCATCGAGTTCCACAGCGCCACGGCATGACCGCCGTTGTCGCGCACCACGCCTTTCGGCCGGCCTGTCGTTCCCGATGTGTAAAGGATGTACAACGGATCGGTGGCAGCCACGGGCACGCAATCCTGCGGCACGCCGGCTGCCTCTGCTTCCGCCAGGTCGTAATCGCGGCCGGGGGTAAGTTCGCACGGCGATTGCTCGCGCTGCAGGATCAGGCAAGCGTCCGGCTTGTGCGGCGACAGGCCGAGCGCGGCATCGAGCAGCGGCTTGTATTTGACCACGCGGCCGGGTTCGAGGCCGCAGGATGCGGAGACGATCACCTTCGGCTTTGCATCTGCGATGCGTGACGCGAGTTCCGCCGCGGCGAAACCGCCGAACACCAGGGAATGGATCGCGCCCAGCCGCGCACAGGCGAGCATCGCGACAGCGGCCTCCGGCACCATCGGCAGGTAGATCACCACGCGGTCGCCTCGACCGACCCCAAGCTTCGCCAGCGCGCCGGCGAACTTTGCCGTGCGCGACTGCATGTCCGCGTAGGTGAAAGTCTCGATCCGGCCGGTCATCGCGCTGTCCCAGATCAGCGCGGGCTGATTGCCGCGGCCGGCGGCGACGTGGCGATCGACGCAGTTGTAGCAGGTGTTCAGCGAGCCGCCGACGAACCAGCGCCCAAACGGACCCAGCGACGGATCGAATACCTTGTCCCAGCGCTTCTCCCAGGCGATGCCGTTCGCGATCTCGGCCCACCAGGCCTGCGGATCGTGCTGGCAGGCCGCATAGGCGTCGTCATACGTCATTCCCCGGGTCATCGTTCCGATCCCCATCCGCCAGCGCCGTCGTGATGCGGCGCAATTGCGCCAGCAGCGCAGGCTTGCCCTCACCCGCGATGCGGTCAAGCAGCGCATCGTGTGCCGCGGCGAGTTCCAGCAGACGCCGATGCATCGCCTCGCCGTCTTCCGTCAGCCGCAGCAGGGAGGCGCGGCGGTCGCGGCGGGTGCGCTCGCGCTGGATCAGTCCCTTGCCGGTCAGCACGTGCAGCGTGCCGGTGATGCTGGAACGGTCGCGGCCGATCGCCTCGGCGACGGCGGAGGGAATGATGCCGGGGTTTTCCGCGATCACCGCCAGGACCTCGGCGTGCGCGGGCTCCAGCCCGGTGGCGGCGATGCCGGCGGCGATGTTGCGCTGCGCCGCCTCATGCGCCATTCGCAGATGGAAGCCGACGCTGTCGGTGAGGCGGCCGAGCCGGGTTGGTGGAAGTCGGAGCGCCATTCGCGGAAGGATGCGCCGATCGGCCAACGCGTGCAATCTTGTTTCGATTTCAGCCAGACTGCGACAGGCCAGACTGCGACAGGCCAGACTGCGACAGGAGAGAGTGAATGCAACTGCAAGGGGTAGCGGCGGTGGTGACCGGTGGCGGCTCCGGCCTCGGCGCGGCGACGGCGGAGCGCCTCGCACGCGCCGGATGCCGTGTCGCCGTGCTGGATATCAATCGCGCTGCGGCGCTGGCGAGCGCGGCGCGGATCGGCGGGTTGGGCGTGGCGTGCGACGTGGCAGACGCAGCGTCGGCCGAGGCGGCGCTGGCCGAAGCTCGCGCGGCGCACGGGGTAGAGCGTGTGCTGGTGAACTGCGCCGGGATCGGCACGGCGGGGCGGATCGTCGGACGGGACGGACCGCTGGCATTGGCGGCGTTCGAGCGGGTGATCCGCGTCAACCTGATCGGCACATTCAATATGCTGCGGCTGTCGGCGGCAGCGATGTCGTCGTTGGAGGCACTGGAGGATGGGGAACGCGGGGTGATCGTCAACACCGCGTCGATCGCGGCGTACGAGGGGCAGGTGGGGCAGGCCGCCTATGCGGCATCGAAGGGTGGTGTCGTTGCACTGACGCTGCCGGCGGCGCGGGAGTTGGCTCGGGCGGGGGTGCGGGTGGTGACGATTGCGCCTGGCTTGTTCGAGACGCCGATGGTGGCGGGGCTGCCGCCGGAGGTGCAGCAGGCCCTGGCGGCCGGGGTACCGTATCCGCCGCGGCTGGGGCGGCCGGAGGAATATGCGGCGCTGGCAGAGCATGTGGTTGGAAATCGCTTCTTGAATGGCGAGGTGATCCGGTTGGATGGCGCGCTGCGGATGCCGCCGCGGTAGCGTGGGCCTGCTGGTGGGCCTTGCTTTGCAGGTCTGGAGCGTGCTGCGGGGATGAAATTTTGGGTCTTCTGTGGTTTGTGTGGGCGATCCTCGGCGCCAAAACATCAGACACAAAGCTGGACTCTGGCGTTACCCGGTCCATCGACAGGGCTCGGACTGTGCCAGTTGCTTAACTGCGGCAAGCCGCGTCGCTAAATCCGGCGAGTTGCCAACCGACCTTCGTGCGGCACGGTGCTGGAGTGCATCTGTGTGCATCTGTGGTTCCAATTCTTGCTTGCTGCCGTCAAAGCAAGAATTGGAACCACAGATGCACACAGATGCACACAGATGAAATCGGCAACCGGGGAACAGTGGGGCCGGCGTGGGGTGCGCATGCCGCCCGGCTGGCATCGATGGATTGTCCGCGGCGCCGAGCATCCGGGGCGCCAGTCACCAACCGACGCCGCCGCTGCCGGTTGCGTCATGGGGCCATGCTGTTGTGCCGGAGAGTCAATCTTCCCGCCTTCTGGCATAACGCCCCGAAGTTCTGACCTGTGTCATCGCCGGGCTTGGCCCGGCCACCCACGTCTTGCGTCGCGGAACGCGGTCGGGCGTGGGTGGTTGGCTGGAATCTGTCCTCGGGCGGGGGATGCCACAAAGCGTCAACGTCGAACGCCGCTGGCATTGCGGCCGATGGCGCATTGCGGGAGCATTTGGGTGGCGCGAATCAGGACGGCGGGGCCAGCCATGCTCTGGCCCCGTCATGCGCAACAGGATTGGCAGTCCGAGACGGCAGGCGGTCCGGTCGGCGGACCCGTGCCGGGGCGGGTGAACATCTGCCGCCGCGGCGTTGGCAACGCGCGATGCTGAGTGCCCGCGGGCACCGATCTGCGCGGATCACGACGGATGTTCGCGATGCAAAGCGGTGCAAGCGCCGGCGCGGTTGGCGAGGGCGCGGTTGGCGCGACTGCGGTGTCCGGGCCGATCGGGCTGGGCACGATGCCGAGTGCTTCAAGCTGCGACAACACGGACGGATCGACGTCGGTCTGCCGAAGCTTCTCCAGCAATTCCGTGCGCGCTCGCAACAGGTCCGCGCAGGTTGGCGCGATGCCAGAGCCTCGGTGCGTGCGAGCGGCCGTATGGTCCGGCCGGCTGCGGATCGCGGCGGCCGGGGGTTGCGCGGAATCGCGCGGCAGGGCGGGCCGGCCAACGTGGCGCGAGGCCGGCCGTCGTGTGACCCGCTGCCGCGCGGCCTGGAATTGCTCCAGCAGGAAGACGATGACCAGGGCGATGAGGTAGGCGAGCCACTCCGGCATCAGGTCGGGCGAATCCGGGTCTGCCCGATCTGGATCGGGGGCATAGGCTTCGGCCGGAGCGGAGTGCAGGTCGCCCATACGGCGCGTATATATCGCAAGCGGCCGGAATTGTCAATGGTAATAACTCTAAATGGTTAGTGGCGGTTCGGCGGCTGATAGCGATGGCCGTGGGCGTTGCCGCTTCGTGTCATCGGCAGTCCTGCAGCAATGCGCCGCGGTTTCCCGCGTTGATTGTAACGCCGGAACCGACTGCACGAGCCCGCCACGAACGGCTACCGCCGCGCGGGCAATCGAGTCGCCTTGGTATCCGCCGCCGTCACCCGCCACAGCCGGAACCGTCCCCCCATTACCTGGTTCAGCGGCACGGCGTTCGCCCACTCCAACGGTTCGCGATCGCGCGCGCGCTGCACCAGAATGCCGGTGCGGCCTGCCAACGACAGACGCGGCAACGTGGTGAACGCCCAGCGCGGATCGTCATCCACCACTGGCAGATCCGTCGGGAGCGCCCAGGCGAGCTCTGACGCGACACCGTATTGTCCGGCGGCGACAAACACCGCTCCGCTGCGCTGGCTTGCGGCCGATACGTCGCGCGCCAGCGTATCCCAGCCGCCGAGTTCGCGCGCGATCGGGTCCAGCCGCGCCGGCAGCGGCAGCACGAACGTGACGGCCTGGATATAAACGAGGGCGGTGAACGCCAAGCCGACGGCCACCGCCGGAGCCTGCCAGCGGGTCCAGCGCGGCGGGTCCAGGCCCGCGGCGGCGATGGCAGCGGCCGGATAGAGGATCGCCGGCCAGTTGCCCTGCACGCGATCGCCGAACGCGTGCTGCACGAACACGACGGCGGCCGGCAGCGTCAGCGCCGCGAGCAGCGACCAGGCCGGATCGCGCGATCGCCACGCTCGCCGCGCCGCCAGTGCAACCCCGGCAACGAACAATACGAACAACAATGGCGTGGCGAGGCCGAACTGGCCCCCGACCAGCTCGCCGAGGAACTGCGCCGCGCGCGCCGGATGCCAGTCCTCCACGCGGCCGCCCTGGCGCACGAAGCTGGCCCAGTGGTGTGCCGCGTTCCACAGCACGACCGGCAGGAACACCAGGCCGCCCAGCGCCGTGCCGGCCCACAGCCAGACCGACGCCCACCAGCGGCGCAGCGACGGCACCCAGCACAGCCACAGGCCGATGCCGATCCACAGGAACGCGGCGGTGTATTTGCTGGCCAATGCGAGGCCGGCGAAGGCGCCGATGGCCAGCCACCATGCGCCTCGGCCGCTGTGCAGCAGCCGCGCCGTGGCCCACAGCGCCGCGACCCAGAAGAACAACAGCGGCGTGTCCGGCGTCATGATCGCCGAACCGACACCGAGCAGCAGCGTCGCGTTCAGCAGCGTCGCCGCGGCGATGCCGGCGTGGCGGCCGGGCAGCAGGCGGTCCGCCGCGTCCATCAGCAGCACCGAGCCGAGAGCGACGGACAGCGGCCCCAGCAGCCGCACGCCCAGCTCGGTCTGGCCGGCGACCAGCGTGCCGGCGCGGACCCACAGCGCGACCATCGGCGGATGGTCCAGGTAGCCGGGGGCCAGCGCGTGGGAGAACACCCAGTAGTACGCCTCGTCCGGTGCCAGCGGTGCGGCGGCAGCCACCGTCAGGCGGACCAGGGTCAGCACGGTGAGTGCCGCGTATGCGATGCGGTGCTGGTTCAGGGCAAGACTCAGCGTGGGCGCCAGACAAGCGTCGCGGACACGGCGTAGTTCCACACCACGCCGATCATCGCGCCGATCGCTCCGGCGATGGTCCATTGCAGACGCGCATCATACAGCGTCTTGGCGATGCCTATGTTGGCGACGGCGCCAAAGCTGCACACCAGCAGGAACACGAGCAAGCCGCGCCACAAACGCGGGCCGCGCAGGCGCTGGTCGCGATAGGTGACGACGTTGTTGACCTGGAAGTTGAACACCATGGCGACGAAGGAGGCGGCGGTCTGGTCCCATTCGAACGTCTCGCCGGTGGTCTTGCGCAGCGCGATCAGCACGGCGAGATGCACCACCACGCCGACCGCGCCGACCAGCGCGAAAGAGACGAAGCGCAGCGGCAGCAGGCCGCCGAATACCTTGTCCAGCAGCAGGCCGGCGAACTGCATCAGTACCAGGGCGTCGAGCTTGCTCTCGCCGGCGACGCGGGCGCGGAACTCGGCGGGGATTTCGATGACCCGCAAGGGCGCCGGGGCGGACAGGACGAGATCGAGCAGGATTTTGAAGCCCTGGCCGGTGAGGTTGCGGGCGAGCTCCTCGAACAGCGGGCGGGGGAGCATGAAGAAGCCGCTCATCGGATCGGTGAGGCGCGACGGCAGGAACCATTGCGCGAGGCGGATGCCGCCGTCGGACAGAACGTGGCGCCACCGGCTGGCGAGGCCTGCGTCGTCGCCGCCGGCGACATGGCGGCTGGCGACCGCCAGGTCGTAGTCGCCGCTGCGCAGGGCCTGCAGCATCACCGGCAGGCGGGTCTCGTCATGCTGCAGGTCGCCGTCGATCACCGCGACATAGGGGGCGGACGATGACAGCGCGCCCTCGATGACGGCGGAGGCCAGGCCACGGCGGCCGATGCGGCGGATGCAGCGGATGCGCGGATCGGCAGCGGCGGCGCGGCGGACTTCGGCGGCGGTGCCGTCGGGGCTGTCGTCATCGACGAAGATCGCCTCCCAGGCGATGCCGCGCAGGGCTTGCTCCAGGCGGGCGATCATTGGGGCGACGTTGGGGCGTTCGTTGTAGCAGGGCACGATGACGCTGAGCGTCGCGGTGGGTGCCGCGGCGTCGGAATCGGGCGTGGCGAGGCCGGAGACGAAGCTCATGCGGCGGGGTTCTTGCCGGCGCTCTCCGTCGTGGCAAGCGTCAGCTCGGCAATCCGCGGCGTCGCCTTCAGGCCGCTGCCGGTCAGCACCAGCACCGTCGTTTGCTCGGGCGTGATCGTCCCGGCTGCCAGCAGCTTGCCGAATGCCGCCGCGGCCTGCGCGGACGTTGGCTCGACATAGATCCCCATCGCCGCCAGTTGCAGCGTGGCATGGCCGATCTCGGCCTCGGTCAGCATCACCGCACCGCCGCGGGTTTCGCGCAGCGTGCCGAGCACCTCGCGCAGACGGATCGGCTGCGCGATCGCGGTGCCTTCGGCGATCGTCGGGCTGATCTCGACATCCACGGGCGCATCGGCGCCGGCCAGGAACGCGGCGGCGATCGGCCCGCAATTCGCCGGCTGGGCGGCGAAGATGCGCGGCATGGTCTGGATCTCGCCGGCGCGCTGCAATTCCGCAAAGCCGATCTCGCAGCCGAGCACGTTCGATCCCGCGCCGCATGGCGTGATGACGTTGTCCGGCGCGCGGAAGCCCATGTCCTCCCACAATTCGTAAGCCAGCGTCTTGGTGCCTTGCAGGAAGAACGGGTGCCAATTGTGGCTGGCGTAGAAGATCGTGGCCGAGCGGGCGACGGCGGCGTCCGCCGTGTCCTGGCGAGTGCCGGGCACCAGCTCCAGCGTCGCGCCATGCGCGCGCATCTGCACCAGCTTGGCGGGGCTGGTCGAGGCGGGGGCCATGATCGTGGCCGCCATGCCTCCCGCCGCGGCGTACGCAGCGACCGCGGCGCCGCCGTTGCCGGAGCTGTCCTCCAGCACCGCGCGCACGCCCTGGTGGCGCAGCAGCGACAGCATGACGCTGGCGCCGCGGTCCTTGAAGCTGCCGGTGGGCATCAGCCACTCGGCTTTCAGGTGCACCGGCGCGCCGTGCAGCGTGCGGCGCAGCAGCGGCGTGCCGCCTTCGCCGAGGCTGATCGGCTCGGCAGGCTGGAACGGCAGTGCCGCGCGATAGCGCCACAGGCTGCTTGTGGCGTGGTCGATCCGGGCGCGCGTGATGCCGGGCAGCGGCGTCAGCAGCAGCGGGGCGCGGTCCGGGCCGCTCCAGCGCGGCTGCTCCAGCGGGAAGGTCTGGCCGGTGCGTGGGTCGAGATAGGCGGGGGTCATGCACGCAGTTTGCGCCGGGCGGACGGGAAGCGGGAGGGGGCCGGGTATGCGGGAGAAGTTGGAGAAGGTTGAAGCCCCCCCTCCCCTTGAGGGAGGGGTTGGGGGAGGGGTGCGTACATGTGGGGACCGCGGATGTACGCACCCCTCCCCCAACCCCTCCCTCAAGGGGAGGGGAGACCCAGCTTCTCCCTGTTCCTCACGGTTGCATGCCCGATGCCCATGATATACCATCACTTGGTACGCCATCTAATGGGACTGCAATGGAATCGCGGAAGCAGCTTCGCGAGAGCTTCGCGCCCCTGATCGCCCGCGCGGCGCGGCAATGGCGCCGGGCGGTGGATCGCCACCTGCAGCCGTTCGGCCTCACCGAGGCAACCTGGCTGCCGCTGATCTACCTCGCCCGCGCGCCGGAACCGATGCGGCAAAAGGACCTTGCCGCCGCCCTCACCCTGGACGGTTCCTCCGTCGTGCGGCTGCTCGATGCCCTGCAATCGTCCGGCCTGATCGAGCGGCGCGAGGAAGACGGCGACCGCCGCGCCAAGATCATCACCCTGACCGGACGCGGCCAGCGGATCATCGAGCAAGTGGAGGCCGCGTCGCGCCAGGTGCGGAACGCCACGCTGACGGGTCTGTCGGAGGAGGAACTTCGCGTCGCCACCCGCGTGCTCGACCTCGTGTGCCAGAACCTGGCGCGGCAGCAGGACCAGGACGATTGACCGCCGCCGGCACGGACGTCCGCGCCACGGAACGATCCCAGCCGCACACCGCGCCGGGACACATGGGCAGCAGCGACGCCAATCGCACCCTGGTCACGATCTGCACCATTCTCGCCACGCTGATGCAGTCGCTCGACAGCACCATCGCCAACGTCGCGCTGCCGTACATGCAGGGCACGATGTCGGCGAGCCAGGACGAGATCGACTGGGTGCTCACCAGCTATATCGTGGCGGCGGCGATCATGACCGCGCCAACCGGTTTCCTCGCCGCACGCTTCGGCCGCACGCGATTGTTCGTCACCGCGGTGATCGGCTTCACCTGTGCGTCGGCGCTGTGCGGCCTGGCGCAGTCGCTCGGCCAGATCGTGTTGTTCCGCATCGTGCAGGGCATGTTCGGCGCCGCGCTGGTGCCGCTGTCGCAGTCCGTCATGTACGACATCTATCCGCCGGCACTGCGCGGCCGAGCCATGAGCCTGTGGACCATGGGCGTGATGATGGGGCCGATCTGCGGCCCGGTGCTCGGCGGCTGGCTGACGGAAAACTATGACTGGCGCTGGGTGTTCTACATCAATATCCCGTTCGGTATCGTCACCGCGATCGGCCTGATGATGTTCCTCAAGGAAACCGCGTCCACCCGCAGCGCGAAGCTGGACTGGCTCGGCTTCGGCGCGCTGAGCCTGGGGATCGGCGCATTCCAGATGATGCTGGACCGCGGCGAAACGCTGGACTGGTTCGCTTCGCCCGAGATTATCGTCGAGGCCTGCCTGGCGGGCCTGGCACTCTACATCTTCCTGGTGCAATCGCTGCTGGCGCCGCGGCCTTTCCTCTCGCCCACGCTGTTCAAGGACCGCAACTTCGTCGTCGGCATCATCCTTTACGCCGTCATGGCATCGACCATGTACGCGACCCTGGCGCTGCTCGCGCCGTACCTGCAAACGCTGATGGACTATTCCGTGCTGACAGCCGGCATCGCGCTGGCACCGCGCGGGGCCGGACTCATGCTGGCGGCGCTGGTATGCGGACGCATGATCGGCCGCATCAGCGCCCGGTTGCTGATCGCGCTGGGCTTCATCATCGGCGCCGGAGTGCTGTACGCGATGACGCTCTGGACGCCCGACGTCTCGGAATGGTCGGTGATCAGCGCGGGCTTCCTGCAAGGGATCAGCGTCGGCTTCATGACCATCCCGATTAACATCCTCACCTTCACCACGCTTCCCGCGACGCTGCGCACCGAAGGGGCGGGCGTTTACAGCCTGATGCGCAACCTGGGCAGCGCCATCGGCATTTCCGTCACCGGCGCGCTGCTGCAAATGAACACACAGGTCAATCACGCGATGATCGCCGCGGCAGTAACCCCGTTCAACCGCGCGCTGCACGCGGGCAGCGCGTTGCGGTTCTGGAATCCGCTGTCAGAACACGGCGCCGCCATGCTCAATGAGGTGATCACGCGCCAGGCCAGCACTATCGCCTATGTCGATGATTTCAAATTGATGTTCGTGCTGTCCGCGGCCGTGCTGCCGCTGCTGCTGCTGACCCGGCCGGCGAAGGCGCGGTAGCGGTGTCGGCCGGCCTGAATACCGGACCTCCGTCCCTGCCTGGAACCGGCAGGCACCCGCGGATACCATCGCCCGCCATGCAAGCCCCGCGCAGCCGTAACCTCGCCGATCTGCTTCGCGAACATGCCGAGCGGTACGGCTCACGCCCGGCCGCGATCGGCGACGCCGAGACGGTCTCCTACGCCGCGCTCGCCCAACGCGCCGCCCACGTGGCGGTCGCATTGCGCGCACGCGGGGTGGTACGCGGCGACCGCGTCGGCGTGCTGATCAACAACCGGGTCGAATGGCTGGAGGCGTTCTTCGGCATCGCCATGGCCGGCGCCACGGCGGTGGCGTTCAGCACGTGGTCCACGCCGGAGGAACTCGACTGGCTGCTGCAGGATTCCGCGGTCCGCATGCTGATCGCGCTGGATTGCTTCGGTGACAACGATTTCGCCGCGGCATTACGCATGCTGGTGCCGGAAGCAATGTACGGCAGGCCAGGGCGATCGTCGCGCTATCCCGCGCTGCAGGACATCGTCATGCTTGGCGCCGCGGACGGCTTCACGCCGTACGCCGCCCTGCGTGCGGCTCCGCCAATGCCGCAAGACCAAGCAACGAACCCGGACGACGACGCCATCATCATCTACACCTCCGGCTCCAGCAGCCGGCCGAAATCGGTACCGCTGTCGCATCGCGGCATCATCGAGAACGGTTTCAACATCGGCGAGCGCCAGGGCTACCATCCCGACGACCGCGTTCTTCTCATTCCTCCCTTGTTCTGGTCGTACGGCAGCGCCAACGCCATGTCAGCGACGCTGACGCACGGCGCCGCGCTGGTGCTGCAAGCGCGCTTCGAACCCGCCGAGGCGATCGACCTGATCGAACGCCACCGCTGCACCGCGCTCTACACGCTGCCGGCGATCACCAGCGCGATCGTTTCACATCCATCGTTTCGGCCCGAGCGCACGCGCAGCCTGCGCACCGGCCTGACCATCGGCGCGCCGCAGGACATCATCACCGCCGCGACCGTGCTGGGCGCGGGGGAGATCTGCAACGTGTACGGCCAGACCGAAACCTACGGGAATTGCTGCGTCACCCCGCATGACTGGCCACTGGAACGCCGCGCCGCGTGTCAGGGTCCGCCGCTGCCGGGCGTGCAGATCCGCATCGTGGACGGGATGACCGGTGGTGAGTTGCCGTGCGGTGAGGAAGGCCTGATCGAAGTCCGCGGCTACGTCATGCGCGGCTATATCGGCGGCAGCGCGGCGCAGACCACGGCGGCGATCGCCGATGACGGCTTCTTTCGCACCGGGGACATGGGGCGGATGCTGCCGGACGGCTCGATCTCGTTCAGCGGACGCGTGACGGAGATGATCAAGAAAAGCGGCATCAACATCTCGCCGGCGGAAGTGGAGGACGTGCTGATGCGCCACGCAGCGGTGGCGCTGGCTGGCGTCGTCGGTGTGCCGGACGCGACGCAGGGTGAGCTGCTGGCAGCGTTCGTCGTGCCGAAACCGGGCGCGACATTACGGGCGGACGAGCTCGCCGCGCACTGCCGTGCCCTTGCGTCGCGCTACAAGGTGCCGGACTTCATCGAGCTGCGCGACGCCTTGCCGGTGACGGTGACCGGGAAATTGCTGCGGCGGGAACTGAAGCAAATCGCCGCGTCGCTGCGCCGGGACCGCGTGGCATGACCCGGGAAGCCTGGCATCGCTGGGGCGAGAACGACGAACGCGGCGCGTTGAACCACATCGGCGCGGCACAGGTGCGTGCGGCGACGGCGCTGGTGCGATCGGGCCAGGTGCTCGGCCTGGCGCAGTCGTTATCACCGCTGACGCCGGTGCCGCCGCATCGCGTCGGCGTGCAGCACTTCATGGGTCGCGACGGCGGCGATTATGCGGCGGGTGCGCGCCGGCCAGGCGGCTTCCAGTTCGCCGAGGACACCGTCGTGCTTCCTCTGCATATCGGCACGCACATCGATGCGCTGTGCCACGCGTGGTACGATGATGCGCTGTACAACGGATTTCCCGGCAGCGGCACGCGCAGCACGACCGGCGCAACGCGCTGCGGCATCGACACGATGGGTCCGATCGCCGGGCGCGGCGTGCTGCTGGATGTGGTGGCGCTGCGCGGCGGGCCGCTGCCGGATGGTGCGGTAATCGGCCGCGACGATCTGGAACGCGCAGCGGCGCGGGCGGGTGTGGCGATCGGTGCGGGAGATATCGTGCTGATCCGCACCGGCTGGGCGGAAAACCAGGCCCTCGCCGACGCCGTTTCGTTCGATAGCGAACCAGGACTGGATGTCGAAGCCGCGCTGTGGTTGGCGGGGCGTGACATCGCCGTGCTGGGTGCCGACAATTTCGCGGTGGAGGTCATTCCATTCGCCCAGGGCACGGTCTTTCCGGTGCACCAGCGGTTGATCCGCGATTTCGGGATACCGCTGCTGGAGGGCCTGCTGTTGCACGATCTCGCAGCCACCGGTCGCGCCGAATTTATGTTCGCCGCCAGCCCGCTGCCCGTGGCCGGCGGCACCGGCAGTCCGATCAGCCCGATGGTTGTGCTGTGACGCCGAAGCCGCGTGTCATTGCGAGGAACATGGGCCTTCTGTCATTGCGAGGCCGCTTGGCCGAAGCAATCTCGGTCGTGAGGAGCCGCCGCCGGCTCGTCACGACCGAGATTGCTTCGGCCAAGGGGCCTCGCAATGACAGTACTCGCAATGACAGTATGTGCGGCGGCGGCGTTGCGACAATCGGGTGCGCGGCCCGCCGCGTATTGCTGACGCCTGCGAGGGAGGAGTAACGGAATGCCGATGCGAAGCCAGCCCGGCGTGATCGGCTGCGCGATCCGGCCAGCGATCGCCGCGCGCGACCGGTCGCTGGAGGAAATGATCTACGACACGGCGCAGCTCGCGTTGGCCGACGCCGGCATCGGCATCGACGACATCGACGGCATCGTTGTCGCGGCGAACGACCAGTTCGACGGCCGTTCCATTTCCGTGATGATGGCGTCGGGCTCGGTGGGCGGCGTCGATCGCGACATCATGTCCACGCCGTCGGCGTCAGAGCATGCGTTCATTCTGGGCGCGCTGCGGGTGGCGACGGGACAGTTCCGCACGCAGTTGGTGGTGTCGTGGAGCCCGACGGAAGTGTCGTCGATGGCCGAGGCGCAGCGGCTCGGCGCCGATCCGTATTTCCATCGCGCTTTGCCGCTGGACGAATTGTCCGCGCATGCGTTGCAGGCCTCGGCGCTGGAACATGCGTGGCCGGATGCACGTACGGCGGCACAGGCGGTGGCCGAGAAGAATCGCGCGCATGGACGGGCTGCGTGGCCCGATCCACCGTTGCAGCCGGCACCTGGACCGATGCGCTGGCCGATCACGCCGGCGATGACGAGCGCGCCGGTGACCGGCAGTGTCGCCCTGGTGCTGGCCTCGCCGGATTTCATCGCGGAGCGCGGATTGCGCGACGTGGCCTGGTTGCGCGGCATGGGTTGGGCAACCGAGCCGAGCTTCCTCGGCGACCGCGATCTGAGGACGGCCCCGGCGCTGGCGGCCGCTGCGCGTCAGGCTTATGCGGCGGCGGGCATCACCGATACGTCGGCGTTCGATGTGGCCGAAGTGACGGATGCGACGCCGTATTGCGAATTGCTGGCGTATGAATCGCTGTCGCTCTGTGCGCGCGAGGATTGGGCGGCGCGCGCCGCGGACGGCAGTTTCGCGCGCGGCGGCCGGCTGCCGGTCAATCTGTCCGGCGGCGTGCTGACCTGGAATCCTGTGTTCTGCACTGGGCTGATCCGTATCGCCGACGTCGCCAGCCAGGTGCGCGGGCGGGCGGGGGCGCATCAACTGCCGGACGTGCGGTGCGGACTGGCGCATGCCGGCAGTGGCTTTGCCATGCAGTACCAGTCGGCCGTTGTCTTCGCGCGGGAGGCCGGGGCATGAGCGATCGTGTCGGCATCATCGGAATTGGCCAGTCGGAGTTCCGCTCCCGGCGCGACGACGCGAGCTATCCGGAGCTGGTGCGCGAGGGCGTTCTGCGCGCGATGCAGGACGCGCGGCTGGATTTCGATGCGATCCAGGCGGTGGTGTATTCGCTGTCGCCCGATGCGATGGTGGGGATCGGCAACGCCGAACGGCTGGGTGTCGATGCCGTCGGCGGACGCAACAAGCCGTTCCTGCGCATCAACAACGGCGGCGCGACGGGAATTTCGTCGGTGGCGGCCGCGTACTATCACGTTGCGTCCGGCATGTTCGATGTCGTGCTGACCGCCGGCGCGGACAAGATCGGCGAATGCGGCGATTCGCAGAGCGTGCTGAACAAGATCTGGGACCCGAGTTACGAACGGCCGTTGCCGCTCGGCACTATCAACATGCTGGCGATGTCGGCGGTGCGCTACATGCAGCGCTACGGCATGACCGAGATCGACATGGCGCGGGTGACGGTGAAGAACCGCCGGCATGCCTCGCTGAATCCGAGGGCGCATCTGCGCAAGGTCGTCACGATCGATGACGTGATGGCGTCGCGTTATATTTCCTGGCCGATCAAGCTGCTGGATTGCTGCCCGCAGTCGTCGGGCGGCGCGGCGCTGGTGCTGGCCTCGGAACGCTTCATTCGCGACAATCATCTGGATGCGGTGTGGATCACCGGCGTCGGCCATGTCGCCGAGACGTACTGGATGGGCGATCGCATGGGCAACAACCCGACGGCAGAACATGCGGATGCTTATGCACTGGGGCGGTCGTTCGAGAAGTCGTACCGCATGGCGGGCATCGCCGATCCGGCGCGGCAGGTGCAGGTTGCCGAGCTGTATGCGCCGTTCAGCAACACCGAGTTCCACTCGATCGATGCGGCGCGGCTGGTCGGCGGCCCCGGCGAATCGGTCGCGCGATTGCGTGACGGGGAGTTCGATATCGGCGGGCGCATTCCGGTCAATCCATCGGGCGGCACGTTGTGCACCAACGCGATCGCCGTTACCGCGATGGCGCGCGTGGCGGAGGTTGCGTTGCAGGTCTGGGGCCGCGCCGGCGCGCACCAGGTGGCGGGCGCGCGATTGGGCATCGCCAGCGGCAATGGCGGCGATCACCAGATTTTCGGCACCATGGTGATCGAGGCATAGGAGACGAGCATGGAACTGCTGGGACGCCAGGAAACCTGGAACATCACCTATGATCACGCTTTGGGGGAGACCGCGAGTTGGTTCTACACGCGCATCCGCGACGAGGCCGCGATCTATGGACGGCGTTGCGCGAAAACGGGGCGCGTGCTGGTGCCGCCTCGGTCGTTCTCCGACGAGACGCTGCTGCCGACGACCGAATGGGTGAAGGTCGGGCCCGGCGGGCGCATCGAGGCGTTCACCATGGTTTATGAACGCTTCAACAATCTGCCCGATCCGCCTTACGCTTTTGGTTACGTGCTGCTGGATGGCGCGGATACTGCGCTGGGTGGATATTTCAAGGGGATCGACCTGAGCGACCCGCAGGCGGCGGCGGCGAAACTGAAGATCGGCACGCGGGTGGCGACGAAGTTCGCCGCGGTGCGGAAGGGGGAGATGCTGGATTTCTGGTTCGAACTGGCCTGAAGGAATCTGTCATTGCGAGGAGCCAGCAACGAAGTAATCCCGGTCGTGACCGGGATTGATTCGTCGCTGCGCTCCTAACAAGAAACTGGAGCCCCCTGTCATTGCGAGGCCGCTTGGCCGAAGCAATCTCGTTCGTGACGAGCCGCCGGCAACTCGTCACGAACGGGATTGTTTCGGCCAAGCGGCCTCGCAATGACAGAATGCTGCCGTTTCATCCAGGGCGGGTCGGCCGAAGGGCGGTGGCCGACTCGCAATGACAGGGAGAGAGGTCAGGCCGCTGCCACGGCTTCGATGCCCACGATCGTCGTGCGGTGCATGACGCGGCGCTCGTGCGGATCATGCGGCGTCACGCCGTGCATCGTGCAGCGGTTGTCCCACATCACCACGTCGTGCGGTTCCCAGCGATGACTGTACCTGAATTGCGGCTGCGCGGCGAACTCCGCCAGTTCGGCAATCAGGCGCTTGCCTTCTTCCGGACCCATGCCTTCGACTTCGTCGTTGTAGATTGGGCTGATATACAAAGACGTTCGGCCGGTCACCGGATGGCGGCGTACCATCGGCTGCCACACCGGCGGCATGGCGGCCTTGTCTTGCTCCGTCAGCGGCTTCAGATCCGCGAGCACGTGCAGATTGCCGAAATTGTGCCGCGCCTTGCGGCCCTGCACCTGGCGCTTCAGCGAGTCCGGCAGCGCTTCAAACACCGAATACATGTTGATGAACTGCGTCTCGCCGCCGGTGCGGCTGACCTCCACGCCGTGCAGCAACGAGCCCAGGCAAGGCATCGGCCGATAGCTGCTATCGGTGTGCCAGATCTGCGACAGCGAGACCTGCTTCACCGTCGGGTGCTCCGGCGGCATCAGGTTGCCGTCGTCATCCACGTTGGATACGCGGAAAATCTCCGGCACGTGGCGGGAGCGGATGATGTTCAGATGGAACACCTCCAGGTCGCCAAATCCCCTGGAAAACGCCACATGTTCTTCGTCGCTGATGCGCTGGTCGGGAAACACCAGCACCAGATGCTGCATCCACGCCGCATGCACCGCTTGGAACGTCCCGGCATCCATCGGCGTGCGCATGTCGATGCCGCGCACCTCGGCGCCCAGCGCCGGATGCAGCGAACGCACGATCATCCGTTCCGTAACAGCAACCGTCATGGCGTGTTCTCCTGACCAGGATGTTCTGCGAATTCGAAGCCCATCGCCCGCGTGTGGTAGTAGATGCCGCCGTCCTGCACGATCAGGAACAACGCCTGCGCGTTGCCGCCGTTATGGTGCGAATGCACGGCGACCGGCGGCGTGATCGTGGTCGCCCACCGCGCCCAGTCCTTGCGCTTGCCGTCGATCACAGAGAAGCAGCGGTCGCCGCGGATGATCAGCGACACCGCCACGGAATTGTGCCGATGCGGGCGCTGCACCGCGCCGGCGGGCAGCGAATTCATCGCCACCGTCAGGGTCGGCAGGATATTGCGCGTCGCTTCCTGTTGCTCCGCGGAAAAGATCAACGCAGACCCTGCAATCTGTTCGTTACGGCCGACTTCGTAGATCAGTTCGATCTGGCGGGCGATCTCGTCCGCTCGGAAGTGCACCAGTTTGGTGGGAGCCGCGCCTGGCGCCGGCGCACGCAGGTTCTCGAACGCAAGCTGCGGTTCGTTGGTGACGATCCACAGCACTGCGCCGGTACTTTCGGCCGCGTGGAGCGCCGGTTCGCCGCACGGCAAAATGAACAGATCGCCGGCGTCCCAGGCGATTTGCTCGCCAGCGCAGGCTGTGCCGCCGCTGCCCTGAATCACATAGGCGATCGCGCCGCTGGCGACGAAATCCGTGGTCAGGCGTTCTCTCCCACGAATTTTGGCGTAACGCGCCAGCACCAGCGGGGTCGTAGCGGGAAAGCCGCAGGCCAGGTCTGTGGAGATGTCGCACGCGATCAGGCCGGTCGGGGTTGCCGGGTCAAAGGCGATGGCCGGCTCGTCAACGAAAATCCGGTCCGGCACCGGCGGCAGGCGAACGTCGAAGCCGTTGCCGGTGTTGAAGAACCGGCCGCGCGCCTCGGCGCGACTGATGGGCGCCGAGGCGAGCTGCACAGGCATCTCGGCAATGCTGCGCGGGCGGAATTCATCGGGCATCGGGCGTTTCCTCTCACGGCGCCTTCGGGAAAACCATCAGTCGCGGCTGCGCGTTGTGTCAAGGCAATCCGGCGCCGCGGGCGGGCCTTGCGGCAGCCGAGGATTGACGGGACATGGGCTGGTATCGCATTGGAGAGAGGTCGCGCCCTTAGCTCAGTTGGATAGAGCAACAGCCTTCTAAGCTGTGGGTCGTAGGTTCGAGTCCTACAGGGCGCGCCATAATCGATGCTTGCCCGCTATCGGTTTCCCTCCCGCCCCAGCGGTGCTACCGTCCTCCACAACAGCATCAAACAAGGCCGCAACGGGCGGCCGCAATGGAGGAGAGCGATCGATGGCGTATGACATCCTGATTCGCAACGGCCTCATCGTCGATGGCTCGGGCATGCCGGCATTCCGTGGCGATGTCGGCGTGAAGGACGGCAAGATCGTCGAAATCGGCAAGATCAGCGGCACCGCGGATCGCGTCGTCGATGCCGATGGCCGTGCCGTGTCGCCTGGTTTCATCGACAACCATTGCCATTACGACGCGCAGGTGACGTGGGACCCGCTGTGCACGTTCTCGCCGCAGCACGGCGCCACCACCGTCATCTTCGGCAATTGCTCGCTCTCGCTCGCTCCGGTCCGCCGCGGCAAGGAGGAGCGGATGGCCGAATTCCTCTCCTACGTCGAAGCCATCCCGATGGAGGTGCTGCGCACCGTCGATGTGAATTGGGAATCCTTCCCGCAATACATGGACCGGCTCGACAAAGGCCTCGGCGTCAACGCCGGCACGCTGATCGGCCACACCGCCGTGCGCTTTTACGCGATGGGCGAGGAATGCCAGAAGCGCGTCGCCACCGACGACGAGATCAAGACTATGCAGGCCGTCGTGCGTGATGGCATGCAGGCCGGCGCGATCGGCTTTTCCGGCAGCCGGCAGAAGGGACATTTCGATCCGCAAGGCGTGCCGATCCCGGCGCTATGGGCCGACGAACGCGAGATCTTCGCACTGACCGACGTGCTGCGCGAGCTCGGCACCGGCACGGTGCAGATGGGCGGCGGCGTCGATTCGGAACTCAGCGACGGACTGATGGCGCGCATCGCGGAAGCGTCGGGCCGGCCGGTGATCTACAACAGCCTCAGCCAGACCGTGCGCAATCCCGACAAGTGGAAGAAGCACATCGCGCGCGTGGAGGAGACGGCGAAGGCCGGTATTCGTGCTTATCCAATGTGCTCGCCGAACCGCGTGACGCAGGACTTCACGATGAAGAACTGCCAGGTTTTCCGCGGCCTGCCGACCTGGCATCCGATTCTGATCGCGTCGGATGCAGAGAAGCTGCGCGCCTACGCCGATCCGCAGGTGCGCGACAAGCTGCATGCCGAAGCGGTGGAGCGTTCCGTGCCGATCGGCAACGCCATCGGGTTCTCGCGCACCTGGTGGGACTACATGTGGGTCAACGAGCCGGCGCTGGAAAAGAACAGGGCGCTGCAGTTCAAGAGCATCGGCGAGATTGCGAAGATGCAGGGCAAGCGGGTGATCGACGCGTTTCTCGATCTGGTGGTGGAAGAAAAGCTTGAGACGCGCTTCCTGCAAGCCGAGAACAACGTCGATGACGAAGCGCTGAAGCAGATCCTGACCTATCCGAATGCGTTCATCGGATTGGGCGACGGCGGCGCGCATGTGCAGTTCCACGGCGGCTACGGCTACACGACGCGCCTACTGGGCGAGTGGGTGCGCGAGAAGCAGGCGATGACGCTGGAACAAGCGGTGCGGCGCCTGACCTTCGAATCTGCCTCGCTGTTCGGCATCAACGACCGCGGCCTGCTGCGGCCGGGGCTGGCGGCGGACATCGTCATCTTCGATCCGGCGACGGTGAAGCCGGGACCGGAGAGCGTGGTACACGACTTCCCCGCCGGCGGCTGGCGCATCAAGGAACCGGCGATCGGCGTGGAGATGACGATCGTCAACGGCCAGGTGCTGCTGGAGAACGGCCAGCACACCGGCGCCCTGCCCGGCCGCGTGGTGCGCAACGAATGGTACCAGACGCACCACCGGAACTAAGCGCACCCTGTCATTGCGGGGCCCGCAGGGCCGAAGCAATCTCGTTCGCGAGATCGCTTCGGCCCGATGACCGCGTGCGGATGGCGGCAGAAGCGGGCGGGTGCTAAACTTCGCGCCGCACCACGATAGGGTTTCGCTCGGCACCGTGTCCGCACCGCATGTCCCGCCTGAACTACTCGACCCCGTCGTCGCCTTCTTCCGGCCGCGGCGTGTGATCCTGTTCGGCTCGGCCGCGCGCGGCGAAGCGGGCCCGGACAGCGACATCGATCTTCTTGTTGTCGTGGACGATGACACGCCATCGGATAAGGTCACGGTCAGAGCCGGCCGGGAGGCGCGTCGGCCCTATCGCCAACCTGCCGACGTCATACCGGTGCGCGAAACCACCTATCGTCGATTCAGCCAGATCGTCGGCACCCTCGCTTATGCGGCGAGTACCGAAGGCGTCGTCGTGTATGAGCGGTGACAAAAGCGACGTCGCACGCGATCGCCTACTCGTTGTCCGACGTTGGCTCGCTGTTGCCGACCTTGACGTTCGATCGGCATATGCCTGCCTGGATACCCAGGAACCGATCCGGGAAACAGCAGCATATCACTGCCAGCAGGCTGTTGAGAAACTCGCCAAGGGCCTGCTGGTCCTGGCACAGGTTCCGTTCCGTAAGACGCATGACCTGGAAGCGCTACGCGACCTGGTTGCTGCGCACTTCCCGGATCTCACCGCGGCAATCGATCGATTGGTTCCGCTCACCGACTGGGGACATATCTATCGCTACCCTGACATCAGCGACGAGCCAGTTCCTTCGCTGGAAGAACTACGGAACGTCCTTGGCGATATAGTGACATTGGCCGAGGCAGTTCTGTCACGCATCGAACCGATACCGCCGCCAGCACTGCGTTGATATCCAGCCCCATCGCCACGCAAACAACGCTTTACCCCAGCAGCCGCTCCAGCCACCCGTCCAGCTCCTGCATCGAGCCGAACTGCAGCGTCAGCGACCCGCCGCCCTTGCCGTCCACAGCGATCTTCGCCTGACATCCCAGGTGCTCGGTGATCCGCTTCTCCAGCGCCGACACATCCGCCGAGGCTTCCGCCGCGCGCGCCTTCCCGGCACGCGGCTTGCGTTCCGCACCCAGCGCCTCGGTCTCACGCACCGTCAGCCCCTTGGCGAGCACCGTCGCCATCGCCGCCTCCGGATCGGCATGCGCCAGCAGCGCGCGCGCATGTCCGAACGTCAGCGCCCCCTTGCGCACTTCGCTCTGAATCGGCGGCGGCAGATTGAGCAGCCGCAGCATGTTGCTGATGTGCGAACGCGACTTGCCCACAGCCTGCGCCAGGGTTTCCTGGGGCACGCCCAGATCATCGACCAGCTTGCTGAAGCCCTCGGCCTCATCCATCGGATTGAGGTCCTCGCGCTGCAAGTTCTCGATCAGCGCGGCGGAGGCAGCGTCGATATCCGACATCTCCCGCACGATCGCGGGAACCTCGTGCAGTCCCGCCAGGCCGGCCGCACGCCAGCGCCGCTCGCCGGCAACGATCTGGAACCGGTCGCCGTGCTTCGGATCCGGCCGCACCAGCAGCGGCTGCAGGATGCCGCGCGCGCGGATCGACTCGGCGAGTTCCTCCATCCCTTGCGGATCGAAATTTTGCCGCGGCTGGAAGGGGCTTGGCTCCAGCAGGTCGAGCGGCAACGGCCGCATGCCGGGCGGTGTGTCACCCGGTTGCGGCACGGCGGTGTCACCGAGCAGCGCGGCGAGCCCGCGGCCAAGCCGCGGTGGGGGTGCCTTGGCCATGGCCGTCACACCGGCGCCGGCTGCGCGGCGGAATGCCGCTCACGCCGCAGCACCTCCGCGGCGAGTTGCACATAGGCCTGCGCACCCGGCGAGCGGAAATCGTACAGCAGCACCGGCTTGCCATGGCTTGGTGCTTCGGAGATGCGGATATTGCGCGGTATCACTGTGTCATACACCCATTCGCCAAAATGCGTTCGTGCATCGGTGGCCACCATGTCGGAGAATTTGTTGCGCCGGTCGAACATGGTCAGCACCACCCCCTGTAGTTTCAGTGCCGGATTGAACCGCCGTCGCACCGCCTCGATCGTGCGCACCAGGCTGCTCACGCCCTCCAGAGCGTAGAACTCGCATTGCAGCGGCACCAGCACCGAATCCGCCGCGACCAGCGCGTTCAGCGTCAGCAGCCCCAGGCTGGGCGGGCAATCGATCAGCACGTAGCGATAGGGGCCGCCGCTCAGCCCCTCTAACACGCTGCGCAGGCGGAATTCGCGGCGCGGTTCGCCGGCCAGCTCGACCTCGGCACCGCCAAGGTCCGCTTCCGCGGGCACCAGCCAGAGATTCGGAATGCCGGTCGGCCGCGCCACGTCGGCCAACGGCGTCGCGCCGAACATCGCCTGGTAGCTGCCGACGGGGCGGCCCTCGCGCAGCACGCCCAGCCCGGTCGAGGCATTTCCCTGCGGGTCAAGGTCGATCAGCAGCACCGGCTCGCCGTTCGCCGCCAACGCGGTCGCCAGGTTGATGGCCGTCGTGGTCTTGCCGACGCCCCCCTTCTGGTTGGCGATCGCCATCACGCGTGGTCTGGACAGGCCGGCGGTGGCAGGGCGGAGGTCGGACACGGGTGGAACTCACATGGGTTGAGCGGGGATTCGGGCGGCGTTGTGCCGGGGACTCGAAGGGCGCTCCTTATCGCATGTGGCATCGTGGGTTGGGGTCCGTCAATTCGTTCGCGGGTCGCAGGCGGGGGGCAACCGTCACCGCGAACGATCTTGGGCCATCTGTCATTGCGAGTTGCCACCGGCCGACGGGCCGACCCGCGACTGGATGACACGGTCGGCGTCACCCCACGTCATGCCGGCGAAGGTCGGCATCCACGACTTGCTGTGCTGGCCGCGGCAAAGGCGTGGATGCCGGCCTGCGCCGGCATGACGAGGAGGCGCCGAGCGTGCCTCCCATCCGCGGCATGGACGGCTCCAGTTTCTTGTTAGGCCGCCTGGCCGAAGCAACCTCGTTCGGGACGAGCCGCGGGCAGTTCGTCCCGAACGAGATTGCTTCGGCCAGGGACCTAACAAGAAACAAGGTTCCCCCCTTGAGGGAGGGGTTGGGGGAGGGGTGCGTACATCCGCGGTCAGTGGATGTACGCACCCCTCCCCCAACCCCTCCCTCAAGGGGAGGGGGGAACCTACGTCAGGCCGTCGACGCCGTTTCATCCAGTCGCGGGGCGGCCGAGGGCCGGTGGGCAACTCGCAATGACAGACCACGCACCGCCCCGACTCGTCCAAATCCACCCCAGCCCGTAAGCTACGACCCCAGCACCCAGGAGGAAGCGGCCATGAAATTCGGCCTGATCATCCGCGGCCAGTACCCGGAAGGCGACGACATGCGGCAACGCCACCGGGAGGACCTGGAGGCCGCGAAGCGCGCCGAAGAGCTGGGCTACGACCTGGTGGCAAAAGGTTCGCACTACAGCTCGCATCCCTTCCAGTACATCCAGCAGATTCCGTACCTGGCGCAGGTCGCCATCGTCGCCCCGAAGCTGCGCCTGGTGCCCGGCGTGGTGCTGCTGCCGCTGCATTCGCCGCTGCACGTCGCGGAAGAACTCGCCTCGCTGGACGTGATGAGCGACGGCAAGCTGGTATTCGGCGCCGGCATTGGCTACCGCGAGATCGAGTTCAACGCCTTCGGTACCACGCTGAAGTCCGCCGGCAAGCGCTTCGAGGAATGCCTGACCGCAGTGAAGCGCCTGTGGAGCGAGGACTTCGTCCAGATGGAAGCGTCCTACTTCAAGCTGGACGGCGCCAACTGCACCACGAAGCCGGTGCAGAAGCCGATGCCGCCAATCTGGATCGGCGCCAATATCGATGTCGGCATCCGCCGCGCCGCGCGCATGGCGGACGCGTGGTTCATCAACCCGCACAACAAGCTGGACACCACCGCACAGCAGATGGAGGTGTACAAGCGCGCGCTTGACGCCGCCGGCAAGCCGTTCCCGTCGGAGCTGCCGATGGCGCGCGAAGTATTCGTGGCGCGCTCGCGTGCCGAGGCGGTGCGTCTCGCCAGCCCGTACCTGGAAACGAAATACAAGGCGTATCGTGCCTGGGGTCAGGACAAGGTGATGCCGGCCAGCGACCATTTCGATCTGAACTTCGAAGAGCTCATGCAGGACCGCTTTCTGTTCGGTTCGCCGGCGGAAGTGACGGCGCAGATACTGGAACTGAAGCGGCGGTTCGGGGTGACCACGGTGATCCTCGGCATCCACTGGGCCGGCATGCCGCCCAGCCTGGCACTGGAACAAATGCAGTTGCTGGCGGAGGAAGTGTTCCCGTCGGTGAATGCGGCGGCATAGCGGCATTCACCGACACAGCCATCCGACCTTCTGGCATAGCCGTCGCGGAATTCTGTTGCAAAATGCAGCCAAGATCTCTCGACCAGCCCCCACATGGACGCGGTACGGTACGTAGGTGTTCCTGGCGTGCATTTGCATGGTCATTACGCTGGAAACCATTGCGCCACTCAGGTATACTCCTGCGGTTGGCTGTGCCTTTCTTCACAGGCAAAATCAGCCAGACCTCGCCGAGGGACGCATGATCAAGCAGGCACCGTTGCGCCAGGAGCAGGGACAGGATCGTCATCTTATCGGTCCACATCCTCCTGCTCACACAGCGTCCAATAAGGAGATAAACCGACAGGCGGAATTTCGAATCCGACCCTTGCTCAGCCACGACCGACGTCAGGGTGTCCGATGTTGATCCCAAGAGAAATCGGAATGTGCGTGACTGCGATTCCGTACGCGCTGAATGCTGCGTTGACGGTGGGCCTATTTGCTTTCGGTACATTACCGCAAGACTGTTTATCCGAGGCTCTATGGAGTCTTGGCTATGCCAATCTCCTACGTGCTCACCGCACTGGTTTATTTGTGTGTAGTCATCGCGAAGGAAAAAATACTCACGACGCTTCATATACCGCAGGATCCGATTGTATGTGTGAAATTCGCCTGCAGCAGACAAAGCGACGTGTTTCCAGTCGTGCTTACCATTTTTGCTTGTGGCTGGGTTGAGGGCCGGCTCAGGTTGATCGGGTGGAATAGCGACTCACGCAATGCATCACTCGCCAGCAGCCGGGAGCCGGATACACACAACTCCGACGAACCACCGACAGACATAACGTTCAATGCGCTCGGCGCACCGTTCGTGAGTTATGGTTGGTCCTTCTATTCTTGGTACCGGCGCCAGTTGACGAAGGCACAACGAAAAGGCGGGAAGCGCCAGTAGGGTGTGCTCGTCTGCTTGGCTGAACACGCCACACCCCGCGTGGCTACGATATTATTGATGCGGTGAGATCAAACCTTCGAAGTTTTTAGATGCTGCACCTGTCACGCTGCTACCTTGGACGAGTTGGACCCCGAAGGTGACGCCATCGCATTCGGCCACCCGGTCGGGGATCTTGAAGCATACGCGGAAATTCGTTCCGCACCACTCAGGACCTACGAGCACACGGTCCATGAAGCGCGAACGGTGCTTCCCACCGAATATGCGACAGTGAAGTTGCCCATCGAACGGCTTGAGCGTGACACAGCGGAAGGCCGTCAGTCTGACCATGCAATACATCCTGCGAATCCTGACTGGCCGTCGAGCAACGCGTTCCGGCGGCAGGTCAGCAGCATTCGTGATTGGATATCCCAGGCAGATAGGAAACCGGTGGGGTCGATTGCACCTTACGACACGGACGGAATCCGTGCGACGCGCAGCAAAGCGAGCAAGAAAGCGTTTAACGCAGATAAGCAGTAGATGCACACTGATGCACGCGGATGGGCCTGAGCCTGGCTCCTGTTGCACGGCACACATCGCACAACCGCATCCTGGGAGAGCCATGCCGCTGCGATCGACCATGTTCCATCTGCGTGCATCGGCGTAAATCGACTTGCTTATCTGCGTTAAACGCTTTCTTTCTTGCTTGCCTTGCTGCGTGCCGCTCGCTGCCGCCAACGTCCCCCCAATGCACCACGCGCCAGACAGGACCGCATGCACCGTGAGCCGGCCGGTTCAACCTCATCTGCCACAGCCGCTGAATCCGACATTGCAGGCGCCGCATAGACACGGCAGTCTTGCTGCCGTCGCGAGGAGCAGAGCGACGAAGCAATCTCAGGCCATGCGCGCTCACGCGGCTCGTCATGTCCGAGATTGCTTCGTCGCTCCGCTCCTCGCAATGACAATGGTGCCTGGAACACACGCCCCGCAAAGCCGAGGCACCCGATAGGAACGGAGGAAACGACATGCGATTCGCTTCATGGGCCGCCGCCCTGGGCCTTGCCTTGTTGGCCGCCGTGCCGGCAGCCCGCGCCGCCGACCAGCCGCCGATCACCATCGGTTTTGACATCGAGGAAACCGGCAGCCTCGCGATCAACGGCCGCGCATCCCTGCTCGCCTATCAGATCTGGGCGGCGCATGTGAATGCCAACGGCGGCTTGCTCGGCCGCCAGGTGAAGCTGGTCTATTACGACGACCAGTCCAATCCCTCGCTGGTACCCGGCATCGTCACCAAGCTGATCGACGTCGATCACGTCGATTACCTGCTGGGCGAGAACGGCACGAACATGATCGCGCCGGCGATGCCGATCGTGATGCAGCGCAACCTGACCTTCCTCAGCGTGTTCGGCCTCGATGTGAACAAGGACTTTCACTACCAGAACTACTTCTCGATGATCCCGTCGGGCGGTGCGAACCCGGCTGAAGGACTTGCGGAATCCTATTTCGAGCTGGCCGCGACGCTGAACCCGAAGCCGAAAACCATTGCAATGGCCGGTGCGGATGCGGATTTCGCGATCCATGCGCTGGACGGCGCGCGTGCCTTGGCCAAGAAGGCCGGCCTCAAGATCGTCTATGACCATACGTATCCGCCGACCACCGCCGATTACAGCCCGATCGTGCGCGCCATGAAGGCGACGCACGCCGACCTGGTGTTCGTCGCGTCGTATCCCGCCGACACCGTCGGCATGGTGCGCGCGGTCGGCGAAGTCGGCCTGAAGGCGGAGATGTTCGGCGGCGACATGGTCGGCCTGCAATCGACCGGCATCCGGGAGCAATTGGGGCCGCTGATGAACGGCATCGAGGATTATGATTTCTGGCAGCCAGTCAAAGGTTTCGCCACGCCGGACGCCTTGCAGTTCCTGAAGGAATACCAGGCGAAGGCGGCATCTGCCGGGGTGGATCCTCTGGGCTACTACCTTCCGCCGTTCTCATATTCCGAAATGCAGGTGCTGCAGCAGGCGATCGAGGGCACGCACAGCCTCGATCAGACAAAGCTCGCCGATTACATGCGCAACCACACGTTCCACACCATCGTCGGCGATATCAAGTTCGGCCCTAACGGCGAATGGGCAAAGGCGCGCGTCCTCGCGGTGCAATTCCGCGGCGTCGAGGGCCACGGCCTGGATCAGTTCAAGGATGTGAAGGCGCTCGTCGTGCTGTGGCCGCCGCAATACAAGACCGGCGATCTGCAAGCGCCATACAGCAGCACCAAGCCCTGACCTTGATGGTGCGCACCCCTCCCATTGCGGGAGGGGGTAGCGCTTCAATGGTTTGTCGAAAACATGCTCGTTCGCATTATTGTCACGTCGCGCTATTGTCATTGCGCGTTGCCACCGGCGGCGGCGGCCGACCCGCCCTGGATGAAACGCTTTGTCGCCCTCACGTCATGCCGACGAAGGTCGGCATCCACGACTTACTGCGCGGTCCGCTGCAAAGCCGTGGTTGCCGACCTTCGTCGGCATGACGAGGAGGTGACGAGCGTGCCGCTTATCACGAACGAGATTGCTTCGTCGCTTCGCTCCGCGCAATGACAGATGCAATGGCAGACAATTCCAGTCCTGCAGGAATCGTTCTAGACTGCGGCCATGAACCTCGCCGCCAAACTGGATCGCATCTCGGCACGCGCCGACGAACTGCGCGCGATGCTCGCCGAGGGCATCGGCGGCGAAGCCTTCGTCAAAGCGTCGAAGGAGCTCGCCGAGCTCGGGCCCGTCGTCGCCCGCGTCGATGAGCTCCGCGCCGCAGAACATGCGCAGGCAGAAACCGAGACCTTGCTCTCCGACCCCGAAATGCGCGATCTGGCAGAAGCCGAGCTGCGCGCGCTGAAGGACCAGATCCCCACGCTCCAGCACGAAATCCGCCTGGCACTGCTGCCGAAGGACGCGGCGGACGAGCGCTCCGCCATCCTGGAAATCCGTCCGGCCGCCGGCGGCGACGAGGCCGCCTTGTTCGCTTCCGAGTTGTTCACCATGTACCAGCGCTACGCCGACATCCGCGGCTGGCGCTGCGAAATCCTGGAATACAACGACACCGAGCTCGGTGGCCTGAAAGAAGGCATCGCCGAGATCACCGGCCGCGGCGTGTTCCGCCGCCTGAAATTCGAATCCGGCGTGCACCGCGTGCAGCGTGTGCCGACGACGGAAAGCCAGGGCCGCATCCACACTTCCACCGTGACGGTCGCGGTGCTGCCGGAAGCCGAGGAAGTCGACGTTCAGGTCGATGAAGGCGATCTGCGCATCGATGTCTATCGCGCGTCCGGTGCCGGCGGGCAGCACGTCAACAAGACGGAAAGCGCCGTGCGGATCACGCATCTTCCCACCGGCATCGTCGTCGCGATGCAGGAGGAGAAAAGCCAGCACAAGAACCGCGCCAAGGCGATGAAGATCCTGCGCGCGCGGCTGTACGAGCAGCAGCGGGCGGCGCTGCATGCCACGCGGGCGGCGGACCGGAAGTCGCAGGTGGGCACGGGCGATCGGTCGGAACGGATTCGGACCTACAATTTTCCGCAGGGCCGGGTGTCCGACCATCGGATCAACCTGACCCTCTACAAGATCGACCGAGTGATGGCCGGCGAACTGGACGAGTTCATCGACGCGCTGATCGCGGAGGACCAGGCCACGCGGCTGGCCGCGGACGAGTGATGGGTCCGGCAGAAAACCGCATCATGGCCAGCGAAGGCCGGCCAACCACGGCTTTCCTTACTGGGAGCAACGAAGACGTGGATGGCCGGAACAAACCCCATGTGCATCAGGATAACGTGTCTTCAGAGACGGAATTTCCATGTGCCATGGCCGGCGAAGGCCGGCCAACCACGTCTTTGCCGCTGGAAGCAAGGAAAGACGTGGGTGGCCGGCCTTCGCCGGCCATGACACAAAGGTACCGGCCTCTCCGCCCACCCGCTTATCCTGATGCACATGGGGTCAAGCCCGGCCCTGACACGACAGGTGAGGATTGCGGCCGCGCACGGTACAGCGCCACGCGGTCCGAGCTGGTTCACCACGGCGCCGCCATCCTGCGCGCGGCCGGCATCGACAACCCACGTCTCGAGGCCCGTCTGCTGCTCGCCCACGCCCTCGGCATCCACGCGGACGTACTCATCCGCGACCCAAACCTTCCCGCGCCTACACCCGGCTACGACGCCATGCTCGCCCGCCGCGCCGCACACGAGCCGCTGGCCCACATCCTGGGCCATCGCGAATTCTGGAGCCTCTCCTTCGCCGTTTCTCCCGCCACCCTGATCCCCCGCCCCGAGTCCGAGACGCTGATCGAAGCCGCCCTCGCCGCCTTCACCGACCGGCCGCCACCCGGCCGCATCCTCGACCTCGGCACCGGCACCGGCTGCCTCCTGGTCGCCGCCCTGCACGAATTTCCGCAATCCTTCGGCATTGGCGTGGACCGTTCGCTCGCGGCGGCCGGCCTCGCCGCCGGGAATGCCGCTGCGCTCGGCGTGGCGGATCGCGCCGCGTTCCTGTGCGGCGACTGGGGCGCAGCGCTCGCCGCCCGCTTTGACCTGATCTTGTGCAATCCACCCTACATCCCCACTTCGGACCTCGACGGGTTGATGCCCGAGGTGGCCCGCCACGAGCCGGCAACCGCCCTGGATGGCGGTCGCGATGGCCTTGCGGCGTATCGCCGAATCATTCCGCTGCTGCCCGGCATGCTCTGTCCCGACGGAGTCGCTGTGCTGGAGCTGGGCGCAGGCCAGGCCGAACAGGTGGCGGCGATCGCGACGGAAAGCGGCACGATTGCCACAACTCGGCCTGATTTGGCCGGCACGGCTCGGGCGCTGGTTCTGATGCGGGCGCGCGGATGAAAAAACCGTTTGGCACGGCGTGATGAGCGGTCTAGCTTGCGCCCATGGCAGGGATCGCCGCGCAGCGGCTGATCCCCGGCAGACTGGCCGACTCGGCTGCCCTTCCAAGGATGGCCATGACGGACGGGACGCTCGCCAGAACCAACGCCGATTGATCGAAGCCGGGCCGAGGGGACCGTCCCCGGGACGCTCGCGGGAAGCGCCATGCATGTGGCCGCCTCGCAAGATAGCCCGCAAATGGGAAAGCTGACGACAACAGAATGAACATGAAGCGCATGCGTGGTCGCGGTCACCGTCCCGGTGGCGGCGGCGGTGGTGGTGGCGGTCCAGGTGGCGGGCCGATCCGCCACCACAGCAGTGGCGGCGGCGGAGTCCCGCTCAACCGCAACCACGTCTTCGACAGCAATGGGCCGGATGTGCGCATTCGCGGCACGTCGCAGCAGTTGTTCGAGAAGTACCTCCAGCTCGGCCGCGACGCGACCAGCAGCGGCGACCGCGTGATGGCGGAGGGGTATTTCCAGCATGCGGAGCACTATTTCCGCATCCTGAACGCGATGAACCAGGCGGCGCAGCAGACCCAGCCGCCGCAAAACGGCCAATACCAGCAGCGTCGTCCATACCAGGGCGGCGAGGACGGCCAGCAGGGCGGGGGCGAGGCCGAGGAATCGGAACAACCGCGCGCCGCCGGGCTGGGCGACCAGCCGGAAGCGCGGGAGATTCCCATCGCTGCCGCCCCGCCAGAGGTGTAACGGACGGCGCGCCCGCCGGCGGCCGACCCTGCATCGATGAAACCGCCGGCGCCGCCCCACGTCATGCCGGCTAAGGTCGGTATCTGCGACTGGCTGCGGCCATTAAAGCAAGGCGCGGATGCCGACCTGCGTCGGCATGACGTGGGGGCGGCGAAGCGTGTCGTCCAGGGCGGGTCCGCCGACCGGCCGGCGGCATGACTTCAGGTTGCTTGAATTGCAGCCTCACTCGCTATGCGAGAGTTCCTTCAATAGACGTTCGCGCGCGAACGGCTTTGGCAGGATCGCTATATTCCGATGCTCGTGAAACTCGGCCATGCCTTCCGCCACGCGCAGATAGCCCGGCGTCTGTCCAGTGGTGACAATGATCCGCGCCGACGTGGCGGTGAGAAGCAGCTCTTCCAGTACCTCGAGGCCGTCCTTCTCCGGCATGCACATGTCGAGCACGACGACATCCGGCTGGAATTCGACAAACGCAGTCAGCGCCTGCGTCGGGTCATTGCACTGGCGGCTGCAGTAGCCGAGCGAGCCTGCCGCCAGCGCAATGAGCTTCGTCGCATGGCGGCTGTCATCAATCGCTAAAACTCGTCTGGTCATCGGTCTTTCGGCTCCCTCGCAACGAACAAATTTGCTGCCAGCGTCGCGTGACGCGGGATATGCGCCTGTATGGACGCGAGGGAATCGGGGCATTGATCTGCATCAAGCCGCAGCGAAGTTGAAGGCAGTCCGGGTAGCCACCTGCCTGAAACCAGTGGCGGTTTGGCCTGACCGTCTCGTCATCCCCGCGCACGCGGGGACCCATGCCGCATGGGTCGCCGCTTGTGCGGGGATGACGATGGGCATCTGGTCGCTGCGGTGTCATTCGGGGCGGCTCGGCTGCCGCCGGCCGGTGGTCAACTCATACCACGTGCCAAAAAGAGCGACGTACGCTCCGATGTCCGTCCCGTCATGCCGACGCAGGTCGGCATCCACGACTTACGGTTGCTGCATGCCGCAAAGGCGTGGATGCCGATCTGCGTCGGCATGACGGCGGGAGCATGGGCCGAAGAGTCAGCCATTTCGGCTCCTGGTATCGCAACAGCGGCGCAGCCTGCACCGGCGAAGTCCCGCCGCGGGCCATCCATGGTGTTGCAGTCGGCATTGTCCGGGGGCCCGGCATGCGCCAGCTATGACACGGGGAGCAGCGACGACTCCGCCCCCGGCCACCGCGCCTGGGGCAGATTCTTCCAACCAAGGCTACCGCTTCGGCAGCGTATCCACGGCAATGGCGCTGCCGGTCATCTGCTCCCCACCTGCACGGGCCGCCGCGACCGCGCTCTGCAGCGCCTGGAGATAGGCCGTGGTGTCCTCCCCGTTTGCCGGACGCGGATGACTGAACAACGGATGGGCGGACGCGATGGCGATGATCATGTCGGTGCCGTAGGGCGGGCCGACTTCCCACGCCGGATGGCCGGGGTGGACCACGCCCAGGTTGACCGGTTCCCCGGGCGAGAACACGCGCGACGGATCGGCGGTGATGTGCTGGCTGGGATCGGCCACCTGCGGATAGAGATGCAGCACGCCGCCGTCATGCGCGATGTAGTCCACCACGAGGTGCGCCGGGAAATTCGGCATCACCAGTTGCGGCAGGATGTGCTCGCCGTCGCGCAGCCGCGTGTTGCCGCCGACCAGCGTCAGGCCAAGCCGCATTGCGCCCGGATCGAATGACGGCGCGATCGGGTGCAGCACGTCCAGGGCCGGGCAGAATGCCTGATCCACCGACTCCACCTGCCATTGCACCGCACCGGGGATAGTCAGGCCGGCGAGGCCCTGGCGCAGCCCGTTCGCCGCCGACACGCCGGCCAGGCCGGTCAGCGTCACCGCCCCGCCGGTGCGGACATCGCCATCGACCGTAGCGCATTGCTGGGCCGAGGCCAGTTGCGCGACCTGATTGCGAATCAGGTTCAGGTCAACCGCCGCCACCTGCGGCTGCGGTGGTGGCCCCGCGGCGGTGCTGGTGGGCGCGGCCGGCGGCGTGGTCTGCGGCTGGGTCGCTGCCGTGGGGGGCGGCGGGGTTGCCGGCGCGGTGGAAGCTGTCGGCGGCGGTGCGGGCGATGGCGGCTTCTCTGCGGTGGCGGCCGGTGGGCTTGCGGGGGTCTGCGGCGCGGAGCCACGGAACAAGAAGAACCAGGCGCCGCCGCCGGCCAGCAGCAGCACGATCACCGCGGCGACGGCGATCATCGGCATGGAGGAGCGTTTCGACGGCGCGGCGACCGCGGGAACCGGCGATGGCGCGGCGGATGGCGTTGGGGGCCGGCGCGCCGGCGGCGCGCCGGCGGAACGCGAGGGCACGACCATCGTCGCCTCGTCGTCCGCCGGGTCGTCCATAACGGGCATCGCCTGGCCGGATGCGGCGGCGCGGATCGCGTCGAGGAATGCCGAGGCCGACTGGAACCGGTCCTCCGGCCGCTTCGCCATCGCCTTGCGCACCACGCCGTCGAACGCCTGTGGGCAGGTGACGGTGAGCTGCGACGGCGCCACCGGCTCGGTGTTCAGCGCCTTGTGCATAATGGCGGACATGCCGCCTTCGAACGGGCGCTCGCCGGTCAGCAACTGGTACAGCATCACGCCGGACGAGTAGATGTCGGTCCGCGCATCGACCACCTGGCCCATGAATTGTTCGGGCGACATGTAGGCCGGCGTGCCCAGCACCGTGCCGGCCTGGGTCATCGACGAGCTCTCGATGCGGGCGATGCCGAAATCGGCGATCTTGCCCTGTCCGCCCGAGGTCAGCATCATGTTGGCGGGCTTGATGTCGCGATGCACCACGCCGCGATCGTGGCTGAACTGCAAACCGTTCAGCAGATCGGTCATGATCCGCACGGTATCGGCGATGGCGAAGCGTTCCTGCTTGTCCACCAGCGACTTCACCGACGGGCCATCGACGTATTCCATGACGATGTAGGCGAGGTCGTTGGTCTCGCCGTAGTCGAACACGCCAACGATGTTGGGGTGGGTCAGCCGGCCGGCGGCCTGGGCTTCGCGGCGGAAGCGGGCGAGTGCCTCCTCGGTCTCGGGGTCGTCGGTGGTATCCGGCAGGCGGACGGTCTTGATCGCGACTCGGCGGGCGATGATGGGGTCCCAGCCTTCGTACACGATCCCCATCGCACCTTTGCCAAGCGTGCGCTTGATTTCATATTTGCCTAGTTTCTCAATGGTCTCCATAGACCCGCCCGCCCCGCATGTCGGGCGGGATCATAGCCCGACTGCATCGGGTTGTGGAACCATGCAGCGCGTCGGCGGCAGCGAAGCTTTCCCCTCCCCTTGTGGGAGGGGTCAGGGGAGGGGTGCGGACTTCTGCCAGACCGGCGGCTGAATGCACCCCTCCCCTAACCCCTCCCTCGCACCCCTCCCCTAACCCCTCCCTCAAGGGGAGGGGGAAAGCTTGGAACCTCGGCCATACCCCCATGACAGGTGTTCATGCCCATGCCCCTCTCGCTCTACCTCGGATTTGTCCTCGCGACCGCGGTGCTGATGATGATTCCCGGGCCGAACATGTCGCTGATCGTCGCCAACTCGGTCACCTACGGCACACGCTATGGTCTGCTGACGCTCGCCGGCAGCGTCGCGGCGATCGTGGTGCAGCTTGGCCTCACCGCACTGGGCCTGACCGCGGTACTGGGCACGCTCGCCACCTGGTTCGACTGGCTGCGCTGGGCCGGCGTGCTCTACTTGCTGTATCTCGGCATCCGCCAATGGCGCACCGCGCCGGTGGACCTGACGCGCGCGGCGCCGCAGCCCCGCTCGGTGCGCGCGGTTGCGTTCCGCGGGTTCATCGTCTCGCTGACCAATCCGAAGACGCTGCTGTTCTATGGCGCGTTCTTCCCGCAGTTCATCGCACCGGACCGGCCGTTGGGGCGGCAGGTCGCGCTGCTGTGCGTTACTTACCTGGTGATCGCGGTGGTGCTGGATTCCGGCTGGGCGATCGCCGCCGGACGTGCACGGCACCTGCTGGCGATGCGTCCCAGGCTGCGCAACCGTCTCTCGGGCGGCGCGCTGATCGGCGCCGGCATCGGCCTGGCACTGGCACATCGGCGTTGACGCGGACGCCGGATCGAGCGACGTGACGGCCATCAAGAACCGCCCGGGAGGGGACACGCCATGATCCGCCGCACCGCTGGACTCGCCGCCGCCGCCATCTTGCTCGGCGCTCTTGCCACCGCACATGCCCAGGCACCCGCCGCGGCGGTGCCAGAGAAGATGCCGTTCGACATCCCGTATGGCATGCCGATCGGCGTGGCCGCGGCGCAGCAGGCGATCGCCGCCAGCATGGCCGAAGCGCACAAGCACAACTGGAAGATGGCGATCGCCGTGGTCGGCCCAACCGGCGACCTGATCGCCGAGGCCACGATGGACGGCACGCAATACGCCTCGATCGACATCGCCCAGGGCAAGGCCCGCACCGCGGCGCTGTTCCGCCGCCCGACCAAGGCGTTCGCCGATGCGGTGAACAACAACAACGCCGCCCTGCTGACCCTGCTGCTCGAGAACCACGCGATGGCCTCGGAAGGCGGCTTTCCGATCGTCATCGACGGCAAGCTGATCGGCGCGATCGGTGCCAGCGGCGGTATCGCGCCGCAGGACGGGGTGACGGCGAAGGCGGGGCTGGATGCGGTCAGCGGGAAGTAAGGGCGCGTCACGCGGGGTACGGGAAGGGACTCGATTGGCGTTGACCGATGACGGGTCGCGACCGGGTGGGGCATTTCGCGATTTGCGGATGGCACGAATCAGGACGGCGGGGCCAGCCACGCTCTGGTCCCGTTCGTCACGCGGGCGCGACGCCAGCGTGGGTGCGCGTGCGGGCGGTCCCGCCGGCGAGCTGGGTGCGGATCGATGCGGCGGACGGCTGGGAGGCCTCGGGGCGGGAGGGTCTGATCCAGGCACCGAAAGGTTTGACGCATGCGGCATCGATGTTTCCCGTCATGGCCCGTCTATGACGAGGGGCGCGACGCCGGCACCGGCCATGACACGAAGAGCCTGTGTCTCCGGCTCCTGGTATGAGTTCGACTGTTGTGCTTCACGCCCTTTGCGGACATTCAAACTGACCCACTACCTTGGCGTCAGGCCAATCGCATTTGGCGGATGCCCGCGGAGAGCGGCAGTGGGGGACTCTCCGCTTTGGCCGCGAAGTCCGTGCGGTTCGTTGCAAGTTTGGATTTTAACACGGAGTAAGATCGAGGACCACGGTGCCACGGAGCGACCGTGCTCGTGTACTGCTGCCTGCATAGCCGTGGAATACAACAGAATCTATTGCAGACGGGGCGTTTGCTGCAGCGTGTCCCACCGGGAAAGTGGCTCCGTGGCACTCCGTGGCCCTCGATCTTCCTCCGTGTTAAGAATCAAAGTTGTAACGGTCCGCACGGGCGCTGGATGAGTGTTCCGCGGGGATTCCCGGCGTAAGGCACTGTTGACGAATAATCGAATCGGTTGAGCGAGGCACCGGCCTTTGCCCCGTCATGCCGACGAAGGTCGGCATCCACGTCTTGCAGTGCCGCAGCGGAGGAAGGCGTGGATGCCGACCTTCGTCGGCATGACGACATTATGCGACCGTGCGTCAATTGCAGCGATTATTCGTCAACAGTGCCTTAGGGCGCTGCGGCCCAGGCGTGAAACGTCCTCTCCGGGTCGAGACCCGCCATTCAAACCGACCCACTACCCGACCGGTCGATCTGCGTGAATCCGTGTGAATCTGCGGCCAATAATTACTTTCTGTTGCTCCACGGAGCTCGCGCCGGGAGTTGTGCGCGTCCACCACCGTCCAGCGCGCCGATCCACCCGCTACAACTGCCGCGCCAGCTTGCGTGCCAGCAGCCAGCCGGGGATGGCGGAGACCGGGGCGCCGGGGAGCAGGAGAAGCCAGCCATGCGGCTCGCCGTTGACGATAAGGTCGAGGCCGAGGCCCAGCATCATGCCGCCGACCAGGCTGCCGATGACGCCGGAGGCGATGCCCAGCCAGATGATGTCGCTGCGTTGGATCATGCCGCGTCTGCTACGGTCCCGCCGCTGGTTTGACAAGCCGCGCCCTGGCCCGTATAGGCCCGCGCTTCACGGCCGGGAACGTGGACAGGCTCCCAAGGGAATTGGCGTGGCCTGCGCCCGCCTTGCGCTCCGGCGCAGGGCCTACCGGTGCAACAACGCAAGCCGCAAAGGGCACCGCGCAACATGACCAAGCGCGCCGAGAGTAAGTACAAGATCAACCGTCGCCTGGGGGTGAACCTCTGGGGACGCGCCAAATCCCCCATCGCCAAGCGCGAATACGGTCCCGGCCAGCACGGCCAGCGCCGCAAGAAGGCCACCGACTACGGCACGCAGTTGATGGCCAAGCAGAAGCTGAAGGGCTATTACGGCAACATCAGCGAGAAGCAGTTCCGCAAGTATTACGAAGAGGCGGTGCGGCGCAAGGGCGACAGCTCGGAGAAACTGATCGAGCTGCTCGAGCGTCGGCTGGACGCGGTCTGCTACCGCATGAAGTTCGCCATTACGCCGTTCGCTTCACGACAGTTCGTGTCGCACGGGCATGTCATGGTGAACGGGCGGCGGGTGAACATTCCGTCCTTCATGGTGAAGGACAACGACACGATCGAGGTGAAGGAGAAGTCCAAGCAGCTCGCGGTGGTGCTGGATGCTTCCCAGAGCACCGAGCGGGATGTGCCGGAGTACCTCGAAGTCGATCATCGTGCGATGAAGGGCCGCTTCGCTCGCGCGCCGAAGCTTTCGGACGTGCCCTATCCGGTGCAGATGGAACCGCATCTCGTGGTGGAATTCTACTCGCGGTAACGTCCGCCCCATTCTGTCATCGCGAGAAACGCAGCGACTCTGTCATTGCGAGGCGCGCAGCGATGAAGCAATCTCGCGCCTGATGAGCGTTCCTTGGCTCGTCACGAAGGAGATTGCTTCGTCGCTACGCGCCTCGCAATGACAGCGGCGGCACTCTTCGCAAGGACAGTAGTCCCTACGCCAGCGCGTCGATCAACGGCCGCAGCAGATCGCCATGCGCGCGCCACCGGCCGACGGACGTGGCGTAGATCGGCTGCCGGACCTGGGCGGCGCTCGCGGTGCGGATCGGCCGCTCGGTGGTGTGAAACCGCAGGCACGCCGCGTCCCAGTCCAGCCCGCAATACGCAATCATGCGCCGCGCCTCGCGCTCCACATCAGCCACCACGTCTTCGTAATCCACCTCCAGCATTACGCCGGGCGGCAGCACGCTGCGCCAGTGCTGCATCAGCGCGGCATAGGCCCGGTAGTAGCGGCCCAGCTCCGCCAGGTCCCAGCTCTGTGGCTGCGCGCCGGCGAACATGGTGGCAAAGCACGACATGCACGTGTCGATCGGATCACGTCGGACGTGGATGATGCGCGCGTTCGGCAGTATCAGGCGGATCAGCCCGACATAGGCAAAGTTCGCCGGCATCTTGTCGGTGACCCGCGCGGCATGCGGCGCGGCGGCGGTCACCGCGGCCAGGTAGTCTGCACCGAGCCGCCGCAGCGTATCGTCAGACAAGGCAGGCACCGCCTCGGGGAAGTCAGCGGCCGCGGCATCGGGGCCGTGCAGCGCCTCCGCGGCGCGGATGATGTCGGCGCGTTCTCCCGCGCCGAACGCCGCCGGATGACTTGCCAGGATTTGCTCCACCAGCGTCGTGCCCGATCGCGGCATGCCGACGATGAACACAGGCACTTCGGAAGGATCGCCGGCGCTGTCCCGGCGCTGCAACAGCGATGCGGTGAACACAGTGGCGATCCGCTCCAGGAGTCGCAGGGACTCCGGCTCGTCATAGACGATCTCGCGCCGCTTGATCGCATTGCCCTCCAGCAGGTGCCGAAAGGACACCTCATGCTGCTGCAGGCCGGCATACGCCTTGCCCAATGCGAAATGCAGTTCGGCCTGGTCTTCCGGCGGCAATGTCCCGATTTCATGTTCTAACGACTGCATCGCAGCCAGGTATCGATCGCCCGTCACAATGCGTCTTACATCGACCAACGACCGGTAGTAACGCGCCCTGCCAGGTGCGAACTCGATCGCCTTCTCGTACGCTTGCTCGGCCTGCGCCAGGTCGCCCAGGTCTCGCAGCACCATGCCGCGATTATGATGCGACTGCGCGTAATCCGGCTTCAGCGCGATCGCCCGGTCGTAGCTTGTCAGTGCTGCTCCGAACTGCCCTTCGGACGCGAGCGCGTTTGCGAGGTTATTGTGCGCCTGTGCGTAGTCCGGGTTCAGCGCGAGGGCACGTTGATAATTCGCCTTCGCCTCCTCCAGCCGGCCCTGGCCTTGCAATGCAAAACCGAGATTGTTGAATACCTCCAGATAATTCGGATTGAGCGCGAGCGCCTTCTCGTAATGCGCGATCGCCTCCTCCGGCTTGCCGGTATTGACCAGCGCATTGCCCAGGTTGTTGTGCGTTTGCGGAAGGTCCGGTTGCATCTCCAGGGCGCGCCGGTAATGCGCGATCGCCTCGTCCAGCCGGCGCGCGGACATCAGCGCGTTGCCGAGGTTGTTGTAATATGCGGGCACATCGTTGCGCAGGCCGATGGCCTGCTCAATCAGTTCGATCCCCTCGGCGTGGCGTCCGGCGCGGTCGAGGATCAGTCCCAGGAAATGCAACGCATCCGGATGCCTCGGGTCGCTGGCCAGCACCTGGCGGCAGACTTGTTCCGCCTCGGCCAGGTGGCCGGCGCGATAGCACCGCGCACATTCACGCAGCAGCGCCTGCAACATGCCGGGCGACAGCGAGATCGCCTGGCCGCGGAGCCGCGCGTCGGCGGCGCTTTGTTCCATGACGACGCTATCCTTTGCCGTGCTCTGTCATCGCGGGCGATCCGTCATTGCGACGTCCGCTCTTGCTCACCCCCCCTTCGTCGGCATGACGAGGGGGGCGACGCCGTGTGCTTTGCCGGGTGGCAATACGCAATGACGGAGGTCCCCGCCGCACCATTACAGCGCTTCCCGCGCGCGCGTCGCCAGCACGTCCGCGCGCTCGTTCATTAGATCGCCGGAGTGGCCGCGCACCCAGTGCCACTCCACGCGGTGCTGCGCGGCGGCAGCGAGCAGCCGCTTCCACAGATCCATGTTCTTGACCGGATCGCCGGTGGAGCTGCGCCAGTTCTTGCGCACCCAGCCCTGGTGCCAGCGCGTCACGCCGTTCTTCACGTATTCGCTGTCGGTATGCAGCACGACGCGGCAGGGACGCTTCAGCGCCTCCAGCGCCGCCGCCGCCGCGGTGAGCTCCATGCGGTTGTTCGTCGTCGCACGCTCGCCACCCGACAGCTCCCGCTCCACGTCGCGGAAGCGCAGGATCGCGCCCCAGCCGCCGGCTCCGGGATTGGGCTTGGCGCCGCCGTCGGTCCAGATCTCCACCACCTCCTGTGCCGATGGGCCGGGAGTGATCGTAACTTGCTCAGATGCCATACGCGTGCTCGTCCGCGGCCGACAGGTGGAAGCGCAGGCGGCGCAGGTATTCCAGCGGGTCCTTGCGAGTCACCAGGGCGCCCGGCGGCATGTTCTGCCAATCGTACAGCCGCGTCAGCAGGAACCGCAGCGCGGCGCCCTGGCACAGCACCGGCAGCGCCGCGCGCTCCGCCGAAGACAGCGGCCGCGTTGCCGCATAGGCCGACAGCAGCGCGCGCGCCTTGGTCACGTTGAACGAGAAATCCGCCTCGAAGCACCAGGCGTTCAGGCACACCGCCACGTCGTAGGCCAGGACATCCGTCGCGGCGAAATAGAAGTCGATCAGGCCGGACAGCCGCCCCTCCAGGAAGAACACGTTGTCGGGGAACAAATCGGCGTGGATGTGCCCCACCGGCAGACCGTGCGGCCATGCGGCGAGAATTCCCGCGAGCACGCTATCCAGCTCGGCGACCAGGCCCGGCTGCACCGCATCGCCGCCGACCCGCGACCGATCGAGCAGCGGCGCCCAGCCGTCGGGTCCGAGCGCGTTGTGGCGGGTCGGCGCGTAGTCGGCACCCGCCAGGTGCAGCGCCGCCAGCGCGGACCCGAGCGGCCCGCAATGCTCCACCCGCACCCGCCGCGGCCACACGCCGGGAAGGAACGTGGTGATGGCGGCGTGGCGCTCGCACAGATGGCGCAGCGCCACCCCGTCGCGGCCGTGTACCGGCAGCGGGCAGACGATGCCGCGCCGGGCCAGGTGCTCCATCAGGCCCAGGAACCACGGCAGGTCGGCAGGGTCCACGCGGCGTTCATATAGCGTCAGGATGTAGTCGCCGGCGGTGGTGCGCAGCGAGTAGTTGGAGTTCTCCACCCCCTCGGCGATGCCGCGGAAGGCGACCATGGTGCCCAGGTCGTACTCGGCAAGGAACTCGGCGAGCGCGTCGTCGGTGACCTCGGTATAGACCGCCACGTCACTCGCCCCGGGCGGTCAGAACACAGTCAGCCGGTGCGATCAAACAACGCTCCTGAATGGTCGGTCTCGTTGGCAGGGTGGCGTCGCGCCGCCGAGTTGTCCATCCCGCAATCGGCCGGCACTATGCGGCCGCCTGGCGAGTCCGGGCGCTGTCCCGGAGTCCCTGATGTCCTTGCCTGTCCTGCTACGCGTCTCCGCTGTTGCCCTGCTGGCCGGCGCCCTTGCCGCCTGCGCGCCGGATCGCGACGAGTTCCCGCCGGTGTGCCCTGCGCCGGTGCTGCCGGCGTTGACCGGCGACCTTGCCATCTATCGGCCCGGCAGCACCGGCGCACACCTGACCGACCTGGTGATCCAGGGCCGCATGATGGGCATCCAGGGTCAGTGCAAGCTCACCTCCGACAAGCACAGGCTCGACACCATCGTGCAGTTCTCCATGGAGCTGACGCGCGGGCCGGCGCTGCCGTCGCACGAGCTTGGCGTGCCGGTGTACCTCGCGGTGACCGAGGGCACGGCCATCCTCGACAAGCGCGTCTTCCTGCTGCACGGCGACTTCCCGCCGAACGTGGACACCATCACGATCACCACGGGCGAGCTGGAGATGAAGCTGCCGATCAGCCAGACGAAATCCGGCGCGGCCTATGCCGTGCTGGCCGGCTTCCAATTGACGCCGGAGCAAGCGGCGGCCGCCGAGGCGAAGGCGGCGGCGCACTGACGCCCCGTGCTTATGTGCGATCCGCACCAGGATCGCGCATCAGCAGCTTGCGTGCCTGGTCGATCGCCGCTTCGGCCGCCGCGCGCAGCGCGTCGTCCGTGGCGCTGCTGATCGGGTGCGGAATGACCGCGAATTCGTAGCCGGGGTAGCCGAGCACGCGCGACATCAGATCGGCCGCGGTGACGAAGCGCGTGGTCATGACCGCCATCGCGGGGATGCCAAGACGCTCGGCGGTGACGGAGTCATGCAGACTGCACGACGAGCAACTGCCTCAGTCGCCGATGCCGGTGACGACGGCCTGCCAGCGGCGGAGCTCGTCGATGATGTCGGGGTCGGCCGGCGCGCTGTAGTTGGACTTGGTGCGGCGGACCACCTCGGCGACGTTGCAGCGCTCGCGCAGCAGGCGGTCGAGGTGGTTGAAGAAGCCGGCGGCGCCTTCCTTGCCGTTGGAGACGATTCCGACGGTCTTGCCGGCCAGCGACAGCGGGCGCGGCGCGCGCTGGCCCAGCGGGGGGACGGTCTCGTTGGTGGGGTCGAGGACCTGGAAGGACATGGGCGGAGTGTCGCGGCAGCGTTCGCCGGAAGTCAACCTTGGGCGTCGGGTGGTTCAATGCTGGGTAATTCCTCAGGAGCAAAAGGTCTCATTGAATGAGCCAATGACAGCATATATGCTACCATGATGGTTCCGGTCGTGATCGACACCAACGTTTTCGTCGCCGGATTGCGCTCGGGCGGCGGCGCGTCGCGACAGATACTGCGGCGTGCTCTCGACCGCGCCTATCTCCCGCTGTTCTCCAATGCCTTGTGGCTGGAATACGAGGACATGCTGGCGCGCCCGATCTGGACCGGCGAGACCTCTCCCGAGGACCGCGTTCACGTCCTTGCGGCGCTTGCCGCGGCGGGACGGTGGGTCAAGATATACTACGGTTGGCGGCCCAACCTGCGGGATCCCGGCGATGACTTCCTGATCGAATTGGCCGTTGCGGGCGGCGCGCGGGCAGTGATCACCCACAATGTCCGCGACCTGCGCCACGGTGAGCTGCACTGGCCCGGCTGCCCGATCCTGACCCCGTCCCAGTGTCTGGAGAAATTCCCATGAGCGTCGTGACCCTTCGCCTCCCCGATGACACCTGCCAGCGCCTCAAGCAGCTCGCGAGCGCGCGCGGCATCAGCCTCAACAAGCTGATGGAAGAACTTGGCACCGCGGCCGTTGCCGCGCACGACGCCGAGATTCGGTTCCGCGCCATGGCGGCGGGCGCGGATCGCGAACGGGCTGTTGCCGTGCTGGAGCGACTGGACGCTCTCGATCGGGCGGCGAGGTCGTGACGGTCGCGGTTTCCCGCCGCAATTGGCTCCGCCGCACGGCCGAGATCAGCCCTGCGTCACGGCCGGACGCTTGCGGCGCCGTGCCAGGCCGAGCACGCCGATCGCGCCGCTCAACACCAGGAGCGACGCGGGTTCAGGCACGGACGTGGCACTTGCCTCCACGATCGTTACTGACCCGTCGCCGGTTGCAGCGTCGGCGGTGAGAGCAGGATCGGTGGCCGAGGCATCCAGATAGGATCCGCCGCCGTAGCCATTGTCATAAATGGTTCCGGCGCCGCTGCCGCCGCTGTAACCGCCACCGCCACCGCCGAAGCCGCCGGCACCGCCGTTATAGTTGGTAGTTACCCTCGCCGCCCGCGCTGCCGTTGACGAACGCCTGGCCACTGTAGCCATAGGTATTTTCGTTGAAGGCGTCGATACGTACGGTTTTCGCGAAAATGCGTTGTAAAACTTATTTCTGTCCAGAAATCAGGCCTGGGCGGCGCGGCGCAGTGTCGCCGATGGCGTCTCGCCGAACACCTGGCGATACGCCGCGGTCACCCGCCCGGGTTCCCAGAAGCCATGCCGCAGCATGATCTCGGAAACCGAGTCGCGGCGCGGATCGGCCTCGCGCAGCGCCGTTCGCATCGCCGATAAACGCCATTGCCGCGCATAGCGCATCGGCGGCATGCCGGCGAAACTCATGCAGACTTCGTGCAGCGTGCGCTCGCTGACGCCGACCGCGCCGCACAGGCCGGACAGGGTCAGCGCGGCATCGCAGTCCGCCCGCACCACGCCTTCCAGCCGCGTCATGACCTGATTGTGGCGCCGCACGGCGGCTCGGTCGGGCCCGCGCGAGCCGCCGCTCAGGCAATCCACCAGCGCTTCCAGCACCACGCCGGCGAAGGCGCGCGCGGCCTTGGGCGAATCGGCGACCTCCGGCATGGCGGCGGCGAGGCGCACCGCGTCCTCCAGCAAACGCAGCAGCCGCGTTCGCGCCACCGGCGTGGCGCGCACCAGGGCCGCGTCGTTGAGGGCCGGCGCCACGGCGCGGCCCGCAAGCCGGCTGCCTTCGCAGGCCAGGGCTTCATAGGAAGTGACAAGGCTGCCCCAGGGAAACGGCGCGTCGCCGGGCGAGCGGGTGGTGAACACCTCGTTCGGCCGGGGATGGAACAAGTGTTCATGGGAAACCTCGCGGCCGGCCATCAGGCGGGTCCGCGCCGGCCGCGTGCCGAAGGTAAAGACGTGGTTGTCGGACACCGATCCCACGAGGTTGAGGCCGGCACTCGCCTCGCCGCACCGCAGCTTGACGACGCCCAGGTCCATATAGGTGAAACATGCGTGGAACTCGCGCGGGAACGGGCCGTTGACGCGGATTCCCACGAGGCCGTTGACCGCGGCGTATTCCTCGGCGGAGGTGTAGGTGCGCGTATAGACGGCGGGCGGCGCGACCGTCGCGATGGTGTCAGATGGAGACTGCATTCTCGGTTTTTTGGATGACTCCCCTCGCAGGCGCGTGTAGCAGCCCGATGGTGGCGGTTACAAATCAATTTTGCTGCGGAGTCGACTTGCGCGAGGCGGCGGCTCGGGCCCTGCGGCTCCACCACGCGCTGGCGCCCGCGGCCGCGCCGCGCCATATCCCGCGCCCATGGACGCCAGCGCCGCCCCATTCTCCCACCATATCGCCGCAACCGACGGCGCCGCCCGCGCCGGGCTGCTGACCACCGCGCATGGGCCGGTGGAAACGCCGGTGTTCATGCCGGTGGGCACCGCGGGCACGGTGAAGGCGATGACCGCCGACGCCGTGCGCGCCACGGGGGCGACGCTGGTGCTGGGCAACACCTACCACCTGATGCTGCGCCCGGGCGCCGAGCGCATCGCCCGCTTCGGCGGCCTGCATCGCTTCATGGATTGGCCCGGTCCGATCCTGACCGATTCCGGCGGCTTCCAGGTCATGTCGCTGGCGAAACTGCGCAAGCTCGATGCCGAGGGCGTGACGTTCCAATCGCATCTCGACGGCGCAACGCTTCGCCTGACGCCGGCGCGTTCGGTCGAGATCCAGCACCTGCTCGATGCCACCATCACCATGGTGCTGGACGAGTGCACGTCGTTTCCCGCAACGGAGGACGCAGCCCGCGCATCGATGGAACTTTCCATGCGTTGGGCCGCACGTTCGAAGGAAGCCTTCGTGCCGCGGGCCGGATACGCGTTGTTCGGCATCGTGCAGGGCAGCGTGTATCCCGCGTTGCGTGCCGCGTCCGCACGCGCGCTGACCGATATCGGCTTCGACGGCTACGCGGTCGGCGGCCTGGCGATCGGCGAGGGCCAGGCGACGACCTTCGCCGTGCTGGACGCGACCGTGCCGCTGCTGCCGCAGGACCGCCCGCGCTACCTGATGGGCGTCGGTACGCCCGACGACCTGATCGGCGCGGTGTCGCGCGGCATCGACATGTTCGACTGCGTCATGCCGACGCGGGCCGGCCGCACGGGACGGGCTTATACGTCGGCGGGGGTGTTCAATCTGCGTAACGCTCGGTTCGCCGACGATGCGGCGCCGCTGGATTCGCTGTGCCGCTGCCCGGCGTGTACGCGGCATCCGCGAGGGTATCTGCACCACTTGTTTCGCGCCGAGGAAATGCTCGGGCCGATGCTGCTGACCTGGCATAATTTGGCGTATTATCAGGACCTGATGCGCGGCCTGCGCGCGGCGATCGTCGAGGGCCGCCTGGCGCAGCACGCCGCCGCCATCCGCGCCGCGTGGACGGGGCAGGAGGATGCATGACCGAAGATTACAGCGGCCTGACTCAGCTCGGCCAGCCGATGCGCATTCCCGCGTCGCCGGATGAGGCGATACTGGAACGCGTTCCCAATCCGTCGCCTGGTCGGAATTATGTGGTGCGGTTCACCTGCCCGGAATTCACCTGTCTTTGCCCGCTGACCGGACAGCCGGACTTCGCGCATATCGTCATCGATTACATTCCGCGCGACTGGATCGTCGAAAGCAAATCGCTGAAGTTGTTCCTGGCATCGTTTCGTAATCACGGCGCGTTCCACGAGGCGTGCACGATGCAGATCGCGGATCGCGTGCTGGCGACGCTCGATCCGGTGTGGCTGCGCATCGGCGGGTATTGGTATCCGCGTGGCGGCATGCCGATCGACGTGTTCTGGCAAACGGGCGCGGCGCCGGAGGGGACGTGGATCCCGTCGCAGGACGTGGCGGCATATCGTGGACGGGGCTAAGTATGCGTTGGCGTGACGGAGCAGAGTGATGCAGCAACGTCTGACTCGCGAGGAATATCATCGGTGGGTTGAACACCAGCCGAAGCGCTACGAACGCATCGCCGGGGAGCCGGTGGCGATGTCGCCGGAACGCGCACAGCATGTCCGGGTCAAGGCCCGTGTATGGGCGGCGCTGGATCGGGCCATTCGGGAAGCTGGCCTGGATTGTGAAGCCCTGGCGGACGGGATCACGATCGAGGTCGATGCCGATACCGACTATGAGCCGGACGCGGTGGTGAACGGTGGCCCCCGGCTGTCGGCGGACACGACGGTCGCGACCAATCCGGTGATCGTGGTTGAGGTTTTATCGCCCACAACACAATCGATCGACAGCAGCGACAAGCTGGCCGATTATTTTCGCGTGCCGTCGATTCAGCATTACCTGATCCTGCGTGCCCGACGCCCCGAGATCATCCACCACTGGCGCGCGGGAACCGGGATCGTGTCGCGTGTGGTGAACATCGGCACAATCCTGCTGGATCCGCCCGGCATTTCGATCGATGCGGGCGAGATATACGCGGCGGCGGGGTGAGGTCGCATGGCGCTCGGTGCAGGGAGCCGATCGCGTGACGCAGGCCGTTGCGTGACACAGGCCATGGACGCCGAGGTCGTTGCGGCGGCATTCGGTGCTTTGGTGTTAGATGTCTTTCGAGTGATGACAGTCCGGATTGATGCCAGGATTTGGCGGGGATTCCAGCGGGCCTGATCTGGCCAGACACAAGCACCTCTCTTCGACAGAGCAATGCGGCGCGCGGCAAAGCAAGAAAGAGTTTCAACGCAGATAAGCAGCAGATGCACGCAGAACACGCGGATGAGCCGGAGTCCCGCATGCCGCTTCACGGCAGAACACCGCCCGCCCGCGCCCGAGAAGCCGTGCTGGTGCGGCCACCCCCGTCCCATCCGCGTGTTCTGCATGCATCTGCCCCTTATCTGCGTTGAACCCTTTCTTGCTTCGCCGCCCACCGCACCCTGCCGCGCGTGTCCCCCCGCATGTTCCACGTCAGGCCCTCCACCCGCGCGGCCGCGCACCTCGACACCCCGCCGCCGCTGCTCTACCAGCGCCGCATCGCCCCGCCCGAGGCACCACGCGCAGGCTTCGAGCCAGACACAGCCCGTGCGCCCCTCGCCGTCGTTTGAAAGTGCGGCACGATGACTGATCCGCGCGGCCTGATCCGAGACCGTGCCCTCGCCCTCGGCTTCGACGCGGTCGGCTTCTGCCGCGCCGAACTCGGTCCGGAGGCGCGCGAACGGCTGACCGGCTTCCTCGCGGCAGGCCAGCACGGCGACATGGGCTGGCTCGCCACGCGAGCGGATCAGCGCGCGCATCCGCAAGCACTGTGGCCGCAAGCGCGCAGCGTGATCGTGCTGGGGCTTAGCTACGCGCCGGACGACGACCCGCTGGCGACGCTGGAACAGCCCGACCGCGGCAGCATCTCGGTCTATGCGCGCAATCGCGATTACCACGAAGTGGTGAAGGGGATGCTGAAGCACCTTGCGCAGTTCGTGGTGTCGCGCTTCGGACCGGACGTGAAGGTGTTCGTCGATACCGCGCCGGTGATGGAAAAGCCGTTGGCCGCGCAAGCCGGGCTAGGCTGGCAGGGCAAGCACACCAACCTGGTATCGCGCACGCACGGTTCCTGGTTGTTGCTGGGCGAGATCTACACCACGCTGGAACTGACCGCCGACCAACCGCACGCCGACCGTTGCGGCACCTGCACGCGCTGTCTGTCGGTCTGCCCGACCGATGCGTTCCCCGCACCGTACCGGCTGGATGCGACGCGCTGCATTTCGTATCTGACGATCGAGCACCACGGCCCCATCCCGCTCGAACTGCGCGCGAAGATGGGCAACCGCATTTATGGGTGCGACGACTGCCTGGCGGTCTGTCCGTGGAATCGTTTCGCCCGCGCCACACCGCACGCGAAGCTGCGTGCCCGCGAGGACCTCGCCGCGCCGCGTCTGGCGGAGCTCGCCGCGCTGGATGATGCGGGCTTTCGCACGATGTTTGCGGGATCGCCGATCAAGCGCATCGGCCGCGACCGGTTCGTACGCAATGTGCTGGTCGCGATTGGGAACTCGGGCGATGCGGAGCTTGCGCCGGTCGCGCGGCAGCTTTGCGCCGATGCGGATCCTGTTGTGGCCGATGCCGCCGCATGGGCCTGCAAGCGGCTTGGGTAAGCCTGTCACGGCGCGGCCTTCGGGCAACCCCCTGTCATTGCCCCCTGTCATTGCCCCCTGTCATTGCGAGGCCGCTTGGCCGAAACAATCCCGTTCGTGACGAGCCGCCGGCGGCTCGTCACGAAGGAGATTGCTTCGGCCAAGCGGCCTCGCAATGACAGAAGAGCGCCGTTTCATCCGGCGCGGGTCAGCCCCCAGGCTGGTGGCCAACTCGCAATGACAGCGGGGCACACCGCGCCATGACAACCGGCCGGTGTTGAGGACCGCCCCCTGCATGCACATCTGCCCTTCAGCAGACCGGAGACACCAGCGATGGCCGCGACACGCACCGAGACCGACAGCCTGGGCAGCATCGAGATCGACGCCGACCGCTACTGGGGCCCGCAGACCGAGCGTGCCCGTCGCTTGTTCCGTATCGGCATCGAGCACTTCCCGCCAATCCTTATCCGCGCCGTCGGGCTGCAGAAACAGGCGGCGGCGGAGGCGAACCTGCGGCTCGGCCAGCTATCGCCAGAGCTCGCCAACCCGATCATCGCCGCCGCCCGCGAAATCGCCGACGGCAAGCGCGACGCCGAATTCCCGCTGCCGGTCTGGCAAACCGGCTCCGGCACGCAGACCAACATGAATGCCAACGAAGTGATCGCCAATCGCGCGAACGAGATGCTCGGCCAGAAGCGCGGCACGCACGCGCCGGTGCATCCGAACGATCACGTCAATCGCGGCCAATCTTCCAACGACAGCTTCCCCACCGTCATGCACATCGCCGCGGTCGAGGCGGTGCAGCACCTGGTCGGCGCGCTAGGCACGCTGCACGCCTCGCTGGCGGAGCGCGCGCGGCAGTGGAGCGACATCGTGAAGGTCGGCCGCACCCACATGATGGATGCGGTACCGATGACGCTCGGCCAGGAGTTCGCCGCCTGGGCGCGGCAGATCGAGCTTGGCATCGAGCGTCTCGCCGGCACGCTGCCGCGGCTGCTGGCACTGCCGCAGGGCGGCACCGCAGTCGGCACCGGCCTCAACACGCACGCCGATTTCGACCGCGTGTTCTGCGAGTGTGTGTCCGTGCTGACCGGCGCGCATTTCGTGCCCAATCCCAATAAGTTCGAAGGCATGGGCGCGCACGATGCGCTGGTGGAGCTGTCCGGCGTGCTGAATGTGATCGCGGTGTCCTGCACCAAGCTGGGCAACGACATCCGCCTGCTCGGGTCGGGGCCGCGTGCCGGCATCTCGGAGTTGGTCGTGCCGGCGGACGGCCTGTCGAGCTCGATCATGCCGGGCAAGACCAACCCGACGCAGTGCGAGGCGCTGACGATGGTCGCGGCGCAGGTCATGGGCAATCACGTCAGCGTGACGATCGCAGGTGCGCAAAGCTTCCTGGAGCTCAACGTCTTCAAGCCGGTGATCATCTACAACGTCTTGCAATCATGTGCGCTTTTGGCGGATGCGGCAGAGAGCTTCGCGGCCAACATGGTGGAGAAGCTGGAGCCCAACGCAGAACACATCGCCGAGAACCTGGCGAAATCGCTCATGCTCGTTACCGCACTGAATCCGCGGATCGGTTATGACAAGGCAGTGAAGATCGGCAAGACGGCGCTGGCGGAGAACATCACGTTGCGGGAAGCGGCATCGCGGCTGGGCTATGTGACGCCCGAGGATTTCGATCGCTGGGTGGTTCCCGCCGACATGACGCAGCCAGGCGCCACGTTGGAAGGAGGGGGCGGCTGAGTGGCCTCGTCAAGCGCAGCTTTTCTTTGGCAGGGCATCGCACCAGCGTGGCCCTGGAGGAGGAGTTCTGGTCCGCGCTGATGACCCTCGCCGCCGCGCGCGGCAAGACGCTGTCCGCGCTGGTCGCCGCCACCGACGCGGGCCGCGCGCCAGGCCAGCCGCTGGCCTCGGCATTGCGCGTGCTGGCGTTGCGGGAAGCCCGCGGCGGTTAACCTTCGATTCAAGATTTGCGATGCAAGCTGCCCTCGCGGCCAGAACGCGCCGCATGAAGGAGAAGACCTCCATGATGCAGCCCGTTGTGCCTGAGACGCCGCGCCGCGGCGCGGTGAGCCCGTTGGTGTTGTCCGACCGGCTCATATCCCTGGCGCGAGATGCCGACCGTGCCGGTTTCATCGGGACGGCCGAACAACTTGTGACTCTGGCATGCAGCGTGTTCGACGAGGCGCCGCGGCACGGGCACTGAGTGCGTGATGCACGATGCAGGGTGCAGGGTGCACGATACTGGATGCTGGGTACTGGGTCCCCCCTCCCCTTGAGGGAGGGGGATAGGGGGAGGGGTGCGTACAGCCGCGACATGGCGGCTGTACGCACCCCTCCCCCTATCCCCCT
>DASXFW010000260.1:0-54882 GCA_036489395.1 Acetobacteraceae bacterium | reverse complement strand
GGGGGGATTCTTCTGCCTTGTGCCTTGTGCCTTGTGCCTTGTGCCTTGTGCCTTGTGCCTTGTGCCTTGTGCCTTGTGCCTTACCGCGCGGCGGCCGGCACAATGTCGAACTCCAAAGTGCGCTGCGGCATGGGAGGCTTGGCCTCGGTCTCCGCCTTGAGCCACGCGTAGGCCTTGCGTGCATCCGGATCGTCGAGAACGTTCATGACGGTCGAGAGATCGGCCATCGCCTCCAACTGCCCGATCGGGAATGTCCAACCGGTCCAGTGTCCGTGCGTGGCCATTGTAGAGTCTTCAGTCGCCTGACCGATCTCCGCCCACGTCTTGTACATATGGTCATGGTCCCGGAAGCCCTGCGGCTCGATCAGGAGCTGGTAATCCGCGCCGTCGTGCGGATCGAAGCCCTTGTCGCCGCTCAGGAAACGATAAACGATCCAATGCGCCATCCATTGGTAAACCTTGCGCGCCGGCGCATAGCCTTGCGTGGCGGCCTGCCCGATGGTCAGCCCCAGATAATCCTCCTGCCACGGCGGAAACGCTCGGTTGTTACCGATGAACGCCATGAAATAGCCGTACGTCTCACCCTCGAACCGGGTGAATGCCGGTATGTTGTCCAGGAGAAACTGGTAGTTGTTGTCCCGGATTTTTTTGAAATACGCCTTCAGCGGATAATCGTCCGGCATGATGTAGGCGGCGTTGTCGATCGTCCGCAGCTCCCACGCGTCGTTACGCGGCTGACCCCAGTCCGCGTTGAGGCTCAGGATGATGTCCTTGTCGAAGCGCTCCTGCCGCGGCGTGCTTCCCACCGGACTCCAGGCCGCCTGATCGACCAGCATGTCGAGATAGTAGCGAATGCCCGTCATCAGATATGGCACGTACGCCGGATCGGGCTGGTGCCCCAGGTCGAGCGTCATGCACTGGCACTGGCTGCCAGGCACGATGAAGCCGCCCTTGTTGTTGGATGGATAAACCGCCTGCAGCAGACCCGAACCGTTCAACAAGCCGCGCGGATCGGTCCAGATCTTCGGGTAGTCGTCGAGGTTCAACTGGCGCCCATGCCCCACGTCAAAGTAATGCCAGGGGATCGTTCCGTCCGCATCCGCCTGCGCAATGGCATAGGCCTGCGCGCGAGGATCCTGGGTGATGATCCAGGCCGCATCCGCCGCGGTCTCCGGACCGATGTCGGGACGCGCGCCGGTCATCCCCATGCCCATGGCAAGATCCGAATTGCCCAGAATGCCAAAGGTGGGACCACTTAGCCGCTTCGCCTCCCATTCGATGTAGTTGGCATCGGCGCCGCCCGCGAGATCGTAATTGAGCACCGCGCCGCTGCGCAGGATGTACGCCGCGTCATGCACCACGTGCGGGCTGGGCTGGCCGTCGCTGTGCACCATGATGTGCCAGTCAGTGTATTGCAGATGGCGGATGTTGTCCTGATGCAGGATGTCCTTGCCGTTCGAGGTTACCGTGACGTCGTAGTACAGCAGGCCGCCGACCGGCTGCATGGCGTAGTCGTTGCGGACCTGCACATCCGACGTGATGCCGCCGGCCGCGTCCGCGGCAATGTCCAGCTCCAGATGCAGGGAGCCGACGATCGGCTTGTCGATCCGCGCCTCGGTGACCACCGGGCCGTGCCGCCACAGGCTGACATGCCCCGCGGCGACCGCCTCGGCGGCGATCTGCCCGACATTCAGATGATAGTGCTGACCGTCGCGGACGTTGATGTCCACTGTGATGTTGGCATCGCCGAGCCTGCCGAGCGGGATGTCAAGCCCGGTCGCGGCCGGTGCGCTCGAGAGCATGAACGGCATGGACTGTCCCGGCGACAGCGGCGGCGCGATGATTGTAACAACACCGAAACGTATCGAGCCGTCGGAATTACTCGTCTTGGCATCGAACTGAGTCGGCACCGCCTTGCCGTTCGTTGTGGCAACAAGACCGGAACCTGCCGGCATCCGGCCGCGGACAAAGATCTGTCCAAACCGTACCGCGCGCGACTTCATCGGCGCATCGGTATCGTTCTGCAGCAGGAAGCCGACGATCTGGCCGGGCCCGGCCGGTTGCGGCACCGGCGGCGCGGTGATCGTCGCCGCGGCATGGGGTGGAGGATCGGCCGCCGCAACACGCCGCACCGGGGCTGCTGCCAATGGAGTTGCAGTGGCGGCCGCGGCATGGGGCAAGGGCGCCCCCACAGCGGCGTGCGGCTGTGGCGTCTCCCCGGCGGCGCGTGCTGCCTGAATCCCGATCCGCACCGGTTCGTTGCATCCGCACAAACCAAGCGCGGCAACGACAACGATCAACCAGACACGAATTAGCATCATTCATCATACCTCAGGCCGATCGGCAAATGATTGCCGGTCCAGCCATGCTACGCGGCAGGGATCGGGTTCATACACCATCCGACCATCGACGGCGCATACTTTTGCGGCCAACGCGGGTTTCGCGGAATGGAGGTTGACGCGCCATTCGCCAACGGCATGCTGCGCGCCCGCCAGACCCGCAGATAATCAGGAGAACGACATGGGCAGCACGATCGAACTCAAATCCGCCGACGGCTTCAGCTTTTCCGCCTATACCGCCGGCTCGCAGAACGCCTCAATGGGGCTGGTGGTCATTCAGGAGATCTTCGGCGTCAACCACCACATTCGCGAGATGGCCGATCGGTTCGCCTCGCACGGCTACGCGGTCGTCGCACCGGCGCTGTTCGATCGGGCGAAGCCCGGGGTCGAGCTCGGCTACACGCCGGACGATATCGCGGCAGGCCGCGACCTGCGGATGAAACTGAACGATGCGCAAGTGATGGCGGATGTGGAGGCGGCGGCGAATCACCTCGGCGGCAGGAAACTCGGCATTGTCGGCTACTGCTTCGGCGGCACCGTCGCCTGGTGGGGCGCCACGCGCACGCGGAAATTCGCCGCGTCGTCCTGCTGGTATGGCGGTGGCATTGCCGGCACCAAGGATGAGTCGGCGAATTGCCCGGTGCAGATGCACTTCGGCGAGAAGGACGCCTCCATCCCGATGACCGACGTGGACGCAATCCGGGCCGCGCAGCCGAAGGCCGAAGCCTATGTCTATATGGGCGCGCAGCACGGCTTCGGCTGCGACGAACGCGGCAGCTTCAGCAAGTCCGACTATGAACTGGCGCAGCAGCGGACGCTGGATTTCTTCACCAAACACCTTGGCTGAACGATGCACGGCCGTCGCATGACGGTCGCGGCTCCCGCCCGCATTACCGCGCCGTCCGGCCCAAAGCCGGCCGGCGCCAGGGTGGCGGCTGGCCGGCAGACGCGGATGCCGCCGCCATAGGCAATGCCCGCGCCCGCCACCCTTCCGCCTGGGGCGGCTGTTCGACTCGCCTTACATATTCGCGAAGGCTGACAGACATTGCGATAAAGTACCAGAATGGCGGCTGACAGGCGATTCCGACAAAGGCGCCGGCCGTCAGAAACACCGCCAACGACGCTTGCAAGGCGTCGGACATGTCGGCGCACCAGGCCAGTTCTGGAATCTTGCGGGTCCGGCGCGACAATCGAATCAGGTTCAGCATGGTTGACCCGGCTATCGCAAGGAACATGGCCAACCCGGGCCAACCCTGCTCGCCGAGCACTTCGAAATAAATGCTGTGAAATGCGCGCCCGGTCTCGACCGCCCCATCCGGGTATTCCAGACGATCAATGATGTAAGACTGGAAGCCGCCACCGAACGGATGTGTCAGTGTGAACCTGTATGTCCACTCCCAGACCAGGAGCCGGGTCAAGGCGGATGTGTCCGCCGTCGGATCCTCCATCGTTGACATCCGCTGTCCCCAGCCCGCTGAGGTCTGGTAGATGATCCCGGCAGCCACCACGGCGGCAAACAACGCGAACAGAATCTTTCGGCGCGACCGCATGATCATGATTGCGCCCATCACGACCAGCCCGATCAACGCGCTCCGCTCGTAAGTGCCGATCGTCGTGGCGAGGGCAAGACCCGCCAACGCGAGGTAACCAAGCGGCATGATGCGAAGGCGCGGAATAATCTGCGTATGCTTCGCGAGATGGAACGCGAGAGGGATCGCCATCAGACAGAACGTGGACAGCAGGCCACCCTCGGCCAGGTTGGCATCGCCCGACATCAGTCCGAGGTTGCGGCCATATCCGCCGCCGGAGATCATCGTCTTTAGACCGAACGGTATGAAATTGGCCGCCAGCGAAAAGAGGAAGGTCTGCGCGAACGCTTCGATCTGCACGCGCGAGCGGATCACCAGAGGGATGAAAGCGGAGAACATGACCGTCTTGAAGGCCCAGTTCCATTTCGACCATGCCGCGTCGGGCACCTGTGCCCAGAGGCACGTGGCGGTCATCCAGATGCACATCGTGATCGTCAGCCCGGTGATCAGCGTCATGCGCGGAGGGTACCGCCGGTCCGAGAACAGGTAACTGCCGAAAGCGGCGCAGCCCATCACCAGCGCCACGGGTATCTGGTTCAGGATGATGTAGGCGACGCCCTGGGGCCGGAAGGTATCGACCCACACGTAACCCAGCGTGGCGACGAACGGCGCGGCAAAGCCTCCGCCGATGAACGCCATGAAAACGCACACCAGGAACAGACTGCGGATCAAGCGAGGCGCTCCCTTGCGCGGGTCAGGTGTCAGCGCCGCCGGGGCACGCGCGACCAGACCTGGCGGGGCGGCGTCCGCGACGAGGTGGCATCCGGCCTGTCTGCTGGCGGTTTAATCGTCACGAACCAGGGCAACGTGCGGTCGAGCTGCACCGCCCGGAAGACGACGAACAGGATCATTACGCCACTGACGACAATTCCAACCAGATCCAGCATGACGGCTGCCCCGTAACCAGGCCGCTGCAGCGGCAGGGCGTCCTATACCGGACGTGCCAGTCCGCTGTCACCTTGCATTGATGTTGGCGGCAACGTCGCAGCCGAGCCCCGCGGGAACCGCAGAGGCCCTGCCGCGTCTTGGCCGAGTCAGCGCTCGGGACAGCAGATGCCGCAGAATTACCTTATCGTCATCGCCGCGCTGCTTGTGGGTGTTCTGGCTGCCCCTGGGTTCGCCGCCGTCCCTCCGCCTGACTCGCCGGCCGCCAAGGCAGAAGCGAAAAAGCTGGATCGGTTGCCGCCGATCGCGCCGCGCGGCCGGGTCTGGATCGATCATTCAGGCCGCAAGGAAGCGGGCCACGCGTCGTGGTACGGACCCGGCTTCGCCCACCATGTGATGGCGAATGGCGACCGGATGAACCCGCACTCCGACGTCGCCGCCAGCAAGACCCTGCCGCTAGGCACCACCGCCACGGTGACCAACCTCCGCAACGGCAGGTCGGCGGAGGTCAGGATCGAGGACCGCGGACCGTTCGTGGGCAGTCGGATGATGGATGTCAGCCCGCAGGTGGCGACCGAGTTGGGGCTGAAGAAGCACGGCGTGGCACCTGTGGTGGTGAAGCCGATCGCCGTGCCGCAACCGGACGGGCAGGTGAAGCTGGGGGCCGGAGCCGCCGACGCGACGCCGCAGCAGATCCAGCAGGCCACCCGGACGACGCGGGCGCTGCTGGACAAGCATCAGGCGGTGGAAACCGCCAGCCGCCGCTGAGCAACCGCGCGCCGGCGCGGGCGTTTCCGCGCATTGTCCGTATCGGAGGGAACGCCGATGGACGCGTCGGCAGCCGGTCTGGTGGTCATACGGCTACAGCAGCCGCTGACGGACCGCAGCGGCTCGCGACTGGATGGGTCGTGCCGACAGAGGCGCCGTCAACGATTGCACTCGACGCCGCGGTTACTTCATGCTATCAATTTCGATAACACATTTGGGTAGCGGCGATGTCGCAGGTGCTGGTGCGAAACCTGGACGACCGCGTTGTGGCCTCCTTGCGCCGCAAGGCGGAATTGCATGGGCACTCCCTGGAGCAGGAGCTGCGCCTCGCCCCTGACCGCGGCCGCGCGGCTCACACCTGAGGAACGTGTTGCGCTGGCGCGGCGCGTGCGCAGCCTGACCCCCGCGTCGGTCCAGCAGACGGACAGCACCGATCTGATCCGCCAGGACCGGGACACACGGTGACGCTCGTCGTCGATGCCAGTGTCGCTTTCAAGTGGTTCGTCGCCGAGGCGCAATCCGAGGCTGCCGAGGTGCTCCTGACCGCAGGAACGACCCTGCTGGCGCCGGACCTCATATTCCCCGAGGTCTGCAATGTCGCCTGCCTGAAGGTGAGCCGCGGGGAGATCACGGCCGACCAGGCAGCGTCCATCGTTGACGGACTCCCTGAATTGCTCGACGAAGTGGTGCCGACAAGGGATCTCGCCGCACGCGCATTCGAGATAGCCGGCGCCGTGTCGCATCCAGCCTACGACTGCTTCTATCTCGCGCTGGCTGAGCGCCGCGGCGTGCGCCTGGTGACGGCAGATCGCCGACTGATGTCCCGGATGGCTGGAACACGGTGGGCGCCGCTATTGGCCGGGCTGGGCGACGCGGAGGCGATGTAGGTCTCAGCCGAGTACCGCCACCGCCGCCACGCCCGACTTTGCCGCCAGCGCTGGGTCGCACATGTGCGCCGCGCGTTGGCCAGGCCTCACGGGGACGCGCGGCCGTCCGGCACAAGGTCCTCGATGCGAAGCCGCAGGGTCTCGGCCAGGCGGGCGTACAGCGTGACGTCTCCGGTGCGCTTGCCCGCCTCGAGCTGCGCCAGGTACGGTTGCGAAATCGCCAGTCCTGTCGCGAGTTGCGCCTGCACCATGCCGCGCCGTTTCCGCCAGTAGGCGAGTGGCGTCGGGGCTGCGAGATACTCGCCGAGTTCCGCGTCTGTAAGTGTATCGGCGCCGGCGGCGACCGCGCGCATGGCCGCAGCGTGATCGCGGGCGTCGAGCAGGTCCTGGTATTCCTGCCGGCTCAGGACCACCAGTTCGTCGCCGCTTGGCGATACGATCGTCTGAATGCTCATGGTGGCGCCTGATCAATCATAGGCTGAACCTCTCGGCCGCAGCTTGGTCACGGTAATCATGTCGGCGGTCTCTTCGAAGATCGCCCGGAAGTCTCCGATCCGCATGCGCCAGAGCGGGTTGCCGACGAGTTGCGTCACGTTGTTGGCGTGAGCGCCTGGATCGGCGGCATACTCGCTGACCGTCCTGCGCGCGCGGTCGGCGATGTTGCCATGCCGCTTGAGGTCCCTGGCTGCCTCCTTGGTATAGCGGACGGTCTTCACTGAATACGTATAGCAAAACGCAATATTCCAGGGAAGGGGTGTTCGGGTCCGGCAAAGGAAAGATCAAGCTGTCCCCCATCGTCCAGCGGCGAGGAGACCGACCCACATATGGCGACTGGCCGGGTCATGGCTTCGACGTCCGTCTCGGCGTCTGCTTTCGCTTCGGCTGCTGCCAGGCGAGCGTGAGGGGCGCGACACGCGCGAGCTGCTCGTAGAGGTCGCGGATCGCCGCTTCGGGTCTGCCAAGCTTCTCCGCGGCTTGCGCGAGCCTTGCCTGGGTGATCGGTTCGCGCGCGTCCCAACCTGGGTGGAGGCCATCCAGATCGCGCGAGCACAGCACGGCTGCGCTGTCGATTGCGAGCGTACCCGCCAGCGCGAGCAGTGCGGCGCGGCGGGCAGACGCGTCCGGATCGTCAACGGCGCGGGCGCGGAGCAGCTCGGCGGTGCGCGGCTCGTCGCGGAAATGCTGCGCCAGGGCGGCGAGCGCGGCGCCGCGGGCAGACGCGTCCGGATCGTCAACGGCGCGGGCGCGGGCGCGGAGCAACTCGGCGGTGCGCGGCTCGTCGCGGAAATGCGGTACGCGATAACTGTCGATTACGAACGGTTGAGAGTTGGGCACCGCCAGCGCGTAGGAATCCGGCCCAGGCTCAATGACACGAAGATGCCAATAGTCCACCCGGCCTTCGATCATTGTGACGTTGAGCGTGTTCAAGATCGCTGTTATCACGTCGATTGGGATCGCAAATGCGAACGGAAGGTCGATGCAGCCCAGAACGAGGTACCCATCGCCTTCCTCCACAAGGAATTCATGCCATTCCGCATGGTAACCGAACCAATAGGGCTGGGACCGCCTATGATAGCGCTTTGAAATAGTGCAGATTAGCCGCTTGTCGTCTGTTGTACTAGAGAAGTAGACTCCTCTCTTTCTAATGAACGTCGTGCCGAAATGTCGACCGAGATCTGCTATGATTTGCTCGCGCTTCTGGTCCAGCAGCTTCTTATCTGTCGCTTGGTTTGGACTGGTCGAGGCCACAGCGGAGGCGAATCCGCTACTGCGCTGCACCCGAGCGTCAGGGTCGGTCGCTCTCTCCGGAGCAATCGGCTTGCCAGCCAACAGCCGCTCGGAGAGATCTTTCATCTTGGGGTCCAAGATGGTCACGAGACGGGTCAGCTCGTGCACCGATTCGTCAATCGCCTCCCAACCGAGCAGTCCGAGCGACGACTGCCTGTTATCCCCCGCCAGGTTTTCCGCTAGCTTTAGGCCGGCGATCCGATAGAAAAGGTTGATTGCGCCCAACGCTGCGTGCAGCCGTGATTTATCAGCACCGGGACCCATGCGCTGGTCGTCCCCCAGCATGGCACGGACGGCATTCGCATCGTCGTCCGACACGACGTGCTTTGCCTGGGCGCGGCGAATGAAAGTGGCAGCCTCTGCACGGGGTATTTTAGTGCCGCGCAGTCCAGCCAACGCCTCGTCCAGTTTCTGGGGGCGAGAAAACTGGCCCAGCCAGAGGTTGGTGACATCGACGAGGTTGTTAAGTTCTCGCGCCCGTTCCGGCGTCAGTGGGTCCGCCGGCCCGCCAGCGCTGTCGCGGATGCGCCGGTCGGTATCGACGAAGGAGGCAACCTGAATGAACGCAGCATAGATACCTAAGAGCTGACCCGGTACCTCGGCCGGGGCAATTCCCACCGCCTTGGCGAAGGTCCGCGCATCGCGACGAATTCCACTCCAGCCTTCCGCGTTGTCAAGCCGTACCACAGTCTCAGCGAATTGTTCGGCGAGGAGGACGACGTTGCGGTGCAGTTCCACGACCTGCGGATCGTTTGCCGTGTGCCCGTCGGACGGCCCGCCTTCGGTATCACGGACAAACTGCTGATGGCGCCGCAGCCATGGAATTCCGGCGGGTACTTGCCCCGCAGCATCGAACGGGTTCGGCCCACCCAATAGCGGCACCAGGCCAAAGTACTGCTTCAGCGCGGTCTCAATTTGGTCGCGTGCGCGGTCGAAGCCCTCCTCTGGCGGCTGCCACCGCCCGATCGGCAGGGCGCGGCCGTTGAACGTGGGTACGGCCTGCACGTGACCAAGCACGTTCTCCCAGGCGCAATTCTCCAGGATGACGGTTATGGCGAGCGTGCGGGGTGTGCGCAGCCTCGCCTCGATGGCGGGCAGTTCGTGCGCGCGAATAAACGAGCTACCGAAATAACTCCTGCTCGCGAGCAGAAGGAAGACATCGGCGGAGTCGATACGGCGCTGGATCTCCGGGTACCAGTGCTGGCCGGCATGGATTTCCGGATCGGCCCAGAATCGGACGCCCAGAACGTGCTCCGTGGCGCCCAGGTCTTTGCGGAGTTCGCGGAATTGGGCGATGTCGTCACGCGCATAGGAGATGAAACCGGTCGGCGCCCGGTCCGCGCCCGGCCGCGCCCGGTCCGCCGTGTCGATCGCCGACCGTTTCGCCTGGGCGCGCTGGCGGTAGAGGGGGAGGTTGATGCCGGCCGGTGCGTTGTCGTCGCCGTGGGCGCTGAGCCGGTCCACTTGCTCGGCAAGGCGCTTGCTGATCTGCGTCAGCGCTTCGTCGCGGCGGTTTTTTGGCCACTGATACACCGGCTTCAACGCGCGGTTGCTGTCCACCGGCAGGGCATTCACGTCAGTCAGGCGGAGCAGTTCCCAATGACAATCCTTCATCAGCACGGGGATTATCGTGCAGTTGCCCGCGGCCTCTCGTTCCGCGGCAATCGGCAGCTCGGTCTTGCAGATGTAGCGTGAGTTGAGGAAGTTGGACGTTATCAGTGCCAGGAATATGTCCGCCTGGTTCAGGGCGGCCTTTATTTCTTCGTCAAACTTATTCCCGGCAAGTGCCTGTCGGTCGTCCCAGCGGTTGATTTCGGCCCCATGGTGATTCGCAAGACCGCCCAACACCGAGTCCAGCAACTCCAGTGAAGCGGTATCCTTGTGCGAATACGACACGAAGATGTTGACGGCCATGCCAGCGCCCGCCGCAAAGTCCGGAAGCGCAACAGACTATGGTTCGGCGTGGGCGGCGGCAAGACGACCGCCCGGGCCGTGTACCGCGGCCCGTCGGGGGTGTCAGCCCGGCTTGACGCTCTTGGGAGGTGTGCGGCCCTTGTTGCCCTGACGCACCCACCACCACGCATAAGCCCAGGCGAGCGCCAACAGCACCATCGGCGCGATCAACAGATAGAGCTCCAACCCGGTCATTGCCGAAGGCTCCCCAGAACGAATACCGCCACTCTATGTAGGCTGACACCGAGCACGAACCAAGCCAGCGCGATCAGCAACCACCAACGGTTCGGCGCCAGATTGCCGACACCGTAGAAATAGCTCACCGCCGGGGCGATGAGCGACGTCACGATCGTCGCGACGGCGATGTTGTTCAGGAAGGTCGCGAACAACCGTGTTCGCTCGTTGAAGATCATGTCCATCGGCCGCGCTGCCCCGCAATCGGGTTTTGCGCCTCGATACGTCTTCATCCGAAAGAAACGGTTAACGCGGGTTGCTCTTGCCTACCCCAGCACCCTTCCGGCCACCGCATCCAGCTTCGCGATCAGCGCGGGATCGCGCATGTGCGCCGCGGTGATCACCGCGTTATCCAGCGCCCGGTCGCAGCCGCCACGGCACAGTGCACGCCGACGGCCGATCTCCGGCACCACGCTGCGCACCAGGGCGCGCGCACGGTCGGCGTTCTCCAGCAGGACCTTCACCACCGCTTCCACCGTCACGTGGTCGTGGTCCGGATGCCAGCAATCGTAGTCCGTCACCATCGCGACGGTCGCGTAACAGAGCTCCGCCTCGCGCGCGAGCTTCGCCTCCGGCATGTTGGTCATGCCGATGACAGAGCACCCCCAGGACCGGTACAGCTCGCTTTCGGCGCGCGTGGAGAACTGCGGGCCCTCCATCGCCAGGTAGGTGCCGCCGCGCGTGACCGGCAGCGACAGCGCGCGGCACGACGCCTCCAGCGCGTCGCCCAGCCGCGGGCAGACCGGATGCGCCATCGACACATGCGCGACGACGCCCTCGCCGAAGAAGCTCTTCTCGCGGGCGAAGCTGCGGTCGATGAATTGGTCCACCACGACGAAATGCCCGGGCGGCAGATCCTCGCGCAGGCTGCCGACGGCGGACAGCGACACCACGTCCGTCACGCCGGAGCGTTTCAGCGCGTCGATGTTGGCGCGGTAGTTCAGGTGCGTCGGCGACAGCGGATGGCCGCGCCCGTGCCGCGGCAGGAACACGCACGCGATCCCGTCCAGCCGGCCGAACAGCAGCGCGTCGGAGGGGGTGCCCCAGGGCGTTTCGACCTGGCGCCAGGTCTTATCCTCCAGGCCCTCGATGTCGTACAGGCCGGAGCCGCCGATGATGCCGATCACCGGCTGCACATCGGCGGGCATCGCAGGTTCAGTGCTCGACGTCGGACCACACCTTGCGCTTCACCGCGTAGGTCAGCCCGGTCATGATCACCAGGAACAACACCACGCGCCAGCCGATCTGCTTGCGCTGCGTCATGTTCGGATCGGCCGCCCAGGCGAGGAACGTGACGACATCGTGTGCCTCATCCGGGATCGAGTTGCCGGAGCCGTCGGCGAACGTCACCTGCGCGTCGTGCAGCGGCTGCGGCATGGCGATCTGATGGCCGGGGAACATCTTGTTGTAGTACAGGCCGTTCTGCATCTTGACGTCGGGCGGCGCGTCGGCGAAGCCGGTCAGGATGCCGTACACGTAGTTCGGGCCGCCTTCGCGCGCGTTGACGATTTCCGACAGATCCGGCGGCAGGGCGCCGTTCAGGGCCGCCCGCGCCGCCTGCTCGTTGGGGAACGGCGAGCGGAACTGGCTGGCTGGCGTGGCCGGGCCTTCCTTCGGATTGCCCTGGTCATCAACGCCCAGCGGCACGGTCACCGCCGCGGCGAGCGCCTTCACCTGTTCCGGCGTCAGGCCAAGCCCGGTCAGGTCGCGGTAGTGCATCTCCTTCATCGAATGGCAGTTGGAGCACACCTCGGAATACACCTGGAAGCCGCGCTGTGCGGCGGCGAGGTCGTAGGTGCCGAACGGACCTTCCCAGCTCCATTGCACGTTGGGCAACTCGCCTGCTTCCTGCGCCAGCGCCGGCAGTGCGACGGCGAGACCGGCGGACACCAGCCCGATGGCAGCCCATTTCAGCGCGCGCATCACGCCTTCTCCATCGACTGGGCCGGTGCGGCACTGGGTAACGCGCCGCCGCCCCTGTTGCGCAGCACGGCGGCGCTGATGCTTTCAGGCAGCGGCAGCGGGCGCTCGAACTTGCCCAGCAGCGGCAGGATGACCAGGAAGAAGCCGAAATAGTACAGCGCGCAGATGCGGCTGAGGAGCACCCAGATGCCGAGCGGCTGATGCGCGCCGCACACGCCCAGCACGACCACCGACACCACCCACAGCCGCAGCAGCCAGCGGAACACCGGGCGGAAGCGCGCACTGCGCACCGGGCTGGTATCCAGCCAGGGCAGCACGAACAGGATGAGGATGGAGCCGAACAGCATGCACACGCCGCCGAGCTTGTTCGGCATGGAGCGCAGGATCGCGTAGTACGGCAGGAAGTACCACTCCGGCACGATGTCGGGCGGCGTCTGCAACGGGTTCGCCGGGATCGAGTTGTTCGGGTCCGACAGCAGATGCGGCACGAAGAACACGATGATCGCGTACACCAGCAGATAGACGCAGATTCCGACGCTGTCCTTCGCCGTGTAGTACGGGCTGAACGGCACCGTGTCCTGCGGCGACTTCACGTCGATGCCCAGCGGATTGTTGGAGCCGACGACGTGCAGCGCCGCGACGTGCAGGAACACCACGCCGACGATCACGAACGGCAGCAGGTAGTGCAGCGAGAAGAAGCGGTTGAGCGTCGGGTCGGACACACTGAAGCCGCCCCACAGCCAGGTGACGATCGGCTTGCCGACGATCGGGAACGCGCTGAACAAGTTGGTGATGACGGTGGCGCCCCAGTAGGACATCTGGCCCCAGGGCAGCACGTAGCCCATGAACGCGGTCGCCATCATCAGCAGCAGGATGACCACGCCGATCATCCACAGCAGCTCCCGCGGCTTCTTGTAGGAGCCGTAGTACAGGCCACGGAAGATGTGGACGTACACGACGATGAAGAACATCGACGCGCCGGTCTGGTGAATGTAGCGCAGCAGCCAGCCGTAGTTCACGTCGCGCATGATGCGCGCCACGCTGTCGAACGCCATGGCGGTGTTCGGCTGGTAGTTCATCGCCAGCAGGATGCCGGTGACGATCATGATGATCAGTTGGACCGTGGCCAGCGCGCCGAAGTTCCAGAAGTAGTTGAAGTTCTTCGGCGTCGGGAAGACCGCGTATTCCTTCTGCATCATCGTGAAGACAGGAAGGCGCGTGTCGATCCAGTTGATCACTGGATTGGTGAAGGTGCTCGGTTCGTGCTGGCCAGCCATCAGGCGATTTCCTTCGTCAGCCGATCATGACGTTGCGTGCGGATGCGGATGGGTGGGGCGTACGGTGGAGATTGGCCAGGACCAGACTGAGCAACGGCGGCGGATTCTGCCATCTTCCCCTCATTGTCGTACCGGCCGGAGGCACGAACATGCCTGACCGCGGACATGACCCGGGGGCCTGCCCGATCTTCTTGCGACGCCGGCCGGAGTCCGGCCGCGCGACGGCACATCCTAGGGGCGAACCCTTCGCCCCTGCAACATGCCCCCTGCGCTATGCCCCTCTGCCCTGGCGCCGCCGCACGGGCTAGCCTGACTGCGCCTCTGGAACAACCCCATATGACCGCCGATCCCCCGGAAAACCGCGATCCACCGCCGCATGTGGCGTTGCAGTCACCCGCCCGCGCCTGGTTCGAGGCGCTGCGCGACCGCCTGTGCGCCGCGTTCGAGTCGATCGAGGACGACGCGCCGTCGCCGACCGGCCGCCCGCCCGGGCGGTTCGAGCGCACGGCGTGGACGCGGCCGACGGCGGATGGGGCGGACGGCGGCGGCGGCGGGGTGATCAGCCTGCTGCGCGGGCGGGTGTTCGAGAAGGTCGGGGTGAACGTGTCCACCGTGTGGGGGGAGTTCAGTCCGGATTTCCGCGCGCAGATTCCCGGGGCGGCGGAGGATCCGCGCTTCTGGGCCTCCGGCATCAGCCTGGTCGCGCACATGCAGTCGCCGCGCGTGCCGGCGGCGCATTTCAACACGCGCATGCTGGTGACGACGAAAGGCTGGTTCGGCGGCGGGGGGGACCTGACGCCGATGGTGCCGGACGCGCCCGAGGCGGTGGCGGACGCGGCGGATTTCCACGCGGCGTTCCGCTCGGCGTGCGACCGGCATGGGGCGGAGTACTATGAGCGGTTCAAGGCGTGGTGCGACCGGTACTTCTTCCTGCCGCACCGGGGGGAGCCTCGCGGGGCGGGCGGGATCTTCTTCGATCATCTGGATTCCGGCGTCGCGGACGCGGATTTCGCGTTCGTTCGGGATGTGGGGGAGGCGTTCCTCGACGCGTTCCCGCGCATCGTCCGGCGGCGCATGGGCGAGGCGTGGACCGAGGCCGAGCGCGCGCACCAGCTTGTCCGCCGGGGGCGCTATGTCGAATTCAACCTAATCCATGATCGCGGCACCCTGTTCGGGCTGAAGACGGGGGGGAACGTGGAGGCGATCCTGATGAGCCTGCCGCCCGCGGTGGCTTGGCCGTAGGGGGTTGGCGGCGGTGGGGGGGTGGACTCGTGACGGTCAGCTTTTCGCCTGGGATAGGCTGAGGCCGGCGGTGCGGTTCGACACCGGCTCGGCGGAAAATGCTCCTGACTGAAGTTAGAGTAATGCCAACCGCCCCAAAAAGGGATAAGAAGGGCCGACGGGCGAGCCCATAACGCGCGACCCGGCGCCATGATGAAATGGAAAGGAACCTCAATGGCCGTTCTGCCAACCAAAGAGGATAATGCTCACAAGGTGCTGGAGGTATTCTCACATTTTCGGGCCAGGCCTGGGTACGTATTGCGAGCTAACAACTTTGTCGCAGTGGGAGCACGAAGGCGCTGGGAAATGAGCGACCTCCAACAAGGACTTGAGTTTGCTTCGGAGCAAGGATGGATCAGGGAGAAGGGCGGAGGCATCGAGCTAACGGAGCAAGGCTTTGCTGAAATGCCACAGAGCAATTGATCTTTACCGTTTGGGACGGAACGGCAGGAGTGAAGTGTGCCTCGCAAAGACGATAGAAGTGAAAGCCACTTGAAATGGCTCGTTGATAATCGATCGGCCAACCAGCGGGCAACACTTGACTTGTTTGTGACACTAACCCAGAATGAGAGTGTCATCAATTCTAATTTGGTTTATGCGCAGCTCTCGCAGGAACTTGCTGGAGTCGCATTCTCACTCTGGCGGGCAGTCTTCCTCAGCGACCTAACGGGAGAGATTCAGGAACAAATGGTAGATGTTTCGGCTTTTTTGGGTACCCTGATATCAAACAACAGTATCGGATACCCGCAAGACCGAAGCGCTAGAGAGTGGACTTTCACCTACTACCTCAGCGATGCACGGTTTCGACTGCAATCCCTGGCGAGTCGACCGCCAGCAATCATAGACGTCTCCGACATAGAGCAAGAAGCCGGATCGGCCAAGGAGGACTGGGAAATCGCGCAACGTGCTTTGGAAAAGGCGATCCACGAATTCGCCAAGCTGACCAGCCCTACCTTGGGCCATAGCTGAAATTCTGCAACGGGTCGGGATCAGGCAGGCTATTCGGGAGTCAACGGCCGCGTACGACCACCGGGCGGTCATGTCTCCCGGTCACACTGGTGGGAAACGGGCCTCGCCGACTGTTACTGTAAGTAGCCGGCCAGGATGCACGATGGAATGTCCTTCGAGCTCCCAGGCTTCGAGCTGGAGGCGCTCGCGGACCTGCTGGCACGTGATCTAGCCGATCTTGATGGTGGCGCAGATGCCCAGGTACAGGCTCATCTGGCAAGCCTCGGGAGTGGCGGGGAAGGATGGGTTGCCGAAGGGATGGGACATATCCCGTCGTCGGGAGCGTGCCCTTTCTGTGCACAGGACCTTCGCGGGTCGGCGCTTTTCACACACACTCGCGCCTACTTCAGCGCCGGTTACAACGAAATGAAGCGTGCAATCGCAGACGCGCTCGGCAAAATGAAGGTCGAACATAGCGAGGCCGTCCCCGCTGCCTTTGAGCGCTCGGTCCGGGTTTGGGCGGAACGTCGCGGGTGCGGTCGCGACGCTCAATTTGAAGGACATGCGCGACGCCTGCGCGCGGTTCGGCTTCCGGGCGCAGCGTCCCGGTCCCTTGGCCAAAAGGATCAGAGCATGACCAACACGAAAATCCAGTTCCGCCTGCCGGAAGACCTGAAGGACGCCGCGATGCGCCAGGCGGCGGAGTCCGGGATCAGCCTGAACTTGTTCGTGGCCACCGCCGTTGCGGCCCGTGTCGGCGCGCGGGCCGAGGCGCAGCGGTATTTCACCGCGCGAGGCTCGCGCACGACGCCGGCCCGTGCGAAGGCGCTGTTGCTGCGACTGGGCACACCAGGCGAGTTGCCCGACGGCGACAGGCTCGACGCCACCGACGATCCGGCATAGCGCACGGCACCGGGCGCGGCCGGCTCGCTCGCGCCGACCCCGCCAGCCAGCGCCAGCGCCTGCAGCGCATCATGGCGCCGCGCAGTCGCGACGTGGGCGGGGCGTTCCTCGACGTGTTCCCGCGCATCGTCCGGCGGCGCATGGCCGAGGCGTGGACCGGGGCCGAGCGCGCCCACCAGCTTATCCGCCGCGGCCGCGACGCCGAATTCAACGTCATCCACGACCGCGGGACGTTGTTCGGGCTGAAGACCGGCGGCAATGTCTAGGCGATCCTGATGAGCCTGCCACCCGCCGTGGCCTGGCCGTAGGCGGTGGCCTGGCGGTAGGCGGTGGCCGCGGGGCGGAGGCAATGCCCGGCGAAAGCGTCATGCGGCTGGACATAGGGCGGCGTTTGGGCTACAATGTAGCCTAAGGAGACTGAGCATGACCGAAAATACAGTTGTCCGGGCGCGCATTGATGAGCGGATCAAGAGCGAAGCTTCCGCCGTGCTGGCCTCGATCGGCCTTACGGCGTCGGATGCATTCCGCATGATGATGACGCGCATCGCCAGGGAGAAGGCGCTGCCCTTCGAACCTCTGGTTCCGAACGAGGAAACGATCGAGGCCATGAGGGAAGCCCGCAGAGGGGGACTGCCGCGATTCAAGACGGTCGAAGACCTCATGAAGGATCTGAATGCGGGAGATTGAACGGACCAGCCGCTTCAGGCGTGATTACAAGCGGGAGACCAAAGGCCGGCACCGTTCCACGCTGGATGAAAGTTTGGTTGCTGTGCTCCGCTCCCTGGCGGCCGATATTCCCTTGCCGGAGCGGTATCGCGACCATGGCTTGACAGGAAACTGATTGGGCTACCGCGATTGCCACATCAAGCCCGATCTTGTTCTGATCTACGAAACGCCGGATGCCGACACGCTGCGGCTGATCCGTCCTGGCTCGCATAGCGAGCTTGGCCTGTGATCTACGGAGATGCACGAGTCTCGACGGACGGCCAGAGCGTTGACCCCAAATCCGGTGATCCGACCCGCCCGCGCCCGGGTTGTCGCCCAGCGCGGTTCGAGCACCCCCGTCAGGCCGTGTGGCCGGAGCCGGCTGGCAGCAGCTCCGGCCGATAGTCGGGCCGCAAAATCTCCAGCCGCATCGGTACCGGCGTGCCGATCCACAGCGCATTCCTGCTGTGGTCGTCGTACGAGCTGTCCGTCAGCGGATGGATCAGAACGTCGAGGCCCTCGTGGTTCAGCATCAGCCACGGCACGAGATTCTGGAACTCCTCCCTCTGGAAGATGACGTTGAACTGCGAGATCGGATGCGGGCCGATCGGCGCATCGCTGATGGCTCCGGGCTTGACGGCGAACCGGCCCAGCACCGCCTCGCGCAGCCCTTCGGCGACCGTCCGGGTCGCGGCGTCGTAATACACATGCGCGTGGTAGCCTCTGATTTCGGTCATCGGGTTCCTCCTGTCAGGTTCGCGGGAATTCAGGTGCGTTCCACGCTGGTGGCCGCGCCGTCGATGGCCGCCGCCACGGCGTTGATTTGCTCGTCGCCGAGCGGCCCGCGCGCCAGGCGCAGTCGCAGCGCGAGCTTCAGGTTCTCCATCGCGCGGAGGATCTGCGGCGCGGGACCGCCGCCATGCACGCGGCTGGCCTCCTCCATGCGGGCGAGCAGGGCATCCACGGCGGGGCGATAAGCTTCGAGGTAAGCCCGGCCTTCCGCGGTAATCGCATGCAGCTTCTTGACCCCGTCGCCGGTGCTGACCGTCACGTGGCCGAGTTCCTCAAGCAGGGTCAGCGTCGGGTAGATAACGCCCGGGCTCGGGCTGTAGGTGCCGCCGACCTGCTCCTCAATTTCCTTGATGATCTCGTAACCGTGCCGCGGCTTCTCTGCGATGAGATGGAGAATGACCAGGCGCAGGTCGCCATGGGCGAAGAAGCGGCCGAGCCCGGATCGGCCGGCGTGCCCGTGCCGGCCGTGTCCGAACCGCGAGTCGTCGTGGCGGTGTTCCTGGCGGACAAACCGCTGGTCGTGGTCAGGGTAGGAGTGTCTGTGGTGGTGCATTGGTGCTCCAAGTGAGTTTCGACATAACGGATAATCAGATATATCTAAAACAGTCGGATGCAAGAGGCGCCTCCCGGGAATCTCACGCATGATGTGCTTGCCTCAGACCCATACCGATATAACAGACTGATATCAGTGGATATTCTATCCGCGCGCGGGCGTGGGAAAGTTTCTGTGGATGAAATTGCGGCCCATCCGCGAATGCCTCGACCCACTCGAAACCCGGTTCTTGCCCCGGGGGGAGCCAAGGCGCCTGTCTCTGCAACGGGTCAAAAGCGGCTGCGGCAACGCGCCGACCGCTGCTCCGGCGCGGCAGCCGGCGTTCGGGCCGGGCAGGTAGATCTGCTGGTGTGGGCTCCGGGTGGCGTGGGCTCCGGGGTTGACAGCTATTTAGTGGCGCCATATATAGCGTCAGTGCTAGCCGACCGAATGCCATAGGACAAGGCGGCAAGATGTTACGGCTTGTCATCGATACCGACGTGCTTCTATCGGCCTTCATTTCCCCGGCGGGCGCATCACGGCAGCTTGTCCTTGACGGGCTCGATGGCAAATTCGCGCTGCTCCTGTCCACGCCGTTGCTGGTCGAATACGAATCCGTGCTTCTGCGACCGCCGCATCTGACGCGAGCGAGGGCAACCGAGGCGGATGTCAAGGTGATACTGGATGCGCTGGCGGGTCTCTGTGTTCCGGTCGTGTTCGACTACAAATGGCGGCCGACCGGCGCCCATGCCGATGACGAATTGGTGGTCGAGACGGCTATCAACGGACACGCGGATGCGGTCGCGACGTTCAATTTGAAGGACATACGGGACGCCGGCGCGCAGTTCGGTTTCCGGGCACAGCGTCCCGGTCCCTTGGTCAAAAGGATCAGAGCATGAGCAACACGAAAATCCAGTTCCGCCTGCCGGAAGACCTGAAGGACGCCGCGATGCGGCAGGCGGCGGAATCCGGGATTAGCCTGAACTTATTCCTGGCCACCGCCGTCGCAGCCCGTGTTGGCGCGCGGGCCGAGGCGCAACGCTATTTCACCGCGCGAGGCTCGCGCACGACGCCGGCACGCGCGAAGGCGCTGTTGCTGCGATTGGGTACACCAGGCGAATTGCCCGACGACGACAGGCTCGACGCCACCGACGATCCGAAGTAGCCCACGGCACCGGGCGCGGCCGGCTCGCTTGCCCGCTGTCTCGGCGAAGGCGGCGCAGTTCCGTCGCGCCGGCCTTGTAATTTCATGCAGATCACGCATTACACGGAAAGGATGGAATTCATGCCAACCGATATGCTCAAGGTCCCCGCCGCCGGGTTCCAACGCAACATCGGCCGATACCAGGATATCGCCCTCGCGCGACCGGTCGCCGTCACGCGCAACGGCCGCGAGCGCACGGTGCTGATCTCTATCGACGAATACCACCGCCTCAAACGGCGTGACCGTCAGGTGCTCCACCTGGGGGACTTCACCGATGCCGACATCGCCGCCCTGGAGGAAACACGCGCGCCGGAATCCTCCAAGGCGTTCGACGGTGAACTGACCCCGTAGGCACGTGGCATTCCCCATCCCGGCTCCCGGCGTGGTCATCCGCTAAGCGACCGCTGGGCTGCAGAACATGCCCGCGGCCAGGAGGAGGGGGTCAAGGACCGGCCGCGTGGCGTCGTCCTGATCACGGCGGACGATGCCGGCGACAGGGTGGCGACGGTGCCGCCAATCACGCACAGTCCGCCGTCGAACCCGAGCCTTGCCGTCGAGATTCCTGCAGCCGTCAAGCGCCGCCTGCGCATGGACGACGATCGCTCCTGGGTGGTGCTCACCGAGGCAAATCGGTGCGTCTGGCCAGGCCCTGACCTGCGGCCGCTGACGCCGGGCGATCCCGAAAGCGTCGCCTACGGCCCTCTGCCCTACGCGTTGTTCGAACAAATCCGGCTCAAGTTCATCGCAGCGCTGAAGGCACGTACGGCGCGCGCGGTGCCGCGCACGGAGTAAAGGTGCTCGCGATCGAGGATCCCCACCAGCGCCAGCCCGACTCCCAACACCCGCTATCGCGCCCCGACGCGCAGCGACCGCAGCGACCGCAGCCTACGTCCTGTAGCTGACGACCTCATACTCGATGCCATCAGGATCAAGAAAATAGAAGCGCCGGCCAGGTTCGTAATCGGCGTGGCTGAACGGCCGCAGACCAGCCGCGATCACACGCGCCTCGGTGGCGTCGAGATCGTCCACTTCGACGCCGATATGGTTCAGCGGCCGGCCCTTGCCGAACACCTCCCGCGGCGGGCTGGCCCCAGCGTGGAGCGCCACATAGTGATCGTCCGATCCGACATGGATCGTATGTCCGCCGTTGGACGCCGGACCGCTCCAGCGGACGTGCCAGCGGAACATGGCCTCCATCAGCGCCGAGGTGCGCTCCGGGTCGGCGACGGTGATGTTCACGTGCTCTATGCGTGGTGACGGCATCTGGTTTTCCTCCGTGGCCAGGCGGGGATCGCCTGGACTGTTGCATGTTCCTGAAACCTCAAGCTAACTTGAGGTCAAGCTTTTCTCGGGGCGCCCGACATGAAATCAGCCGCAGTGCTGTCGATCGGCGAACTGGCCCGCAGGACCGGGCTGTCGGTGTCGGCGATCCGCTACTACGAGGCGCGCGGCCTGGTCCGCGCGACCCGCGGCGCCGGAAATCAGCGGCGCTTCCTCCGCTCCGACATACGGCGCCTGTCGTTTGCACTCATCGCGCAGCAGCTCGGCCTGACGCTTGCCGAGATCGAGGCCGAGCTCGCGACGCTGCCGCACGGCCAGGCGCCGACCCCCGCCGAGTGGCGTGCCATCGGCACGCGCATGCGCGGCGCACTGCAGGCGAGGATCGTCATGCTGCAGAAGACGCACGAGCTGTTGGATGGCTGTATCGGCTGCGGCTGCCTGTCGCTCGATCGCTGCGCGCTGTTCAATCCAAACGATCGTGCCGCGAAGGCCGGTCCGGGGCCGCGCTTTCTGTTAGGCGACAAGCCGGCGGATTTCGAGAATGATTGATACGAAGTGACGATCTGGCGGGATGCTTCGGCCGCGCCCTCCCCCCAGCCACGCCGGATCGGTCCGCCACTGGCGCAGGGGCTGCAGACCGGCGGCAATCTCGACGCGATCCTGATGAGGCCGCCGCCGGGCGGTGGCGTGGCCGTAGGAGGCCATCGTTTCGCTCGGGTTGGATGGCAGGCGGACGCACGGTCCGGTGCGAAGCCCCGCAACCGGGCCGGTGTCGGGCCCTCTCAAAGCCCCATCCAGGACGTGGCGGCTTGTCGGAAAACCTTACACATCGGACACGGTCAGGAATTCAGGTTCTGCGAGCATTGCCGAATGATTGCGATTGCAGATAGCTAACATACGGATGTAATTGAAAAGCCCTGAATAGAGCGCAGAAAAAGCGCACTCCATCCGATCTGGCGCGCTTCTTGCGTAAACAAAATGCCGCAATCGTGCCCGCAGCTTGGTGCGGTAACCGCATAATGCAGGAGGAGCTAAAGTCGTGAAGCAATATCTGCTCGCTGGCGCGTCGGTTCTCGCGCTGACTCGCGTGGCGTCCGCGGGCCCGGTGACGTTCGACTATACTGGCGCAGTCGTCGATTACACGGTACCGGCGACCGGCCTCTACCAGATCGTCGCCGCCGGCGCGCAAGGCGGCGCGGACGGCAACGGCGTATCCGGCGGCAATGGCGCCGTGATCAGCGGCAAATTCAGCCTGACCGCGGGCGACGAACTGGTCATTGCCGTCGGCGGGCAGGGTGGCAACGGCCAGGCGTTCCGCTCCTACGCCGGCGCCGGCGGCGGCGGCAGCTTCGCGGTCGATCAGACCACCAGCACGAAGCTGGTCATCGCCGGTGGCGGCGGCGGCGGCTACGAAAATAATGGCGGCCCCGGGATCACCGGTCACGGCGGCGGCGGCGGCGGCGGCTCCAGCTTCAGTTTGGGGGCGGGTGGCGGAGGCGGCTACCGCGGTAACGGCGGTGGCGCGGAAGCCAGCGGCGGCAGAGGCTTCCCCAACCTCGCCGGTGGCGCAACTTACTGGGGTGGCGGGGCCAATGGCGGCTTCGGTGGCGGCGGCGCCTCTGGAGCAAACGGCGCAGGCGGCGGCGGCGGCTACACTGGCGGCAATGCCGGCGGCGACTACGGCTTCGGCGGCGGATCCTACGACAGCGGCATGGACCCGACCCTGGTGGCCGGTGCCCAGGCCGGCGACGGCTATGTGACTCTCACAAGGGAGTCGGTCCCAGAGCCAGCCGCGATCGGTTTGTTCGGTATGGCGCTCGCCGGGCTTGGTGCGTCCCGGCGCCGCGTTCGCCGGTAAGGCGCGCGCTTCCGACTGCCGGCGCGCCGGCCGCTGCTCCGATAAAGCGCCCGGACGCGGCACCATTAATCAACCGGTGACCCGCGCTCATTGTCTCAAGGCCATGGCTGGGCGCTACCGCCTCGGCAACAACCACCACGCCCCTACCCCCGCCATCACGCACGCCCCCGCCGCCACACCGAACGCCCCCGGCAGCCACCACAAGCACAGCGCACCGCCCAGCGCCGAGCCGATCGGCAGCCCCGACAGATTCAAACTCATCGACACCGCCATGACCCGCCCCAGCCACGCCGGATCGGTCCGCCGCTGGCGCAGCGTCAGCACGCCGACATCGACCGGCCCGGCGAGGAACCCCACCAGCGCCAGCCCGCCCCCCATCCCCACCAAGCCAACCCCCGCACCGAGCGGAAAGATCGCCGCCGCCGTCGCCAGAATCCCGCACGCGATCACGCCGCGCTCGCGCCCCAGCGCGCCGAGGTGCCCGGCCGCCAGCGCGCCCAACCCGCCGGCGACACCGGAGATCGCCCATACCGCGCCGACCACGCCCGCGACATGCGCGCCGCCGCCGAGCGCCCGCGTCACGAATACCGGCACGGCGACCAGCAGAATGCCCCAGCTCACCTGATACATCGCATAGACCAGCGCCAGCGCCCGCAGCGCGTCATGCCGCAGCACGTGCGCGACCCCCGCCGCGGCATCGCGCAGCAATCCGCGCGCGGACCGCGGCACCCGCCCGGCGGAACGCCGCGCCGCATCCAGCAGGCCGATGCATCCCGCGGCATACAACGCGGCGATGACCAGCAGCGCGACCCCCGCCCCCGCCAGTCCGAACACAGCGCCGCCCAGCGCCGGCCCCACGACCTCAACGATCGCGTGAATGCCGGTGTCCAGCGCATTGACCCGATCCAGCGCCGCGCGATCCACCAGCGTCGGCAGCAGCGCCCGCACGCCCGCGGACGACAGCGGGCTGCTCAGCGACCAGAGCGACACCAGCACCAGCAACACCGCCGCACTGTCGGCATGCCGCAGCGCCAGAAACGCCAGCCCCGCGACGACCCCCGCGCTGCACGCCATATCGATCGCGATAGCCGCCGCGGAGCCGAAACGATCCAGCAGCGCCCCCGCGAGCGGACTGACCAGCAATCCCGGCGCCATCGCCGCAAAGCCGACCCATCCCGCCAGCACCGGCGAATGGAATCGCGCCAGCGCGTAAAGCACCAGCACAAGCATCAGCATGCGCTCCGCCAGCCGAGCAAAACTCGCGGCGAGCAGCAGCCGGCCAACGTCGCGCTGGCGGAGCAGGGCGCGATAGGAGGGCGGATACATCGTCAAGGCCCGCCAGGTCTGTCGTCATTGCGAGCTGACCACCGTCCGGCGTGGCCGACCCGCGCTGAATGAAACGGCAGCATCCTGTCATTGCGAGGCCGCGTGGCCGAAGCAATCTCCCCGGAGATTGCTGCGACCAGGCGGCCTACCAAGAAACAAGGTTCCCCCCTCCCCTTGAGGGAGGGGTTGGGGGAGGGGTGCGTACATCCACCGACCGCGTATGTACGCACCCCTCCCCCAACCCCGCCCTCAAGGGGAGGGGGGAACCTACGTCCAGCCGCCGACGTCGTTTCATCCAGTCGCGGGTCGGCCGCCGGCCGGTGGCCAACTCGCAATGACAGGATGGACGCTCGCGCCCGAACCAGTCAGCCGGCGCGTTCGCAGTCCCGCAGGAAGTTGACGAACGCTGCGGCCAGTGTGCCGACCTTCGCCGCCCAACCGTCGAAATCCACGTCCACATCCACGTCGTTCGCCATGATCTCCTGATACCGGGCGTTCGGCAGCAGCCGGTGTGCCGCCTGGCCAGGTGCGCGCGGATGCACGCGGTCGTTGCCCGGAATGATCAGCGCAGGCAGCGTCATCGCGCGCATTTCCTCCGGCGTGATGCCCGCCACGAGATAGCCGGAGTCCTTGTTGAACCCGGCCAGCCAGCGCTGCATCGCCGCGGTGAACTTCGCGGCCCCCATGCCTTGCAGGGTTTCGCGATTGACCGGATTGGCCTGGATCATCGCGGCGAAGTGCTCGGTCGAGCACACCGCGTCCATACCGCCTTGCTGCACGGCATCGAGGTATTGTTCGTAATAATTGAATGCCAGCCGCTTCGCCGCATACGGTCCGCCGGTCACGCGCCACAGCAGCAGCGCCTTCAACGCGTCAGGATGGTGCCGCGCGAGCAGGATGGACATGCGCGCACCGGACGAACAGCCGGCGACATAGACGGGACCGGTGTCCAATGCCTTCAGCAACGCGAGCAGGTCCTCGGCTTGCTCCAGGCTTTCGGAATCGCCCTGCAACGCGATGCCCGATGCGCCCATGTTGCGGCGGTCGTGCAGCAGCACGCGGAAGCCGGCCTCGGCGATCAGCGTCGCGAGCGACCGTTCCGATCCGCCGCCGCGCCGGCCGCCTGGCGTCAGCGTCACCAGCGGACCATGATCGCCGAGGATTTCGTAAACGATATCCACACCGCGGATGTTCTTGACCGGCATGTCGAGCCTCCCGTGTTTTCGCTGCACCGGTGTAGCGGGATTGCGGCAAAAGCGGTAGCCAGGCCGCGGCGGCAGCGCGTGGGCTATTCCGGGTTGATCGTCCGGTATCGATGAAGCGGGAACCGACATGGCCCCGGGCCGGCGGCATGGCAGGGATCATAAATTTCTTCTCTGCGATCTCTGCGGTCCTCTGAGAACTTTGCGTTGAATCGCCAGCCGCCAACGGCACCGGCCCCGGGATTGGATTCTCGCCGTCGCGGCGCCCCAGGATAACCCCCCCGTTACGCCGCCACCTTCAGCGCCGGCGCGACCTTGAACGACGCCTCGGTCTTCGAGCGGATCTCCTCCACCGTCACCTCCGGCGCGATATCGACCAGCGTCACCCCATCGCGATCGATCGCAAACACCCCAAGCTCGCTGATCACCATGTTCACCACGCCCGCGCCGGTCAGCGGCAAATTGCAGCGATGCAGCAGCTTCGGCTTGCCCCCCGCGGTGTGCTCCATCAGCACGACGACACGCTTCACCCCCGCCACCAGGTCCATTGCGCCGCCCATCCCCTTCACCATCTTGCCGGGGATCATCCAGTTCGCGAGGTCGCCGTTCTCCGCCACCTGCAACGCACCGAGGATCGAGATATCGATGTGCCCGCCCCGCACCATCGCAAAGCTGCCGGCGGAATCGAAGAAGCTGGTGGTCGGCAGCTCCGTCACCGTCTGCTTGCCGGCGTTGATCAGGTCGGCGTCTTCCTCGCCCTCGAACGGGAACGGCCCCATGCCGAGCATACCGTTCTCCGAGTGCAATTGAATCGACATGCCCTCCGGGATGTGGTTCGCCACCAGCGTGGGAATGCCGATCCCCAGGTTGACGTAGAACCCGTCCTGCAGCTCGCGCGCCGCGCGGGCCGCCATCTGATCGCGCGTCCAGGCCATATCCCTGCCTCCTCAATACCGCTTGCGCACGGTGCGCTGCTCGATTCTCTTGTCCACGTCTTCGAGTTTCACGATCCGGTTGACGAAGATGCCGGGTGTGACGATGTGGTCCGCATCGATCTCACCGTTCGGCACCAGGTCCTCGACCTCCACCACCACCAGCTCGGCCGCGGTCGCCATGATCGGATTGAAGTTCCGTGCCGTCTTCCGATAGATCAGGTTGCCCTCGTGATCGGACTTCCACGCGTGCACCACCGCCAGGTCGGCGCGCAGCCCACGCTCCATCACATAGACACGGCCGTCGAATTCCTTCGTCTCCTTGCCTTCGGCGATCTGCGTGCCGGCGCCGGTGGCGGTGAAGAACGCCGGAATGCCGGCGCCGCCGGCGCGGATGCGTTCCGCCAGCGTGCCCTGCGGGTTGAATTCGATCTCCAGCTCGCCAGCCAGGTACTGCTTGGCGAACGTCGCGTTCTCACCCACGTACGAGCTGATCATCTTCTTCACCTGCCGCGTCTGCAGCAGCAGGCCGAGGCCCACTTCGTCGATCCCCGCGTTGTTGGAGATGATCGTCAGGCCCTTGGCGCCGCTGTCGCGGATCGCCTCGATCAGCGCGCTGGGAATGCCGCACAGGCCGAAGCCGCCGGACATGATGGTCATGCCGTCGCGCAGCACGCCGGCCAGCGCCGCCGTCGCATCGGGATAGATCTTGTTGACTGCCATGCGAACCCCCGCCGAGACGCTCGCAAACTGCCGCGCGGGCGGGCGGGAGGCAAGCGGGAAACCTCCAGTTCGGCCGCGCGCGCAGCCACCCAGCCACGGCTGGGTCAAGCTCTGGCACATCAGGTTACGCGCGCTGGCCCAGATGTCTGCCCCTGTTCCGGAGTGGATCGACGATCCCGCTACGGGACGATAGCGCAACGCGAGCTAACGCAGCGGCTCGGGGAGGCCCTTCGATGCTGTCACCATGGCGCACGCGGTGGCGTCTGGCACCTGAGACAATGTGGCTCATGCGCCAGGCCGTGCTTCTGATTGCTCTGACGCTTGTTCCGCTCGCCGCCAACGCCGCGCAGTTCTCGGTGCCGCAGATAGTGCCTGATACTTATGTTCTTGCGTCGGTCCGCTGATGCGCGAAAAGCGGCGCCTCGGTCCAGCGGCTTTTCCGATGTGGTTGGGATCATGTCCGGCAACGACGCGGGTGCGCACGTGCGTCCGTTTCATCGTGCGCGGCGTGGCCTTCGTCGGACGGTAACAACACGTAATGACGGGCTCACACGGACACCGACGCCACCGGCGCAACCTCCTCCGCCCCGCCGGCGTCCAGCACTTCCCGCACCTTGACGCCGAGTTCCTCCAGCGTGAACGGCTTGGCCAGGAAATACCCGAAGCTGCCCCCAGAGCATGCATCCCGGGGCGCGTACCGCGCATAACCCGTCGTGAACAAAATCCGGATCGCCGGGCAAGCCGTGCGCGCGGCGTCCGCCAGGGCCCGGCCGTCAACGCCGCCCGGCAAACCCACATCGGTGAACAACAGATCGATGCCGCCACGATCGGCGATCAGCCGGATCGCCTCCATCGCGTCGGGTGCTTCCAGCACCTGATAGCCGATTTCGTGCAACGCCTGCGCCGAGGAACGACGGACCGCATCGTCGTCCTCCACCACCAGCACCGTCTCTCCCGCAACCCCGCTTGCCGCAGCAGCGGCTTTCGGCGCACGCACGATCGACGTGTCCGATTCCGACAGGTGACGCGGCAGATAGAGCGTCACCGTCGTACCGTGCCCCTTTTCGCTGGCGATCGTCATGTGGCCGTCCGACTGGCGAAGCAGCGCGTTGACCGTCGTCAGACCAAGACCGATGCCTTTGCCGGGCGGCTTCGTGGTGAAGAACGGTTCGCATGCCCGCGCCGCCACGTCCGGCGACATCCCTGCACCGGTGTCGGCCACGGACACCATCACGTAATCGCCCGCGGCAACATCGCCGTGCCCCGCGGCTGCGGTGGCGTCGAGCTGTACGTTGGCGACGTCGATCGTCAGTCGGCCGCCCACCGCCATGGCGTCACGCGCGTTGACCGCCAGGTGCAGGATCGCGCTTTCCATCTGGTTCGCATCAACCCGCGCCTGCCACAGGCCATTGGCGGTGCCGATCTCTACTGTCACCGTCTCACCGAGCGCGGTGTGCAGCAGGTCCGCCATGCCGTTGACCAGGCGCGCCATGTCCAGGGGCTCGGGCTCCGCCGGCTGCTGCCGCGCGAACGCCAGCAGCCGGTGCGTCAGGCCTGCGGCGCGCTGCACGCCCTGCATCGCGGCGTCCATCAGCGGCAACAGCGGCCGCGCCTCCGGCGGCATGCGCCGCTTCAGCAGCTCGATGTTGCTGCTGATCACCGTCAGGTGGTTGTTGAAATCATGCGCGATGCCGCCGGTAAGACGGCCGACATCCTCCAGCTTCTGCGCCTGGCGCAACGCCTCCTCGGCGGTCGCGCGCTGCCGGCGTTGCTCCTGCAGCGCCGCATCGGTGGAGCGTGCCTGCTGCGAACGCCGCGCCAGCAGCATGCTGAGCGCGACGAGGGCGATGGTTGCCGGGATACCGAACATCAGCAGCATCCCGATCGAGTCGCGCCATTGTGCGACGATGGCGGACCGGCTCCACCCGACGCCGGCATACACCGGGTAATGCGGCAGCTTCGCGTACCCCACGAGCCAGTCCTGCCCATTGGCCGCCGAGTGCAGCCAGACCGTCCCGCCAGCCGGATTCGCCGGAATGGACGGAGGCAGCGCCGGACTCCACGCCGTCGCCACCGCATCCTGCGAGGCAGGATACTTCGCCAGTTCGGTGCCATCGGCACGCACCAGGATTGCCGAGGCATCTCTGCCGCCAACCAGCAGGCGTTCTTCGGCGGCAAAGTCGCCGGTGGATTCCGTGGTCAGAACAAGCCCCGACGGGCGCTCCGCATCGCCGCCCCATGGCGTGCCAATGGCCACGCCCGATTGGCCGGTCAGCCGATCCACGATGACGCCGCCAATCGACCACGGTACGTGCGGGTCCTGCACCGCCCGAAGCAACGATGCGGCGGCACTGCCATCGATCGGATACTCCGATGTGGACAGCAACACGTGGCCGGCGCCATCGGTCACCGTCACCCCGGCAACCTGCGGAAAGCGCCGGAGCGTGGCCCGGATGTCATCGCGCAACGCGACCGCATGGGCAGCCACCGCATCGGCGTCCATACCGCGCAGCAGATCGTTCACTCCGCTCGCGATCAGCCATTGCCTGTCGAGCACCTTCGCCGCGCGATCCGCGGACGCCACCGCAGCCCGGCGTAGCGCATCCTGCGCATCGCGCAGCGTCGCGTTCCAGGCGAGCCAGCCGCCCAGGATCAGCCCCAGCACCGGCAGCAGCAGCGCAAGCAGCGCGAGGCCGTAATGCGCGCGCACCGCGTCACTGCGAGAGCCGGGATGATCCATGCACCAAATGCCTCCGGTCAGGCGACGAAATTGACCCGGCGTGGATCGTTCCCGGGTCGATGGTCCGCCGGACGCAACGCACGGGCAGCGAGGCGAGGATTGCTGGCACAGGAGACCAGCACTCGCCATAGCCGGCCGGAAGCGCCGGCGTCACACGCGCGTGACCGGATCTCCGGCTCCCGCGATAGTTACCGCTACGAACCGTCTGTGCGTCAGTCGTCGCCCCAGTAGCGGCCCTTGCCGGTGGTGGGCGCCGAGCTGGGCCCGTACCGCTCGCCGGATTGCAGGACGTTCGGGTTGTCGAACAAATCCTGCTCGGACGGCGGTGTGCTCCCCAGGGTGCTGCCCTCCGGACCGGTGATGCCCAGCGCCTGGGGTCCCTCCGCACATCCGGCGAGCAATACCAGTGCGAGCATGGCGATGATGCGCAGCATGGCCCGATTGTGCGCGACCACGGTGCGGCTGGGAAGAGCGCTTACCCATGCGGCTGATCGCATTTGGCCTGAGGGTGGATCGATGCCTATGGACCGAAGCCGGTGCGGTCCCTTCTGCTGTTTGATTCGCACGGAGGACGCGCGGAGGGCCACGGGGAACACGAAGGCGCTTTCCCGGTGTGCCGCGCTGCAACGAACGCCCCGACACCAGGAATCAAATGTATCCCGATCCAACGCACGCGGCGGGGTGACGGGCGCAGGACCTCCGTGATCCCCGTGGCCCTCCGCGCGTCCTCCGTGCGAATCAAACGAGGCAACGATCCGCCCCCGCGCTGCGCCAGTTGCCCCCGCCCTGCGCCCGTTGCCCCCGCCCTGCGCCAGTTGCCCCCGCCCTGCGCCCGTTGCCAACGGCAGTCGGCCGCAAATGCGATTGCCCTGCCCATGCGGGGAGTACGCACTTGATCTACCTCAAGGCAGCCGCATGTCGGCTCGGTTACATCCCACGTCATGACCGACAGAATCATCAACCCCGTCTATCTTCGCGACCAGGCGCACAGGTGCCGTCGCCTCGCCGACGAGATCGCCGACGACAAGGCCAGGACAACGCTGCTGGCCCTCGCGGCGGAATATGAGGAGCGTGCCGGCGCCGAAGACAGAGCCGCCCGGAAGCCACCGAACTGCGGCACCATCGCCTGAGGCCCGGGTTCGCCCAGGACGAACCCGCCGTACCCGAACCCGTGGGCTCAGCCCACCAGCTCATGCTCCGCACGGGCAATTTCCTGTGCTAGCGTCGGCTGAATGGCACTCCCTGCAACACCCACCGGTCCCGACCCTGACATCGCGGAACTCCTCGCGCTTCGGCCGCATCTGCGCATGCACGCGATGGACGGGCTGACGATGGAGGGCGTGCCGCTGAACGCCGTGGCTGACGCAGCGGGCACGCCGGCCTGGGTCTATTCCGCCGGTGCCATGCGCCGCCGCGCACGCGATCTGCGCAGCGCGATGGACGACACCGGCCTGGACGTGTCGCTGCACTACGCCATGAAGGCGAACGACCATCTCGCGGTGCTGCGCGTCTTCCATGCCGAGGGCCTCGGCGCCGACGTGGTCAGCGAGGGCGAATTCCGCCGCGCGCTGGCCGCCGGCATCCCACCAGGCCACGTCGTGTATTCCGGTATCGGCAAGTCGGAACGCGAACTGCGGTTCGCGCTGGAGCACGATATCGGCCAGGTCAACGTCGAAAGCGTCGAGGAGCTGGACATGCTGTCCGCCCTCGCCGCCGGCATGGGCCGCACCGTGCGCATCGCGCTGCGGGTGAACCCCGATGTGGACGCCGAAACGCACGCCAAGATCAGCACCGGTCGGGCGCGCGACAAGTTCGGCATCCCCTGGACCGACGCCGCCGCGATGTATGCGCGCGCCGAGACGCTGCCGGGCATCGCACCGATCGGCCTGGCGACGCATATCGGCAGCCAGATCGCGTCGCTGGCGCCGTTTCGCGCCGCCTACGGCCGCATCGCGGAGCTTGTCGCCGGGCTGCGCGCGGCGGGGCACAGCGTGAGCTCGGTCGATTGCGGCGGCGGGCTCGGCATTCCGTATCGCAACGAGCCGGTGCCCTCCTCCGCCGGCCTCGCCGGCGCGTTGCGTTCGGCGTTCCACAACCTGGACGTCCGACTGCTGCTGGAACCCGGCCGCTGGCTTGTCGCCCCGGCCGGAGTGCTTCTGTGTTCCGTGGTGCTGACCAAGCAATCCGGCAACGCGCGCTTTGTCGTGCTCGACGCGGCGATGAACGATCTCGTGCGGCCGGCCATGTACGACGCGTGGCACGGCATCGTGCCGGTGTCCGCCATCGATGCGGCGCGCCCTGGGGAGCCGGCCGACATCGTCGGCCCGGTCTGCGAATCCGGTGACACATTCGCGCGCGGCCGTGCCCTGCCGCCGCTGCCGCGGAATGCGCGCGTGGCGATCCTCGACGCCGGTGCTTATGGTTCCGTCATGAGCTCGACCTACAACGCCCGTCCGCTCGCCGCCGAGGTCATGGTGGACGGCGATCGTTGGTCCGTCATCCGGGCCCGCGAAACCCACGACGCGATGTGGGCGTCGGAGCGCGTTCCGGACTTCCTGGCATGACCGAGCGTGAAGGCGACCTGAACGCGTTGCTCCGCCGCCTCGCCGGCCGCCGTGCCCTCGCGCGCGCCGTCATTCTGTTCGAGCGGCTCTGGCCCGCGCTCTGGCCGCCGCTGGGGGTGCTCGGCTTGTTCGTCTGCGCCGCGCTGCTGGAAGTGCCGCGCGCGCTGCCATCCCTGGGGCACATCACGCTGCTCGCGGCGACCGCGATCGCGTTTGTCGTGCTGCTGGTGCGCGGGCTGCGCTCGGTTCGCGCGCCGGACGACACCGCCGCGGACCGGCGGCTGGAGCAGGCATCCGGGCTGCAGCATCGGCCGCTATCGGTGCTGACCGATCGGCCGGCGCAGCGCGACCCCGCCGGCCTGGCGCTGTGGCAGGCACATTTCACCCGCGCCATCGCCCAGGTGCGGCGGCTGCGCGTCGGCGCGCCGCATCCCGGGCTGGCGCGGCGCGATCGGCTGGCGCTGCGCGGCGCGCTGATCGTGGCGCTGGTGGCGACGTTCGGCATCGCCGGCCGCGATGCACCGACCCGTCTGGCCTACGCGCTGGAGCCGACCCTGCCGCGCCCCGCCGCGCTGCCCGGCACGGAGCTGCAGGCCTGGATCACGCCGCCCGCCTATACCCACATGGCGCCGATCTTCCTGCATCCGGCCGGCGGCGCCGTCACCGCGCCCGCCGGATCGCATCTCACCGTCAGCGTCACCGGCGGGTCGGGCACCCCCGGCCTGTTGCTGGACAAGGCGAAGACGGATTTCCGCGCACTCGACCAGGGCAGCTTCCAGGCCGACGCCGACCTGACGACCGGCGGCCACCTGTCGGTACGCCGCGACGGCGATGAGCTGGCCGGCTGGGACCTGTCGGTGGTGGCCGACCAGCCGCCGACCGCCGAATGGACGGAAAAACCCGGCGGCGCGACGCAAAGCCAGGAGACGCGGCTGCCCTGGCAGACCGGCGACGATTACGGCGTGGTGTCGCTGCACGCGGAGCTGCGGCTCCAGGCGCGGCCGGACACGCCGCCGGTGGTGGTTTCCATTCCGCTGCCGGGCGGCGAAACCCGCGCGGCGCACGGCGTCAACCAGGAGGATCTGACCGCCAATCCCTGGGCCGGGCTGCCGGTGATCGCCCGGCTGGTGGCGCGCGATGCTCCCGGCCAGCGCGGCTTCAGCGCCGATGCGACGTTCGTGCTGCCCGAGCGCATGTTCCGCGATCCGGCCGCGCAGGCGCTGATCGCCATCCGCAAGGGACTGAGCCTGCATCCGGACGATCGGGATGATGCGGTGGACGGGCTGGATGCGCTGCTGATGCAGCCGAAATTGTTCCGTAACGACATCGGCGCCTACGTCAACCTGGGCGCGCTCTACTACCTGCTGGAATACAACAAATCCGCCGCGGCAATCCCCCAGGCGCAGCAGCAGATGTGGCAGCTCGCGCTGCACATGGAAGAAGGCCAGACCGAGCAAACCGCCCGCGCGCTCGAAAAAGCGCGGCAGGCGGCGCAGGACGCCCTGGACAAGGCGATCCGTTCGCCGACCGACGCCAACCGGGCGGAGCTGGAAAAACGCCTGCAGGAGCTGGAACAAGCGATCCAGAACCACATCCAGGCGCTGGTCGAGCAAGCGCAACGCGACCATCAGACGCTGCCGTTCAACCCGCAGGCCCAGCACCTGACAGCGCAGGATTTCAAGCGGCTGGCGGAGGAGGCTCGGCACGCGGCGCGGGATGACCGGATGAATGACGCGCAGCGGCGGATGTCCGAGCTGGAGCGCATGCTGGACCAGTTGCGCAATGCCCGCGCCAACCAGGGCAAGGCCGCGCAGCAGCGCCAGCAGCAGCGGCAGCGCGGCCATCGGCAGATGGGCGCTTTGCAGGACATGATACGCCGCCAGGGCGGGCTGCTAGATCACGCGCAGGGCCGGGCCGACGAGGAGAACGAGCCGCATCTCGGCCCGGCGCCGACCCAGCCGGCCGATCCGGCGGTGCAGCGCCAGGCCGACCAGCGCGTGCAGCAGGCGCTGCGTCGCGCCCTGGGCGAGCTGATGCAGGAGTTCAGCGACCTGACCGGCAAGCTGCCGCCCGGCCTGGGAAAGGCGGACACCGACATGCGCTCGGCCGGGCAGCAGCTTGCGCAGGGCAACGACCAGAGTGCCGGCGAAGCCGAGCAAAAGGCCATCGAGGACCTGCAAAAGGGCGGCCAGCAGATGGGCCAGGCGATGGCGCAGCAGTTCGGCCCCGGCCAGAACGGCCAGGGGGATGAGGCGGACAGCGGTGACGGCGATGGCGAGATGGGACTGTCGATGCAGGAAGGCGAGGGTGACCAGGGCGGCGAGGGCCCGCTGGATGGCTCGGCCGGCCGCGGCGACGGCCAGCGCGATCCGCTGGGGCGGCGCTACACCAGCGGCACGACCGGCGCCGATGAGGGGAGTGACGTTGCGCTGCCAGAGAAGCGCGATGCGCAGCGGACGCGGACGATCGAGGACGAGTTGCGACGGCGCGACGCGGAGCGCGATCGGCCGCAGATGGAGCTGGATTACATCGGACGGCTTCTCAAGCAGTTCTGATTTCGGCGGGTTGGGTGCCCCGCCGGGTGCCCGTTCCGTTCACAAGTGGGTTGGTTCCCGGCGCGTTTGGCAAAGGCCCTTCGAGCGGCGTGCGGCGTGAAGCAATCTTGTTCGCGATGACGCACCGTGCCGGCCGGGGCGACTTCCGCGCCGGAGCGATTCAGGGTATGAGGGAGTTACGGACCCGTAGCTCAGTTGGATAGAGCGTCGCCCTCCGAAGGCGAAGGTCGCACGTTCGAATCGTGTCGGGTCCGCCAATCTTTCAACCGCTATCGTTGTGTGTCCGTGCGGGCTGACACCTCGGCCCCCATCGGCAGTGGCAGTATCAACCGCGATCGCCATGCCCCTTTGCTGCCGGTCGGCGCACGACACTCCGACCGGCGTTCCGCCCGCAGCACGGGCTGCTTGGGTTATGGCAGGCCGCTGCCGGCTTCCCTGTCGGACAAACTCTGCGGGCCAGTTGTACACATCGCTTAGCCGAACCTGGAGAAATCCGGCTGCCGCTTTTCCAGGAACGCCGCGAACGCCTCCTGCGCTTCCGCGGACGCCAGGCGTTCGCTGAATATCCCGATTTCCTCGGCGATCCGATCCGCCACGCCTGGCTCGCCGTGCTTCATCAGCCGCTTGGTCAGCCGCACCGCCTGCGGCGGCAGCGACGCCAGCCGACGCGCCATCTCGCGCGCGGTTTCCATCAGCGCCGCGTCATCGACAACCCGGTTCACGAACCCCCACTCCAGTGCCGTCGCCGCATCCAACGGCTCGCCGAGCAGTAGCAGAGCGCTGGCCCGCTGATGCCCGAGCAAGCGGGGCACCAGCAGCGTGCTGGCCGCCTCCGGCACCAGCGCCAGGCTGGTGAACGGCATGACGAAACGCGCCGAGCGCGCCGCGACGATCAGGTCGCAATGCATCAGCATCGTGGAACCGACGCCCACCGCCGCGCCGTTCACCGCGGCGATCAGCGGCTTCTGCAGCGAGGAAATAACCGGCAGGAAGCGGCTGCCGCCACGCGGCTCGTTGCTCGCGCCGCGTGCCTGGAAATCCCTGATGTCGTTGCCTGACGTGAACGTGTCGCCGGTGCCGGTCAGCAGCGCGACGCGGATTGAAGCATCGGCATCCGCGCGTTCCAGCGCGGCGCTGACCGTTTCGTACATCGCGCGGGTCAGCGCGTTCTTCTTCTCCGGCCGGTTGAAGCGTATCTCCAGCACCCCGTCGGCGCTGGCCACCACGACCTCGTCGCTCATGCACGTTTCCCCCGTCTGCTCCCGTGGTGATCCCCGACCCGAGAGCGCATTGCAAGCGCGGCGCGCAGGCGTGATACAGTGCCCGCCATGGTCGCGCTGCGAAAACACCTGCCGACGCGGATGACGGTCGATGAGTTCCTGGTGTGGGACTCCGGCGACGTGACGGGCCGCCGCTGGCAACTGATCGACGGCGAGCCGGTGCTGATGGCCCCCGCGTCCGAGCTGCACGGCGCAATCCAGAGCGAACTCGCCCGCTTGCTCGGCAATCACTTGCTCGCCACCGGCAGTCCGTGCCGCGTCATAACCGCACCCGGGATCGTACCGCGGGTCCGCTCCAACGAGAATTTCCGCGTCCCCGATCTCGGCGTCACCTGCGCGCCGCCGGCGCAGGGGGTCATGGTGCCGGAGCCGGTAGTGCTGGTTGAGATCCTCTCGCCCGGCAATGAAGGCAAGACGCGCGCGAACATCTGGGCCTACGCGACGATCCCGAGCGTGCGGGAAATCCTCGCCGTCCGCAGCACGCGGATGGAGATCGAGCTGCTGCGGCGGCTGGAAGACGGCACCTGGCCGCCGGCGCCGGCGATTATCCGCCCGCCGGATGCCCTGGCGCTGGCCAGCATCGATTTCTCGGTGCCGGTCGCCGACATCTACCGGACCGCCGGCCTGCAAAGCTGACGCTGAATTCGCGCGTGGCATCTTACCCCGCCCCGCGCGAACGCCCCGGTGTCGTGCCGAATGCCGAGCGGAACGCCGCGCCGAATGCCGGCCCGCTGTCATAGCCGACCGAAGCCGCGGCGCGTGCCGGCGTGGCACCTTGCGCGAGCAACGCCAGGCCCTCGGTCAGTCGCAACTGCCGGCGCCAGGCCTGGAAGCTCATGCCGGTCTCGCGGCGGAACAACCGCGCGAGCGTCCGCGCCGACGCGCCGGCGATGTCGGCGAACGCCTCCAGCCCGCGATCGTCCGCCGGATCGGCCAGCAGCGCCTCGGTGACGCGCTGCAATCGCGCATCGTGGCAGGCGGGGACGGAGATCGGCCGCGTCGCCGCACGGCCGATCTCATGCAGCGCCAGCGCGACCACGTGGCGCACCGGGCCTTGCTCGTCCCACATGACAGGCTCATCGCAGGCGGCCAGGATCAGCTCGCGCAGCAGCGGCGACACGGCGACGACGGTCACCGCGTCCGGGCCGGCACGCGCGGCGTCCTCGCGCAAGAACAAGCCGCGCATCCGCAGGCCGGCGGGCATCCGCGTGACGTGCGGCGTGTGCGCCGGCATCCACAGGCCGGTGCCGGGCGGCACGATGAACCACGCGGCCTGCGTCATCACCCGCAGCACGCCGGAAATGGCGTGCAGAAGCTGCGCCCGCGGGTGCTGGTGCCAGCCGGTGTCGTTCGGCTCCGTATGGTCCTGCGCGTAGCCGACCAGCGGGCGCGGCGCATGTTCGAACGGGCGCAAGCGGGAGGAGCGGTCGAGCTGTCCGGTATGCGACATAATTTGGCCGTACGTCGTGAGAGGGACACACTACGTTGAAGCTCGCTCAGGCGGCAGGGTCAATGGAGAAGGAGAAGGAGAAGGAGAAGGAGAAGACTCCCCTCCCCTTGAGGGAGGGGTTGGGGGAGGGGTGGGTACATCCACGGGCCATCGGATGAACGCACCCCTCCCCCAACCCCTCCCTCAAGGGGAGAGGAGTCTCGCCTCCGAAGCCCGCGCCGCCTTTGCCGACGGACGAAAGGACCGCGCATGACCCCGGCCACCCGGCAGATCGCCTTCATCAACACCGCCCACACCTTCACGCACTATTCGCTGCTGGTGCTGCCGACCGCCGTGCTGGCGATGGCAGCGCCGGGCGGCCGGTTCGGCGACGCGTACGGACCGATCCTGGCGCTGGCCACCGGCATGTTCGTGCTGTACGGCCTCGGGTCCCTGCCGCAGGGCTGGATCGCCCAGCGAGTCGGCCGCAAGGCGCTGCTGTGCTGCTTCTTCCTGGGCACCGGCGCATCGCTGGCGGCGTGCGCATTCGCGTCCTCACCCGTCGCGCTGGCCGCCACCCTGGGCGCCACCGGCATGTTCGCCGCGATCTACCATCCGATCGGCACCGCCATGCTGGTCGATGCCGCGGGCGAGCGCCCCGGCCGTGCCATCGGCATCAACGGCGTGTTCGGCAATCTGGGCGTGGCGCTGGCGCCTGTCGTGACCGCGTTCCTGGCGAACGAGGTCGGCTGGCGCGCGGCGTTCCTGCTGCCCGGCATCGCCTGCGCCGCGGTCGGGCTGGTGTGGCTGCGCGTGCCCTGGCACGACGCGACGGTGCGCCGCGCGCTGCGGCCCTTCCCGGCCATCCCGCGCCACCTGGTGCGCCGCGCGGTGATCGTGCTGATGCTGATCGCCATCGTGTCGGGGTTGGTGTTCAACGCGTTCACCCTGCTGCTGCCGAAGCTGCTGCAGGAGCGGTTGGCGTCACAGCCCGATCTGCTGCCGCTGGTCGGCGCCGCGGCGTTCATCGCCACGCTCTGCGGCGCGCTGACCCAGTTCACCGTCGGCCGCATGATCGACCGCACTACCTTGAAGCGCGTGTTCCTGCCGGTCAGCGTGATCCTGGTGCCGGCGCTGGTCGCGGTCTCCTACGCGCAGGGCTGGATCGTCGTGCCGGTCGCCGGCCTAGTGGCGGCGGCGATCTTCGGCCAGGTGACGGTGAACGAAACGATGGCCGCGCGGTACATTTCTCCGGAGCTGCGGACGCGGATCTATTCGGTGCGATTCTTCGTGGGGTTCCTGGGCGCGGCGGCGTCCGCGCCGATCGTCGCGGCGTTGCAGGAACGCACCGGCAGCCTGACGGTGGTCACGCTGGTCCTCGCGGTATTCGGCACCGTGACGCTCGGCTGCGCGCTGTTCTTTCCGGACCGGAAGGAGGAGCTGCGGCCGGAGCTGTGGGAGGCGGCGGACGGTGCGGCCGTGGGAGTGGCGGCGGAGTAGGCGGCAGTGGCGGACCACACGAGGCGCCGCCAGAATGTGCCGCGGAGGTTCCACGCATGAAGGTTTCCCTGACCCCGGAGCTGGAACGCCGCATCGCAGAGAAGGTGCGAGGCGGCCTCTACACCAGCGCCAGTGAAGTCGTCCGTGACGGCTTGCGGCTGCTGTTCGGGACCGACGCGTTGCAGGAGCGGCAGCTTGCGCGCCTCCGTGCCGATATCCAGGTGGGTCTGGAGCAGGCGGAAAACGGCGAGTTGCCTGATGGTGCGGCGTCTCGCGCACGAGTGATGGCGGCAATTTCCGAGGCATCCGGCACGCGCCAGTGACCGGGTATGTCCTCACGCCGGCTGCCGATCAGGACATCAACAATATCGCGATCTGAATTGCCGGCCACAATCGGTCCGCAGCCGAGCGGTTTGTGAATGCAGTCTATGCGGCGTTCGATCTGCTGGCTGAGCATCCGGCCATAGGGCATTAGCGACGCGATCTGACCGGCGAGCCGGTTCGATTCTGGCAGGTGCGACGGAGCTATCTGATCGTTTACCAGGAAGCCTACCCCGTGCGCACACTCCGCGTGCTCAGCACGTATCGCGACATAGCGGCGTTGCTGAGGTGATCGCGAGCGAAGTGCTGCGTCGGCTACAACACGGTTGCAGTCAGCATGGCCAGTGAGGCGAGCTGGGGTGCAAGCTCGCTGACATTATACGCCAGCTTGTATTGCCACTGGCCAAACTCGCCGGTGGCGTTCACCGCCGCACACCAACGATGCGCCGCCTGCGCTTTCACTTCGGCGAGGCCGCCCCAGTCCGCTCCCTTCACTTCGGCGATCAGGAACTGGTCGGCGGTGCCCGCCAATCGAATGACGTAATCCGGCAGGTATTCTGACGGCTTGCCGTTGTGCAGATAGGGGATTGTGAAGTTCAAACCGTCATTCTTGATGTAGGCGCCTACGGCGGCGTGCTCGTCCAGAACCTCCGCGGCCCTCGCCTCCCAGATGGAGTCGATGATCACCAGGTTTACGTGGCTGCGCACTGCCTCGCGCACGCGCTTCGCAGTGAATGCACTGATGTCCGCTGTCGCACACGGCCGGTCGCGATCCAGGTCGGGCAACTCGGGAGCTTCCCCGGCCGTCGTGTCGGGGCGGATCGCCTGCAGCAAGCGCTCGATGATCCAACCGTAGTACGGCGCAAGTAGCGCGTCGAGGCGCTGCGCCGGCGGAAGCGGCTCGACCTTCTCTGCGATGTAGCGCTCGACGATCCGCAGTAACTGCGGAAACAACGCGTGCGGCGGCGTTTCGCAGGTTTCCTGTCCCGCGTAATGTCGCGTCAGATCGGCCGCCATCTGGTAGCAGAGCTGCTGCTCGCGATGCGAACGATGAAACGCCGCCAGATCGGCACGCAACAATCCCCCGGGAGAGAACGCGCTCGGCTTTCCCTGGTTCAGCATGGCGGCCAGATCGGACTGCGGCGGGATATTCACGGGATCGAGCACCATGCGCGCCACGCTCGGCCAATCGGGCACCGTCACGCGGTTGCGGATGCCAATCGAATAACCGAGCACGCGCGGAATGGTGATGGCGAATTGCGACTTCTGCGGCACCGCATGGATGCGCCGCTGCGGCGGGCGAGGCTTCGGGGTAGCTCCGGTTGCTTTGAACGGCACCACTTCGAACGGCACGCCAAATACCTGCGCGACTTCTTCATCGAAGCGGTCGTCGTCGTTCAGATTATAGAACCGCCGGCGCAACGCCCGGCCCACCACCTGCTCACACAGAAGCTGCGACTGGAACGGCCGCAGGCCAACCACGTGCGTGACGGTGTTGCAGTCCCAGCCTTCGGTCAGCATGCCAACGCTGACGATGCAACGGATGTCGCGGCCAGGGGGATGCAGCGGAGATTCGAGTTTCTTCGCGAGTTCCTCGAACCCCTCGGGATAGATCGGCCGTCCCTGCGGGTCTGTCGGCCAATGCGTCTTGCCGATCGTGTCGAGCGTCAGCCGCATCCAGGTGTTTTCATCCGCCTTCGCGTTCCCGGTGTCGGTTTCGTGCACGACGCCGGTGTCCACCCGAATGGTCACCCTGCGGTCTGTCGAGTTCCGTAGGTCTGGGACGTTGCACGACGGAATACCCGTCGGACGCTTGTCGTCGGCGATCCATTCGAACAGGGTCCGGGCGATCCGTTTGTTCTTGCAGACAAGAATGAAGACGGGCGGACGCGGATCATCGTCCTTCGCCCATTCCAGGCGCTTCTCGTTCCACATGCCGCCAAGGATGGCGATGGGAGAGTGCGACCATTTCAGGATCGCCTCCGGCTTCGGGCTACCGCGTTTGGTTCCGCGCTCGGCGGCGGTCAATCTCGGAAGAATCCATGCCCAGATGTTGAAATAGGCCGGCATGTCCCTGCCGCTGCCATCACGCGCGACAAGCTGCGGCACTTTCACAAGGCCGCTCTCGATCGCGTCGGTCAGGCTGAAATCGCTGATGACCCAGGGGAAGACGGTATTCGTCGCGCCGCCCATTCGGCCGAGATAGTACGGCGTTGCGCTAAGGTCGATGCATACGTTGATGCCGCGCTGCCTGGCGATCTTGTCAAGGCCATCGATCCAGACCGTCGCTTCCTTGCGATCGGCTTCCTCATCCTCGACGTCTTCCTCATCCTCGTCCGTTTCATCCGTATCCTGCTCATCCGCCTTGGGCGGGATACGGTAGGCGTGGTGCGCCTCGTCGTTGATGACCAGGACGTTCTGCCGCCCCCCAGCCTCCTTCAACACGCGATCGACCAGCGCGGCATCGCTTTCTACGTAACGCCTCACGCGCACCAGCGCCTTGCGCACCGCCCCCGATTCGTCACGCTCCTCGCGCACCACTTCGAGTTCATTCCTGGCACGTGCGGCTTCGTAAGCCTCCAGCGTGAAGTACCGGTTGCCGCGGGCGGTGGTGACCTTGCCGCCGATGACGATCCATTCGGTGCGCGTCTCCGGCTTGCCTGCCTTCACCACGCGCGCGCCGCCACCTCCCTCTGGCGTGCCTGGCTCGAATTCGTGCCAGTTCTTGATCAGCACACGTCCGCGCGCGAGGTCCGCCATCATCGCCGGCGGAACCAGGTCGCGCGTGCGATACAGGCTCGCATCGCCGGTGCGCGGATCAAGCTCGCCCAGCCGGCGGCGGATCGTCACGTTCGGACAGACGATCAGTACCGTGTCGGAAAATCGCGCGTCGCCGCGATCCGCCTGCTTGTTGAGGATCGACCACGCGGCGAGCATTGCGGCCACCGTGCTCTTGCCGGTGCCGGTCGCCATCTTGCAGCAGCGGCGTTCGAAACCGGGATAGCCCTGGGCGCGGCGTTCCTCGCCCGGGTCATCGCGGGGGATCGTGAGGCCGGTGAGGAAATCGGCACGCGCCTCGGTCAGGAAGACGATGGTCTCGACGGCTTCCTTCTGTGCGTAGAACAAGCGCGGCTGGCGGCCGTCGCGCTCCCACCAGGCGAGCAATTCGGCGGTGACGCGGGAGATGCCGGGCCGTCCCGCGTCGCGCCATTCCTGCACGCGGGCGCGAATCGTGTTCACCAGCGGCATGTCGCGCAGCACGCCGCGGCTGCCGGCGGGGCCTTGCACGTTGGCACGAGGATCGCGGTACCAGTAGCCGGCCGGGCGACGGCCGGGCAGGCGTTCGGGCGGCTCGCCTTCGCGCAGGTTCCAGTATTCGGCGGGTTCCTCGAAGGGGGAGTTGAGGATCGGGGTGGGGACTTCGAACCCGCCGCTGGCTTCCAGGGCGCCGCTCATGCGCGCCTCGGGCGGGCGGGGTTGTCAATCGTTTGGCAAGGTTTTGAGGGCAGCATCGCAGGGAAGAAAGACTCAACGCAAATGAACGCAAATGGACGCAAATGAACGCAAATGGGACTGTGCTGAACCCGCTGTCGAAGCGAATTATCGGTTGCGCGTTCACGGTGGCAAACACGCTTGGCGGTGGGTTTCTGGAAAAGGTTTATGAAAACGCCCTGGCGCATGAAGTGCGCAAGGCTGGCATGGCGGTTGCTCAGCAACGTGGTGCCACTGTCACTTATGATGGAACCATGGTCGGGGAGTACTTCGTTGACCTTCTCGTCGAGGAGGCGATTCTGGTCGAATTGAAAACCGCCCGCGCCCTCGACAGCAGCCACCGCGCGCAATGCCTGAATTACCTTCGCGCAACCGGTATGCATCTCTGTCTGCTGATGAATTTCGGCGCGCCGCGCCTGGAAGTCCGGCGCATTGTCCTGGATCTGTGATGGACGCACCGCGGCCCCCAGCAGCCCCGCACTATTTGCGTTCATTTGCGGCCATTTGCGTTCATTTGCGTTCCACCTTGCTTGCTTCACGCCCCCAGCCGCCGGATCACCGGAAGCTCATTCCCCCGCTCATCGATCACCTTCACCGCGATATCCGTGCCCACCGGCGCGACGAACGGCGCCGAGGTGTCGCCCGCCAGATGCTGCCAAACCGCTTCGTCATGCGTCGCCTTCAGCGCCTTGCGCAGGCTTTCCCAGGCCGACGTCTTCGGAAAGAACACCTGGTCCGCATGGAACACCATGCCGTTATAGGCGGTGTCCAACATCCAGCACGGCACGTCGTCGCCGCCCGCATGGTGGGTCTGCATGGTGATCGGATCGAACACGTCCAGCCCGCGCAGCGTCACCTGCCAGCGCGGCGTGCCGTCCTCGGCGGCTTCGTCGAGCCGGACCACCGCGACATCCGGCGCGCCGCAGACCGAGAAGATCTGGCTGGAGCGCTGGTTCTTCAGCAGGTCGCCCATTTGCAGGTCCATCGTCGCGGCGACGAAGGTGGCGGGCAGGCCGAGCACGTCCTCGCCGGCGTCGATCTCGGCGCGCGCCTCGGCGGTGATGGCGAAGCCGATGACGTAGAGGTGGCTGTAGCCCTTCACGTTGGCCTCCTTGGCGGCGTCGAGCACCGCCTTGGTGGTCACCGGGCCGTCGGCCGGGCCGAACAGGATGGCGACGGAACGGGCGGAGAAGGGCAGGCCGCCGGTGTTCTTTTCGTGCGCCGCATCGAGCGCGGCGGCGAGCGGCACGGTGTTGCCGGCGGCGTCGAGATCGACCTGCGCCTCGGCGGAGAGCGAGAGCGAGCGGCCGGGCCGGCGGATGGATTTCAGCATGACCTTGCGGTTGCCAGGTAGCGCGATGGTGGGGGAGCGGCGCAGCACTTCGATCATGCGGGCGATGTGGTCGGACGGTTCGTCTGGCGGGGTTGTTGATGGGGTTTCGGCGCCTATTGGCTGAGGCGTTGGAAGCGTGGCCTCAACAACGAAGGGGCCCGCAATACGCGTTACCGAATTATCAATTTCCGGGCGATCCACCAGCACTTCCTCGCCCGGTGGTTCGCTGTTAGCGATTGACTTCAACGTTACGTGCGGGACGACACCACCAACCTCCTCACCCTTGCGGTTCTGTCGGCGGGCATAGACGAAGCCGCTGGCCGGGCCACTGCTTTCGTCGCGCAGTTTATACCAGGAGAACGTTGCGGATAGAATGCGCTGACGCGTAAGCGCAAGAGGCACGCGCGAGGTATCAATGCTGATCCAACGGCGCCCCCAATTTTCTGCGACGAACGCCGTGGTTCCAGAACCGCACGTGGGGTCAAGGATTAGATCCCCGGGATCGGTCGCCATTAGGACGCAGCGCTGAACTGCCTTTACTGGCGTCTGTACGACGTAGATCTTGTCGTCTGTGAAGCTGCCTGTGCCGGTATCGTCCCAAAATGCCCCGTGAGGCGCAACCGGGAAGTCATCGAGATATTGGATAAACCGCAACGAGTTCTCTGCAATAAAAACTCGGCGGGCGGCAACCACCTTCGCCATACCTTGGTCGGTGGTTCGCCATCCCCTCGGCAAAGGATTGTAGATTTTCCCTTCGTGCCGAAAGTCGAAGACGGTCGTTGGCCGCTGCGCAGTCAAGTCGGCCCGCGCAAATAAGCGCCCAAGGGGCATTGTCGTCGTCCCGTTCCGTTCTTCTGGTGTCAGAGCCCGCCGTGACCCGTCGGGCATTTCAACCCAATTGAAGGTGCCGAGATCGTCCAGTCCAGCAACCTTGGGCCGGAACACCTGTCGGAACTTCATTCGCTGAATGTCCCTCGCATACCAAACTAGGAAATCGTTGTTCGTTGCCACCTTTGAAAGTCGTGCATCCGGACTATTTAGACCACTCGTTTTGACGAACGAAATTACTGAAACAAAATTGGCCGATCCAAAAACTTCGTCCATCAGCTCGCGAACATGGTGCAAATTCTCATCACTGATCTGCACAAACGCGCTCCCGCCCTGCGTCAGCAGATCGCGAGCCACCAGCAATCGATCGCGCAGATACGTTAGGTACGAGTGCAGGCCCAACTGCCACGTATCGCGATACGCCTGCACCATTTCCGGCTCGCGCGTCATGTCTTCGTCATCACTCGGCGACACATCGCGCTTCCGCACGAACGGCTGAAAATTCGACCCAAACTTCACCCCATAAGGCGGGTCGATGTAGATCATCTGCACCTGCCCGCCCAATCCCTCGAACCGCAGCAGCGAGTTCATCACCACCAGCGAATCGCCCAGGATCAGCCGGTTCACCCACTTGTTCCGGTGCTGATACGCATCCACCTGCTTCGACAGCGGCATCTGCGGATCGGAGAACAGATCGAACATCTCGTTCTGGTCCGGCCGCTTGCGATGGTCCTCCAGCGTCTTGATGATCGCGCGGTGGACAGCCGCTCGTGCACGAACAGCGGCAGGGTCGGCACGTCGAAGCTCTGGCGCTCGGCCTTGCCGGCCCAGTCGAGGAACGGCGTCTGCATGCGCTTCAGCGTCGCCACCGCATCCTGCAAGCCGCCGATGCGCAGCAGCGCCGCGCCGTCGGCGCCGGTCAGCTCGCGCGGTTCGGGGAACCCGTGCGGCGCCGGCAGGGCGGCGGCATCCTCGATGCAGCGGAGCAGGAAGGAGGCGGTCTCGCGCGCCGGGTTGGTGTCCCAGTCGAGCGCGGGGGCGAGGCTCGAATCATAACGATACGTCACCGGCGGCGCCTTTGCCTTGAAGCGCGGCGCGGCGCCGATTTCGGGCCGGGCGGTGGCATCCTGCCGGTGTTCGTAACGCCGCGTGCCGGCGGCCGCGTCTGGCTTCTTGCTACGGGCCGCCTTTGCCATCGCTACGCTTCCATTCGCTCGCCGACAATCGCAAGTTGCACAGGGCAGGCGTGTCGGGCAAGCGATTACATGCGCGAGTATTCGGATTGACTCGCGTCAACTGCGCCACGACCTTTCTCCCGCGCGTTCACGGCGCCATCGCGACCGCTGCACCCGCCGCACACCAGGACCAACGCAATGCACGCCAGCCTCCGCCGCATCTGGGGAATGATGTACCGCCATCTCGCGCTGTACCGCAGCTCCTGGCCGAGGCTGCTAGAGCTCGCCTACTGGCCGGTGCTGCAAATGTGCATCTGGGGCTTCACCGCGCGCTTCCTCGCCGCGCGCATGGGCAGCGGAGCCGCGCTCGCCGGCGCCACCCTGCTCGGTGGCGTCCTGTTGTGGGAGGTCGCGTTGCGCAGCCAGATGGGCGTCGCGATCAGCTTCCTGGAGGAAATCTGGTCGCGCAATCTCGGCCACGTCTTCGTCAGTCCGCTGCGCCCGTGGGAGCTGGTGGCCGCGCTGATCGGCATGTCGATCATCCGCACGTTGGCCGGCGTCATCCCCGCGATCCTGATCGCCTGGGCGCTGTATGCGTACAACCTTTTCGCCCTCGGCCCGATCCTGATCCTGTTCTTTGCCAACCTGATGATCATGGGCTGGTGGGTGGCGCTCGGCGTCGTCTCGCTGATCATGCGCCACGGCGCCGGAGCCGAGGCGCTCGCCTGGTCGGTGTTATTTGGCCTAACGCCGATCTCCGCGGTGTTCTACCCCGTGTCGGTGCTGCCGCGCGTGGTGCAGCCGCTGGCACTGGCGCTGCCGTCAGCCCACGTGTTCGAGGGCATGCGCGGCATCCTGCTGCACGGCCAGATAAGCTGGATGCACCTGACCGCCGCGACCGCGCTGAATGCCGCATGGCTCATCGCCGCATCGCTGCTGTTCGCCCGCCAGTTCCACCAGGCGCGCGTGCGCGGCGCGCTGCTCAGCATCGGCGAATGACGTCGCGAGGGGTGAGTGGAAGGCTGTCATTGCGAGTTGCCCACCGGCCTTCGGCCGACCCGCGACTGGATGAAAGGGCGTCGACGGCCTGACGTAGGTCCCCCCTCCCCTTGAGGGGGGGGTTGGGGGAGGGGTGCGTACATCCACCGACCGCGGATGTACGCACCCCTCCCCCAACCCCTCCCTCAAGGGGAGGGGAGACCTACGCTCCGGCCGCGACCGTTTCATCCAGTCGCGGGTCTGCCTCGGCCGGTGGCCAACTCGCAATGACAGGAACTGCGGCGGACTTGCACTACTCCATCCAGTCCGGGATATTCCGCCGAAAGCGCGGCGCGCCATGCTGTCCCGGCGGCGCCGGAGGCTCCGCTGCAGCGCCCGTGCTGCCGACCGGCCGCTCCGCAAAGCGCCCGTGCTGCAGCAGCCGGTCGTACAACACCAGCGCCCCCGCCACCGCCAGGTTCAGCGCGAAACGCGTCGGGATGCGCACCACGTGCCGGCACCGCGCCAGCAGCGCCGGCGACAGCCCCGAGCGCTCGGGCCCCAGCACATACGCGGCGTTCAGCGGATGCCGGAACGACGGCAGGTCGGTCGCGGTCTCCAGCAATTCGACGCCCACCAGCACGCAGCGTTGCGGCAGTGCGAGCGCGTCCAGATCGGCGAACCGCCACAGAGGCACATGCGATGGCGTGTCGGCAGTATCCGCCAGCCGCCCGGCCCGCGCGTCCCAGCCGGCACCGACGGTGAAGCAGAACGACGCGCCGAACGCGTGTGCCGTGCGCAGCAGCGCGCCGACATTGGCGGATTTCGACACGCTCTCCACGCCGATGCCGAAATAGCCGCGGGTCCGAGGCTCCGTCATGCCGCGCGGTCTATGCGCCGCGGGCGATCGAGGCAATGCGCGCCGCCAGCGCCCGCCGTGCGGTCGCCGCATCGCGGGCCAGCGCCAGCAGCGCCTGGACCTGCGCCGGATGGCCGAGCACGGACCCCAGCACGCGGCCGATCCCGATCGCCCCGTGCAGGTCGAGTGCGGCCAGCGCCGCCGGGGGCAGGTCGCGTTCCGCCGGATCGCAGATCACGCGCAGGACGGCGAACGGCAAGCCATGCTCCGTAGCGATGCGGGCGACGGCGCCGCTCTCCAGGTCCAGCGCCGCGGCGCCAGTCTCGCGCCACAGGCGCTGCTTGGTTGCGGCGTCGGCTGCCACGGCTTCGGCCCCGACCACGCGGTGTGCAGTCGGGCCGCCAATGGCGCGGTTCATCGCCGGGTCGGTCGCGAATGAGGTGCCGCCGGCGAGCACCATCTCAGGCACGATCACAACGCCCGGGCGAAGCGCAGGGTCAAGTCCGCCTGCAAGTCCGACGGACAGCAGCGCGGCCGCACCACGTGCGACGGCACGGCGGCAGGCCAATTCCGAACCCTGCGCAGTCCCGCCGCCAATGAACACCGGTGCACCCAAAGCGTGCACCAGGCGCGCTTCGGCCGTCAGTCCGACAATGATGGCCCACCGAGATAGGTGGACCAGCATTTGCCCCTCTGCCGGAGCGGGGCGTGTCACTTTACCCGTCATGGCCGCCACGGCTCCCACAGCAATTCATTCGGCATGCCGACCCACCACAACGCGGGTCGCCAACCGTCAATATTGCGCCGGGGCCTGCTGTACCTGGCCAATGATCCGGCGGAGATGGGTCACGAACTGGCCCGCGAAATGCGATGGAGTGGGCGGCGTCACGAGGTGGATTCCCTGCACCGTTTGCGGCCGGAACTTTCGCCAGACCACACCCGACTGCGCAAGCCGCGGGATGAAACCATCGACCAGGGCGACCCCCACGCCGCGCTGCACCAGCGAGCATGCAAGCGGTGACAACGACACCTCGATGTCCACGCGGCGGCGCAATCCGACACGGCGAAACGCGCCTTCAAGCATCTGGCCCACCGGCGTCGCGCCGCTGTACGAGATCAGCGTGTGGCCGTCGATGTCGCGTGGAGTCACGACATCCAGCGCGGCGAGCGGATGGACCTCGGGCATGATGCAGATCACCTCGGCCTTGTGGATCAGTTCCGTGCGCGCCGACGGCACCTCGATCGGCGCGATCGATACGCCGACATCAAGCTGGTGGGCCATGATCATCTCGGCCATTTCGTGGCCGGCGAGCAGATAGGACATGATGCGCACGGCCGGGAAATCGCGCCGGTAAATTGCCAGCGCGTCGGGCACCACCGACAGCGCGAGCGAGGCCGTGGCGCCAATCCGCAGCAGCCCGCCCGTACCCTCGCGCAGGTCGGTGCTCAGCCGTTGCAGCGACTGCAGCTCGCGGAAGATCCGGTCGGCGTCGGCAAAGAGCAGATGCGCCTCCTCGGTCGGCCGCAGCCGGCCGTTCTCGCGATGGAACAACCGGAAACCGAGTTGGTCCTCGGCATGGCGCAATACCTTGGTCAGCGTCGGCTGCGACACACCCAGCATGTGTGCCGCACCGGTGATCGTCCGGCGCAGCATGATTGCGCGGAACACCTCGATCTGTCGCAGATTCATCACGCCACCAACCCTGACCGGCCATTTCACCATAGCCTCGGGCTATGGATTGCCCAACGATAGGAATTCGACTCGTGCGGCCGCCGGGGCGTAGAGGTCACGCCGATAATAAGCGATCGGGAGGAATACCGTGCCATTCGTCCAGCGGGGCGACCACCGGCTGCATTACGAGTCGGTCGAGCTTGCCGCGCCCTGGCATCGCGCTCCGGCGACGCTGCTGTTTCACCACGGCATCGGCGCGGAGAGCGGCATCTGGAGCGATTGGGTGCACGCGCTCGCCGACCGCTATCGGATCGTGCGCTTCGACATGCGCGGCTATGGCCGCTCCGACGTGCCGCCGGCGGATTTTCCCTGGTCGATCGATCTGCTGGCGGAGGATTTGCTCGCCGTCGCCGAGGCAACCGATACGCAGCGTTTCCATTTCATTGGCGAGTCGATCGGCGGGACCATCGGCCTCTATGCCGCGCTGAAATATCCCGCCCGCTTCCTCAGCCTGACGATGAGCAATGCCGGCCATGCCGGGGGCTCGATCCAGAAGGTCGAGACCTGGCGCCGCACCATCGCGGAGCGCGGCATGGCCGGCTGGTCGGACGATTTCATGGCCGACCGCTTCCACGCGGGCGCGCTGAGCCGCGAGCGCTGGAACTGGTACGCGCGGCAACAGGCGGCGGACGATCCAAACGCCGTGCTGAACGCGCTGGCGGTCCTGGTCGGGATCGACCTGTCCGCGCAACTCGGCGCGCTGCACATGCCGGTGCTGATCCTGCATCCGGACGCCAGCCCGTTCATTCCGGTTGCGGCCGCCGCCCAGTTGCACGCCGGGCTTCCCGATGCCGAGCTCCACGTGATCGGCCATGCCCGGCACGGCTTGCCATTTTCGCACGGCCGCGACTGCGCCGCGATCCTTCGCCGCTTTCTCGACCGCCGCTTCGCCGATCCAGCCGCTTGAGGAGCCGCCACAGATGACCGATCACGGTCCGATCATCGACCTGCGCTGCCGTCCGCCCGCGGCGGGCTTCGAAACCATGGCGCTCTATTGGGACAAGGAGCGCATCGCGCAAATGGGCCGCGACATCGGCTTCGAGCCGGCACCATCCTTCATGTCGGAGTCGGTCGAGGCCTGCATCGCCGAGATGGACGAGGCCGGCATCGAAGTCGGCGTGGCGACCGGGCGGCTGTCGGGACAGCGCCTGGGACGCGTCGAGAATTCGGCGATCCTTGACCTGGTGCGCGCCCATCACGGCCGGTTCTGGGGCATGGGCGGCGTGGACCTCGACGACATGGCCGCGGCGAAGCGCCAGGTCGAGGATGCGATCGTCAACCCGTTGCTGCGAGGTGCGGTGTTCGAGAGCGGCTGTGCCGAAAACCCATGCTATGCCGATGACCCGAAATTCGCGCCGCTGTTCGGTGCCTGCGAGGACGCCGGGCTGCCGGTGCTGCTGATGGCCGGTGGCAATGCCGGACCCGACCTGAGCTATAGCAATCCAGTGCAGGTGGACCGGCTCGCCGCGCGCCACCCCAGGCTGCAGATCATCGCGGCGCACGGTTCGTGGCCGTGGGTCAACGAAATCCTCGGCGTCGCCTATCGCCGCAAGAATGTCTGGGTCTCGCCCGACATGTATATCTTCCTGCCCGGCGGTCACATGTATGTCGAGGCGGCGAACACCTATCTCCAGGACCGCTTTCTGTTCGGCACCGCCTATCCGGCGCTGCCGTTCAAGCCGTCGGTGGAGCGGTTCGTCGAACTGCCGTTTCGCGCGGCGGTGCTGCCAAAACTGCTGCACGAAAACGCGCGGCGCCTGTTGGGGGGAGGCTGATGCGACGAACGAAACGAAGCCGCCGATGGCCGGGCATTCTGACGGCGCTCATCGCCGCGGCACTGGTTGCGCCGCCGGCGCACGCGGCCGGCATGCCCTTTGTGATCGCATTGGCCACCGGACCGACCAGCCCGCAAAACGTCGTCGCGAAGGAGGTCGCCGCGCAGATCGACAAGGACACCGACGGCCGGATCATGGCCAAGGTGTTCGAGAGCGGTCAGCTTGGCCAGACCGACGCGCTGCTGCAGGCGATGATCACCGGCGGCGGAGTGCAGGCGACGATCACGGTGGTGACCGACACGATCTGTCCGCCGACCAGGCTCTTTCTCGCGCCCTATGCGTTCAAGGACCGCGCCGTCGCCTATGCGGTGCTCGACAGCCCGGCGGCCCGGCAGATTTATGCCGTCTGCCGCGCCAAGGGTTATGACTTCGTCGCGGCGTGGGACAGCGGCTTTCGGCAATTGAGCACCAACAAGCCGATCAGCGGCCTCGCCGACCTGAAGGGCCTTAAGATCCGCGTTCCGAACGGCGCATTGTGGATCGACACCTTCCACGACCTCGGCGCCAACCCGACGCCGATGGGCATTGCCGGACTTTACAGCGACCTGCAGCAGGGCGTCGTGGAGGGCCAGGAGCAGCCGGTCGCCAACTACTACGCCGGCCACCTGATGGAGGTGCAGAAGTACCTTGCGATCACCAACCACATGTACGGTGCGGCGTTTTTCATCGTCAGCGAGCAGTGGCTATCGAGCCTGCCGGCCGATCTGAGGACGATCGTCGTGCGCGACATCCGTGCCGCGACCGCACGGCAGCGCGCGCTGTCGGAGTCTGACGAGGCCAGGGAATTGACCGAGGTGCAGGCCAAGAACCATGTCACGGTAACGCGGCCCGACCTTGCACCGTTCCGTGCCGCCACCGCCCGGACACGCGCCATGATCGACGCCGAGTTTCCGGCATTTGCCAAGGCGCTCACCGCGGCGAGGAGCAACTAGCCATCCGGGTCGCGGCCGCCACCACCTGGGTGACCGAACGGCTCTGCGCGTCAGTGCTGGCCATTATGGTGGCCACCATGCTGTTGCAGGTGTTCTGCCGCTACGTGCTGAATGCCTCGTTGAGCTGGAGCGAGGAGCTGACGCGGCTGCTGTTTGTCTGGCTCACGTTTCTCGGCTTCAGCCTCGGCGTGCAGCGCGAGGCGCTGCCGACGATGTTCGTGCTCGGCGAGCGTGTCGCCAATCGGACGGCGGCTTCCGTATTGCTCGCGGCGCGTGACATGCTGAGCCTTGCCGTGGCGATGTTGATGGCATTTTCGGGCTTTCGCCTGGCACCCGAGATCGCCGCCATCCCGACCCCGGCGCTCGGTGTTTCCGTCGCGTGGTTCCCGCTCGCGGTTGGCTGCGGCGGCGCGCTGCTGGTCGTGCAGCTTATGGCCAAGGCGTTCGCGCGCACCGGCTCGCGCGTGGTCACGTCGCTGCTGTGCGCCGCGGGTGGATTGGTGGTGCTTGGCGTTGCCTGGCTACCGCCGGGGGTGGTGCCGCTCGAAGTTGCGATGGCGGGCGTGTTCCTCGGATTTTCGGTGCTGGGCGTGCCGATAGCCTTGTCCCTGGCGGGCACCGCGTATATCGGCCTGGCCGATTACGGCTTCGCCAATCTCGAAGCAATCGCGCGCGAACTTGCCGAGGGGGTGAATTCGTTTCTGCTCCTTGCGATTCCGTTTTTCATGCTGACTGGGATCGTCATGGCGAGCGGCGGCCTCGCCGACCGCCTTGTGGCGTTCGCGCAAAGCCTGGTCGGCTGGATGCGCGGCGGAATGGCGCAGGTTGACATCGTGGTCAGCGCGATTTTCGCCGATATCTCCGGCTCGGCGATCGGCGACGCGGCCTCGATCGGCGGCGTGCTGATCCCACAGATGATCCGCCGCGGCTACCCGCCGCGTTTCGCCGCGGCGGTACAGGCGGCCGGCGGCACGCTCGGGCTGCTGTTTCCGCCGGCAACCTCTCTGATTATATATTCATCGGTCACGGACGTGCCGATCTCGGCGCTCTTCGGCGCGGCGCTGGTGCCGGCGCTGATCGCCACCGGCGTTTTCATGATCGTCAACGCGGTGATGGCGCGGCGACTCGGATTGACTCCGGCCGCCAGGTTTGTCGCTGCCGACGTACTCCCAGCCTTCGGCCGCGCGGTCCTGCCGCTGTTTGCGATTGTCATCATCATCGGCGGCATTCTCGGCGGGGTGTTCACACCGACCGAGTCCGGCGTCGTCGCTGTCGCCTATTCACTGCTGGTCGGGCTCGTGGCGACGCGCGAACTGCGCTGGCGCGCCGTACCCGGGCTGTTAGTCGAAGCATCGGTCAGTACCGCGCGTGTCACTTCGATCCTCGCCGGCGCTATGGGCATCGGCTGGCTTCTGGCGCTGAGCGGTATCCCGCAAGCCGCCTCGGGCGCGCTGCTGCGCGGCGTGACCGACCCAATCGTCGGATTGCTTGCGATCAACCTGATTTTCCTCGTCGTCCACACGGTGATGGAAGCGGCGCCGGCGATCGTCGTCGTGACGCCGATTTTGCTTCCGGCGATCACGGCGCTGCACATCGACCCGATTCAACTCGGCGTGCTGATCGTGATCAATTCCGGCATCGGCATGGTGTTGCCGCCGATGGGGATCCTGACCTACCTCACTGCCTCAGTCGCTGAGGTCAGGGCGGGGCAGGTGTTCCGCGCCGTGCTGCCGTATGCAGCCGCCCTGGTCCTGGTGCTGCTGCTCGTACTGTTCGCGCGCGGCCTGTGCATCGCGTAGGCCGCCGTGGTTCTTGTGGCCGCGCCACCCTGGATGAAACGGTCGCGGCCGGAGGATAGGTCCCCCCTCCCCTTGAGGGTGTTCAGACCGGGGACATAGCTGACACATGTTCGGGGACATAGGTGACACAATTGAGCCTTGGAACCGGTGCGGAAGGAACGCGTCGTGCCTTGGCGGGAAGTGTCACGCATGGAGAGCCG
>DASXFW010000136.1:0-2885 GCA_036489395.1 Acetobacteraceae bacterium | reverse complement strand
GCGCCGGAATGCCTGGACCTGTCGGGTGCGCGCGCGGCATTGCTGGAAAAGCTTCGGCAGTCCGATATCGATCCGGCCGTGTTGTCGCAGCTTGAAGCACTCGGCATCGTGCCCAGCCTGGTCAGCCCGGACACCGCCGCCACGCCAACCGCGCCGGCGCTCGCGCCGCTTTGCATCGTGAACATCCATCGTGATCCACGCGGACCGGCGCCCGCCGGCACCCGGCATCGCGTGTTGCCAACGCCGTCTCGGCGAATGTCCGCCAACCCCGGCACGGGTCCGCCGACCGGACCGCCGGCCGTCTCGGACTGCCAATCCTGTTACGCATGACGGGGCCAGAGCATGGCTGGCCCCGCCGTCCGGATTCGTGCCCCCCGAATGCTCCCGGGATAAGCCCGTCAGCAGCGCCAGCCGCGCCGTTCCGTTCACCGCGCCTGCGGCAGCTCCATCCGTACCGCCACCGCGGCGCTGGCGATCACAGCCGTGTCCCGTCCCGTCTCATCCGGAATGTCCAGCCCACCCTTCACCACTTTCACCGTCACCACCCCATGCGGCAGCGACTTCTGCACCGCCGCCGCATCCACCTGATCCGGCTGCTGCACGCCGATCGTGACCTCCACCTGCATCGCCTTCGAATCCACTCCCAGCGAGCGGATGAAGCTCAGCGAGCTGTGATGCAGCGCGTCCTGCACCGCGCGCAGCGCCGCTTTCGTGTAATCGCCGCCGTGCAGGTCGTTGCCGGCGCCCAGTTCAAGGATAATTCGTTTCGCGGTCATGGCGCGCCTCCTCTACGGAACATCCAGCCGCACGACCGCCGCGGCGTGCGCGATCAGCGTGGAGCTGGTGCCGGCATCGTTGAAAATCTCCAACCCGCCCTCGACGACGTTCACCGTCCCGGTGCCGTGCGGCAGAGTCGCCAGCACTGCCGCCTTATCGACGTGCTCTGGATGCGGCACGCCGATGGTGACCTCGACCTGCATCGTATCGACGTGCAGGCCGACCGCGTCCGCGATGCTCAGCCCGTTGTGCCACAGCGCGTCGCGCAATGCGCGCACCGCCGCCTTGGTCGGCTCGGCGCCGCGGATGTCGGTGCCCATGCCAATCTCCAGCACCATGCGTTTCAGGGGCATCGGTCGCGGCCTCCGGGTTACCGTTCGTTCGTGACACCCTATGCGGTGAGTCGCGGGCTGTCATCCGCCCTTCCCGTGCAACCGAACCCGCACTAGCCTCCCCATCAGAAGGCCATCAGGCCGCCGATACGAGGGAACGTCGTCTTGAACACACGTGCGAGCGCAGCGTGCGGCGCCCGGGGAGACCGCGCCCGGCTGGACGGACACGGCCGCGCTTGAAACCCCGCCGCAACGTTATTGCCACGACCGCCGTAGCGTTGCCGCGCGCGAACAGCGCGCTCGCCGCGCTGATCCGCCTGACGCAGTTCGGACCGTTCCAGGTACGCAGCTTCCGCTTCCAGTGGCCGGCGGACCTGCTGACCTCCTGGGGCTTCGAGATGGAGAACCTGATCCTCGGCTGGTACGTCCTTGCCCAGACCGGTTCCGTCCTCCTCCTCACCCTGTTCGGTTCGCTGCAATACGTCGGCACGCTGATCGCGCCGCTGATCGGCATGGCCGGCGACCGCATGGGCCATCGCATCGTGCTGTGCATGATGCGCGCCTGGTACGCGGCGCTGTCGCTCGCGCTGATGACGCTGGCCTTCGCTGGCGTGCTGCGGCCGGAGTTCGTCATCATCCTGGCTGCGCTGTCCGGTCTGGTGCGCATGTCAGACCTCGCCATGCGCAACGCCCTGGTGGCCGAAACCGTTCCGGTCGAACGTTTCGTCAGCGCCATGGGCGCCGAGCGCATGACTTCGGATTCCGCCCGCGCCCTGGCGCCACTGGCGGGTGCCGGCTTGTTCGTGGCGCTCGGCATGGGGCGCGCCTACGTGGCGATCGTCACCGTGTATGTGCTCGGGTTCCTGCTGACGCGCGGCGTCGGCGGCGCGCGCGGTGTGCGCATGGCTGGCGCCCCGAGGACCACGGTGTGGCGCGACCTGCGGCAAGGCATGTCCTATGTGTGGGACTCGCCCACCTCGATGGCGGCGCTGGTGCTCGCCTTCCTGGTCAACGCGACGGCGTTCCCGTTCACCAGCGGGCTGCTGCCCTACGTCGCGCGCGAGATCTATCGCATCGATGAGACCGGCCTCGGCAGCCTGATCTCCGCCTTCGCCATCGGATCGCTGCTGGGCTCCTTGGTGGTGAGCCTGGCAAGCCGGGTGCTGCGGCCGGGGCGCATGATGATCGTGTTCGCGATCGCCTGGTACTGCGTGCTGCTGGTCTGGGGATTCATCCCCGGCGCGTCCGGCGGGCGTGTCGCGCTGCTGGTCGCCGGGCTGGCGCAGAGCCTCAGCCTGGTACCCATGGCGGTGATGCTGCTGCATGGCGCCGGGGAGTTCCGCGGTCGCGTGATGGGCCTGCGCATGATGGCGATCTACGGCCTGCCGTTCGGCCTGATGGCGGCCGGCGCGCTGATCGAGCGGATCGGCTTCCCGGCGACCACCGCGCTGTATGCCGTTATCGGCATCGTCGCGACGATCGTCGTGGCATGGCATTGGCGCAGGGCGCTGTGGGCACAGGAAGCACCGGCGAACGCGGGATAGGACGTCATTGTCATTGCGTGTTGCCAGCGGCCGGCGGGCCGACTCGCCCTGCATGAAACGTCAGCGAGTCCATCGTCATCCCCGCGAAAGCGGGGGACCCAAGCCGCTTGGGCCCCCAGGGCAATCGGGTGAACGGAGCAACGGCCGGGGCTCCGCCCCGGACCCCGCCAAGGGGCGCTGCCCCTTGGATCCCGGCCAAGGGCGGAGCCCTTGGAACCCTTTACTTCGCTGG
>DASXFW010000104.1:0-9967 GCA_036489395.1 Acetobacteraceae bacterium | reverse complement strand
GCGAACCGCCAACTAACCAGATCACGTTATTATCCTTGACAACCCCGGCCGCTTGCGATATACACCCGCCGTTATGGGCGACCTGAACACACCTCCGGCCGAAGCCTATGCTCCCGATCCAGATCGGGCCGACCCGGATTCCCCCGACCTCATGCCCGAATGGCTCGCCTATCTCATCGCCCTCGTCATCCTCTTCCTGCTCGAGCAATTCCAGGCCATCGGGCAGCGTCACCCCCCGCGGCCAGCCTCGCGCCCCGTCGGCCGGCCAGCCCTGCCGCAGGATCCCGCCGCAGCGCCAGCCACCAAGATCCACAACCACTCCGACGACCCGGCCGCGCGCACGCGCCGCAGCCGCGACACCGCGCCGGAACCCCTGGACCTGGCTCATGCGCGCGCGGCATTGCTGGAGAAGCTTCGGCAGTCCGACATCGATCCGTCCGTATTGTCGCAGCTTGAAGCGCTCGGCATTGTCCCCGGCCCGATCGGCCCGGACACCGCCGCCACGCCAGTGCTCTCCCCGCTTTGCGCCGCGAAAATCCGTGGTGCCCCACGCAGATCGGCGCCCCTCGGCCCCCGGCATGTCGTGTCGCGAACGCCGTGGCGGCAGATCGCCCACCCCGGCACCGGCCCGCCAACCGGACCGCCTGTCATCTCGCGCTGCCAATCCTGTTACGCATGACGAACGGGGCCACCATATGGCTGGCCCCGCCGTCCTGATTCGTGCCACCCGAAGGACCACGGAACGAACCCCCAGCCGCAATACCAGCGGCGCCTTGACGTGGACCCTTCGTGTCATCGCTGGACCACAGCTCGGGCAGAAGGCCGGCCCGAGGACAGATTCCCGCCGGCCGCCCACGACCAACCGCCTTTTTTCGCCGCAGCGGTCAGACGAGGCGAACGAGCACGGCCACCGGCAACCCGCCCAGCACGCGCCGCACCGGCAGCACGCCCCCGGACCCGCCGAACTCGCGATCGCTCAGCACGTCATGCAGCACCGATAGCCCGTGCGGCAGAAGCAGCTCGGTCTCGCCCCACACCCTGGCGCCGAGCCCGATCGCATCGTCATCCCCGACCATCCGCGACGGCAGCCGCGGCACCACGGTCAGGCACACCGCATCCCCCAGCGTGCGCAGGAACGCGACGACATGGTCCGCGAGCGGTCCCCGCACCTCCACCGGCCGGTAATCGCCGCGCGCGAACAATGCTGGGGCGGCTCGGCGCAGCGTTGTTATGCGGGCGATCAGCGCCTGCTTCACCCGCCCGTCCCGCCATGATCCGGCCAGCCTCGGCAGCGGCGCGGCTTCGCGCAGCGCCGCGTGCCGTGCTGCCAGATCGACGGGGCGGCGGTTGTCCGGATCGACCAGGCTCAGGTCCCAGAACTCGGTGCCCTGGAAGAAGTCCGGCACGCCGGGCGAAGTCAGTTTCAGCAGCGTCTGCGCCAGCCCATTCACCGCACCGGCCGGGCCGATGCGCCGCGCCCACGCCGCCGCCTCGCCCAGGAACCGAGAACCAGGCGCCAGCAGCGCCGACAGGAAGCCCCGCGCGGCATCCTCGTATGCCGCGTTGGGCGCCATCCAGTCGGTGTGCAGCTTCGCCTCCCGCAGCGCCTTCTCTTGCCAGGCAGCCAGCCGTTCCGCGAACCACGCCACGCCGTCCGCATCGCCGGCCCGCAAGGTCGTCGGCCACGCACCGACGATCATCTGGTACAGCATCGCCTCGTCGCCGATCGACGGCATCGCTGCGGTGCTGACCGCGCCGGGTTGCTTCAGGCGTGCGTTGGCCTCGATCCAGCGCCGCACCGCCGCTTCCCACTCCTCCGCACATTCGCTCAGCACCGCCAGGCGCGCGCGCAAATCCTCGCCGCGCTTGTGGTCGTGCGTCGCGGTGGCCAGCATCGCGTCGGGGAAGTCGCGCCGCCGTGCCAGGCAGGCGGCATGGAACTCCGCGACAGAGCACCCCAGCCGCGCCGCGTCGAACCCTACGTCGTTGCGCGACAGCAGCCGGCCGTAACGATAGAACGCGGTGTCCTCGACCGCCTTCGCCGCCACCGGCGCGCTGAGCTGCTGGAACCGCCGCGTGGCGATCCGCCGCCACGACGCGCCGGGCGTCGCCGGCGGCTCGCCGCCCAGCCAGCGATCCAGCAAATCCAGCACCGGGTGCAGCGCGCCCGGGCTGTCGGCCTTCGCCGCGTCCAGCGCGCGCAGGAACGCCGCGTCGTCGCTCGCGGAGCGGACGTCGTCGCCCGCGTTGTAGGTGCGATAGGCCGGAAAATGCGCCAGCAGCGCCAGCAGCGCGCGGCGGATCGCGGCCTGCGAGGTGTCGCGCGTCACCGGGTCCAGCCGCGCCAGGCGGTGCAGCGCGGAGGCCGTCGCCTCAAGCTGCACGTCGAACCCGCGCCGCAAGGTCTCCAGCCGAGCTGCTCGCTCTTCCACGTGGAAGTCGGCGGGCCGGCCGCTGACGGCCGACCAGAACCAGCCCAGGGATTGCTCCGCCGCCGCGTCGTGCTGCAGCGCGCTGACCTGGTCCATGAAGTCGTAGCCGCTGGTACCGTCCACGCCCCAGTCGGTGGGCAGGCTTTCGCCGGCGCCGAGGATCTTCTCCACCACCAGCCAGGCTGGTCCGGAGGGCGCCGAATCCGGCCGGACCCTGGCCAGCGCGTCCAGCCGCGCACGCAGCGCGCGGCAATAGCCGGGCGGATCGGCCAGCCCGTCCACGTGGTCGATGCGCAGGCCGTCGATCAGCCCCTCGGCATACAGCCGGAAGATTGTGGCGTGGGTGGCCTCGAACACGACGGGGTCCTCGACGCGCAGGCCGGCCAGGCCGTTGATGTCGAAGAAGCGGCGCCAGTTGATCTCGTCCCCGGCGGTGCCCCACCACGCCAGCCGATAGTGCTGGCGTTCCAGCAGCCGGTGCAGCCGGTCGCGGCCGTCCGGGGCGGCGGGGTCGTAGGCCGCCAGCCCGAGCGCCGCGATCTCCGCCAGGTCGCGCGGTGCGATGGGCCAGGAATTGTCGAAGTAGCGCACCACGGGCGTGCCATCCGGATCGCCGGCGAGGCGCAGGTCTCCGGCGGCCAGCGCCTCGCCGTACGGGCGGCCGAGGAACGGCGCCAGCACCTTGCCGTGCAGCGCCGGGTCGGCCGGTTCCCAGTCGATGTCGAAGAAGCAGGCATAGCGGCTGTCGCGGCCAAGCCGCAGCACGTCCTGCCACCACGCGTTGTCGCCGCCGCCGACCGCCATGTGGTTGGGCACGATATCCACGATCAGACCGAGCCCCGCCTGCCGCAGCGCCGCGACCAGATCGCGCAGGCCGGCTTCGCCGCCGAGTTCCTCGCTGACCCGGGTCGGGTCGATCACGTCGTAGCCGTGGATCGATCCCGGGCGGGCGGTGAGGATCGGCGAGGCGTACATGTGCGAGACGCCGAGCTCGGCCAGGTACGGCACCGCGCGCGCGGCATCCGCAAAGGTGAATTCGCGACGGAGTTGCAGGCGCATGCTAGCGCGCGCGAAGCCGCCGGTGGGGGATGCTGTACTCACCGCGCCGCGCCGAGCCCGTGCTGGTCCGGTGTGACCAATCGAGGTTCAGGTTCCGACCTTCCCCCCTCCCCTTGAGGGCTTGGGCCGCGAAGCGGACCAAGGTCAGGGGGAGGGGTGCGTACATGCGAGGTCAGGCGGATGTACGCACCCCTCCCCCTATCCCCCTCCCTCAAGGGGAGGGGGGAGTCTTGCACCCTTGGAACCTTGCCTGGCACCGGTCGGCTCACTCCCGCGGCCGCTCCGCCGCCAGCGCGGCCACCCGTGCCGCCGCTGGCCCTTCCCGCAGCAGCGTGCGCGCCTCGCCGGGAGAGCGACGGCGCCAGTTGGGATGCTGGTCGATCGTGCCGGGCAGGTTGGGTTGCTCCTCCTGGCCCAGCACGTCTTCGACCGGGACCAGCGCCAGCGGCGAGGGCGTCCGGCTGACGAAGCGGATCGCTGCATCGACCACGCCGTCCAGCGTGTCCGCCCTGGGCGCATCGCCTTCCGCAACCCCGGCGGCGACCAGGCCGCGCCATAGCGCGGAGCGGTCGGCGGCACGCTCGGCCAGCACGTCCTGCGCCTGCACACCCTCGCCCAGCCGGCCCAGTTCGGCACGCTCCGCGATGTCGGTGCCCTTCCACCAGCCGGCTACTGTCGGCAGATCGTGCGTCGTGGTCATCGCGACGGCCAGCCGGTCCCAGGCAACCGGGTTGGCGAAACCGCCGCGCTCCTCGTCGCGCTCGAACCACAGCACCCGCATGCCGTGCACGCCGGCCAGTGCCAGCGTCTCGCGGAAGCCGGGCGGGACGGTGCCGAGGTCCTCGCCGATCACCACGGCGTTGTGCCGCGCCGACTCCAGCGACAGCAGCCGCAGCAGGTCGGTGACCGGGTAGGTCAGATAGGCGCCGTCGGCCGGATCGGCGCCCTCCGGCACCAGCCAGAGCCGGGTCAGGCCCATCGCGTGGTCGATCCGCACGCCGCCGGCGTGGCGCAGTGCGGCCCGCAACGTGGCGATGAACGGCGCGAAGCCGCCGTCGGACAAGGCGCGCGGCGAGAAGCTGGTCAGCCCCCACGCCTGGCCGCGCGGATTGAACAAGTCGGGCGGCGCGCCGATGGTCAGGCCGCCCAGGATGTCGCGCTGGCGGCTCCAGGCGTGGCTGCCGGTCGCATCCATCCCCACCGCGAGGTCGCCGACCAGCCCGATCCGCATGCCGGCCTGCCGCGCCTGCGCGTGGGCCGCCGCGATCGACCGATCGGCCATCCATTGCAGGAACGTGTGGAACATCACCTCCTGCTCGTGCGCGTCGGCGAAGGCGGCGACCGCCGGGCTGGCCGGGTCGCGCAGATCGACCGGCCAGCGCCGCCAGTCCTTCTCTGCCGGCATCTCTGCCGCGTGCAGCGCCTCGAACCGCGCATGCTCTTGCAGCAACGCGCCGCCGTCGGCGCGGAAGCCGGAGAAGTCGGCGCCGAGCGCGGAGGTGCTGTCCGGGCCGTCCGTCAGGATCTCGAACAAGCTGCGCAGCAGGGTCAGCTTGGCTTCGGCCGCGGCCGGGTAGTCGATCAGCGGCAGCGCCTCCAGCCGGGCGAAGGTCTCGGCCAGGCCCGCGTCGCGGATCGCCTGCGCCGCGCGGTCGGCGCCGAACACCAGGGCGGGCGCCGCGTGCAGCGGATTGAGGAACAGCCGGCTGGATGGGGAATACGGTGCGAAGCGGGCCGGATCGGCGGAGAACAAGGCGTGCAGCGGACTGAGCGCCAGCGCGTCGGCGCCGGCGGCGGCGGCGGCCGTGGCCAGGCCGGCGATCCCGGCGGCGTCGCCGATGCCGCCGTCGCCGGGCGCGCGCAGCGCATAGACCTGGGCGGCGAGGCCCCACAGACGGGCGTCCGGCACCACGTCCTCGATGGTGCGGCACTGCGCCGGGGCGACGGCGAGCACGATCTCCCGCCCGTCCATCTGCAGGCGGTGGTAGCCGGATTCCGCCACCGCGGGGATGCGCAGCCGGCCGCGCGCCGGCATCAGGGTGATGTCGCGCGCGCCGCCGTGTTCTGGCAGCAGCCTGGCAGGCTGCGGCTCGGCGGCGCCGAGGTCGAGGCGGGTGGGGCGGCCGGCAATGGCGGTGACCAGCGGCGGCAGGTCGCTGAGCGCGGAGCGGTGGGCGACCTGCCGGCGGCTGGCGGCAAGCTGGCTGCGCGTATCCGCGGGCAGCCCGAGTGCGCCGAGGATGCTGCGCAGCACGTCCGGCGGCACGACGCGCGGGCGGCCGGCGAAGTCCTGCCACTCCACCTCGATGCCCGCGCGGCGGGCGAGGTCGCGAAGGGCCTCGTCACTCATGCGAGGAGGCTCCCATCATTTCTTTCTTGCTTGTCCCCCCTCCCCTTGAGGGAGGGGGATAGGGGGAGGGGTGGGTGCACGCGCGGGCGGCGGATGTAGGCACCCCTCCCCCTGTCCCCCTCCCACAAGGGGAGGGGGGATCTCTGGTTGCCGCGTGCACTGCCACTGGCCTCATGCGGCACCGTCGAGAAAAGCCGCGGTGCAGCAGCCGGGCAGCGTGCCGGGCCGCAAATCCGTGCCGGCGAACAACAGACGGCCGGGTTGCGGCTTCAGCGACACCGGCTCGGTGCCGAGATTGGCCGCGATCGTCAGCGTCGCACCGTCGCCCATCGTCCAGCGCGCCAGCACGGCCTTGTCCCCGATCGCACATGCGTCCCCGCCGTGTGCGTTATCGAGGCGCGGCACGATGCACTGCCGCCGCAGCTCGAGCAGCCGCCGATACAGCGCCTCGCGCGCGTCTGCATGATCCGGTTCGGGCAGCGGCACCGATGCTTCGAACGTGGCGGGCGCGTTCGGATCGGGAATGCGGGCGCGCCGGTGCGGATCGGCGAAGTCGGCGAAGCGGGCGAATTCGTTGCGGCGGCCTTCGCGCACCGCGTCGGCGAGTTCGCCGTGGTGGTCGGTAAAGAACAGAAAGGGCGAGCGGCTGGCGGATTCGTCGCCCATGAACAGCAGGGGGATTTGCGGCGACAACAGAACCAGCGCGATGGCGGCTTCGAGTGCGCGCGGCGAGACCAAGCTTGTCAGGCGTTCGCCGAATGCGCGGTTGCCGATCTGGTCGTGGTTCTGCAGGAACATGACGTGCGCGGTGGGCGGCAGATGCGCGCTGGAGCTGCCGCGCGGGCCGCCGAGGTAGTGCGACATCTCGCCCTGATACGCCCAGCCTTCGGCCAGGCAGCGCGCCAGCTTTTCCGCGGGGCGATCGGCGTAACCGGCGTAGTAGCCGCCGGATTCGCCGGTCAGCAGCACGTGCAGCGCGTTGTGCGCGTCGTCGTTCCATTGCGCGTCGATGTTGCGTGCAAGATGCGATGCGTCGTTGTGGTGTTCCAGCACGAGGTGCACCTGGCGTCCGGGCTCGATGGTGTCGCGCACGGCGGCGGCCATTTCGTCCACCCAGGACTGGTCCTCGATCGCGTGCACCGCGTCGAAGCGCAGGCCGTCGAAGCGGTATTCCATCAGCCAGTACAGCACGTTGCCGGTGAAGAACGCGCGCACTTCGGGGCGGCGGAAATCGATGGCGGGGCCCCACGGCGTGGGATGCGTGTCGCGGAAGAACTGCGGCGCGCAGGCGTGCAGATAGTTTCCGTCGGGGCCGAAATGATTATACACCACGTCGAGGAAGATCGTCAGCCCCTGATCGTGTGCCGCATCGACCAGCGCCTTCAGGTCGTCGGGCGTGCCATAGGCCGAGTCAGGCGCGTAGGGCAGCACGCCGTCATAGCCCCAGTTGCGGCGACCAGGAAAATCGTTGACCGGCATGAGCTCGACCGCGGTGACGCCGAGCTCGCGCAAACGTGGAAGCTGCTCGGCGACACAGGCGAAGCCGCCCAGCACCCCGGCGTGCAATTCGTACAGCACGGTCTCGCGCCACGGCCGGCCCTGCCAGTTCGCATTGCGCCAATGGTACGCGGCCGGATCGATCGTCTGGGACGGACCGTGCACGTCGTCCGGCTGGAACCGGGAGGCAGGATCGGGCACCAGCATTCCGTCGGCCAGGCGATAGCGATAGAGCGTGCCGGGCGGACAATCGGCGACCGCCTCGAACCAGCCGTCGGGCAAGCGTTCCATTGGCAGGAGCGCGGAATTCTCGAAGGCCACGGCGACGGATTCCTGCGCGGGTGCCCATAGGCGAAAGCGCGTCCGCCGGTCGGGCAGTACTGTCGCGCCGAACGGAAGATCGCTGGCGTATCGCCTCATCGCGCCGCCGCGTGTTGTGCCAGCACCAGCACCGCGCCGTGCGCGCCGACCGAGACGGTGTGATCCGCGACCGCGGCAGCGGCGGCATCCGGCGCCGCGGTGTCGAGCAACACCGTGGACGGCAGGTTGGGTGGCGGCAGGCGGAAGCTGCGGTCCTCCCGCGTCGGATTCAGCAGCAGCGTCAGAATCGTCACTGTGGCGTCTCCGTCCGACATCGCGCGGCGCAAGATCAACGTCCGTTGTTCCGAATCGTTCCAAGCGCCGGGCGAAATTGGTGCGCCATCCTGATCAAACCATGCGATGTCGCGCACACCCGGCACGACTTCCACGCTGCCGTGCAGGAACGCCGGCGCACGCAGCACCGGATGCGCCTGCCGCAATGCGATCAGGCGCGCGACGAAGGCGGTAAGAGCGGCGTTGTCCGGGCGTGCCGCCGCCGTCCAATCGAACCAGGAATTCCCATTGTCCTGGCAATAGGCGTTGTTATTGCCACGCTGCGTACGGCCGGCCTCATCGCCCGATGCGAGCATCGGCGTACCGGCGGAGAACAGCAGCGTGGCGAGCATGGCACGGCGCACCTGGGTGCGTGCGTTCACGATCGCGGGATCGCTGCTGGGGCCCTCGATGCCAGTGTTCCATGACCAGTTCTCGGAATTTCCGTCGCGGTTGGCTTCGCCGTTCGCGTCATTGTGTTTGCGCGCGTAGCTCACGACGTCGAGCAAGGTGAAACCGTCATGCGAGGTGACGTGATTGACGCTGGCCCAGGGACGCCGGCCGTCGTGATCGAACACATCGGCGGAGCCGGCGAGTCGGGCGGCGATATCGGGACGCTGGCCGCCGTCGCCGCGCCAGAAGCGGCGCACGCCGTCGCGGAACTTGTCGTTCCATTCGGCAAAGCCGGGGGGATGGCGGCCGACCTGGTAGCCGCCGGGGCCGACGTCCCACGGCTCGGCGATCAGCTTGACGCGTGCGAGGGTGGGGTCCTGGCGCAGCGCATCGAAGAAGCCGGCACCGGGATCGAAGCCGTGATCCTCGCGGCCGAGCGTGGTGGTTAGATCGAAGCGGAAGCCGTCGATGTGGTAGGAATCCACCCAGTAGCGCAGACTGTCCGTCACCATCTGCAGCACGCGCGGATGCGACAGGTTCAGCGTGTTGCCGGTGCCGGTGTCGTTCACGTAATGGCGCGGATCGTAATTCTCCAGCCGGTAATAGCTGGCATTGTCGAGGCCGCGGAACGACAGCGTTGGCCCGAGATGATCGGATTCGGCGGTGTGGTTGTACACCACGTCGAGGATCACTTCGATGCCGGCGGCGTGCAAGCGGCGGATCGCGACGCGCATTTCGTTCGCCGAACCATCACACAGATACATCGGCTCCGGCGCGAAATAGGCGAGCGTGTTGTAACCCCAGTACTGGTGGAGGCCTTTCATAACCAGGTGACGGTCCTGCGCGAAGGCGTGCACCGGCAGAAGCTCGATGGCGGTGATGCCGAGGCGGCGCAGGTAATCGATCATCACCGGCCGCGCGAGCGCCGCAAACGTGCCGCGTTCCTGTTCTGGGATGTCGTCGCGCAGTTTGGTCAGGCCGCGGACATGCGCTTCGTAAATGACAGTGTCGGACCAGGGGATATCGGGGCGGCGGTCGTCGCCCCAGTTGAAGGAATCGTCGGTGACCACGCCTTTCGGCATGGCGGGTGCGCTGTCGCGGCGGTCGAACGACAGATCGCCGCGCGGGGAGTTGGCGTTGAAGCCATATACCGCGTCGGTCCAGTGCAACCGGCCGGCCAGGCCGCGCGCGTAGGGATCGAGCAGCAGCTTGTTGGGATTGAAACGGTGGCCTCGGGCGGGGTCGTAGGATCCGTGCGCGCGGTAGCCGTAAAGGATGCCGGCGGATGCGTCGGGCAGGTAGCCGTGCCAGATCTGGTCGGTGTATTCGGGGAGTTCGTAACGCGCGATTTCGTGCCGGCCGGCGGGTTCGAACAAACACAGGTCCATGCGTTCGGCGTGGGCGGAGAAGACCGCGAAGTTGATGCCGAGCCCGTCCCAGGTGGCACCCAGCGGATACGGCTTGCCAGGCAGCAGGCGATCCGGGAGGCGGGGGATCACCGGTGGTCAGGTGTCATTGCGGGATTGGGGTGCGCCCGCTGTCATGGCAAGGCCGGCGCCTTCTGTCATTGCGAGGCCGCTTGGCCGAAGCAATCTCCCGCGGG
>DASXFW010000100.1:0-10114 GCA_036489395.1 Acetobacteraceae bacterium | reverse complement strand
GCGAACCGCCAACTAACCAGATCACGTTATTATCCTTGACAACCCCGGCCGCTTGCGATATACACCCGCCGTTATGGGCGACCTGAACACACCTCCGGCCGAAGCCTATGCTCCCGATCCAGATCGGGCCGACCCGGATTCGCCCGACCTCATGCCCGAATGGCTCGCCTATCTCATCGCCCTCGTCATCCTCTTCCTGCTCGAGCAATTCCAGGCCATCCGGCAGCGTCACCCCCCGCGGCCAGCCTCGCGCCCCGCTGGCCGCCTGCCCCTCCCGCAAGATTCCGCGCAACCGCCGGCCCCCGCGATCCGCAGCCAGTCGAGCGACCCGACCGCGCGCACGCGCCGCAGCCGTGGCGTCGCGCTGGATTGTTCGGAACTGTCCCGCACGCGCGCGGCACTGCTGGAGAAGCTTCGGCAGTCCGACGTCGATCCGGCCGTGTTGTCGCAACTTGAAGCACTCGGGATTGTCCCCGGCCCGATCGGCCCGGACACCGCCACCGCCGCCGCGCCAGCGCTCACGCCGCTTTGCGTCGCGAAAATCCGTCGTAATCCACGCAGACTGGCGCCCGCCATCCCCCAACATGCAGTGTCGCCAACATCGTGGCAGCAGATCCCCGCCCGGGCCGGCACTGGTCCGCCGACCGGACCGCCTGCCATCTCGCGCTGCCAATCCTGTTATGCCTGATGAACGGGGCCGGCAGACGGCTGGCCCCGCCGTCCTGATTCGTGCCACGCGAATGGCGCACGAACGCCTGTCCCTTCATTGTGGCATCCATTCTAACGAACATGCTCCGCGCCATGCCGCTGACCGAGTGGCCCTGGCCGCCCGCCCCCCCTGGGCATGCACCGGCCCCAGAGGCAACGCGGCGCCCGTGAGGCTCCGCCCCTCCGCCGCCGCCGATCTCCCCAGCCCACCCGACACCCAGCCCACCCGACACCCAGCCCGCCCGACACCCAGCCCCCGACAATTGACGCCCCCCGATCCCGCCCCTATAAGCCGCCGCCTGCGACGGACCGCCCCTTCGGGCGCGCCCGCCGCGCCTGATTGCCCAGCCCGGAGTAACGCGTCGTGAAGCGCACCTATCAACCGTCGAAGCTGGTCCGCAAGCGCCGGCACGGATTTCGCGCCCGCATGGCGACCGTGGGCGGCCGCAAGGTGCTCGCCAACCGCCGGGCCAAGGGCCGGAAGCGGCTGTCGGCCTAGCCGCTCCCGTGGCGGCCGTACCCGGAAGGAGGCCGCGCCCTGTGCCGCCGAAGCCTCACCGCCTGACCCGTCGCGCCGAATTCCTGCGTGTCGCCGCCAAGGGCCGCAAGGCCGCGATGCCCGGCCTGGTGCTGCAGGCGCTGCAACGCAACGACGACGCGCCGGCCCGGCTTGGTTTCACCGTGACGAAGAAAGTCGGCAACGCCGTGATCCGCAACCGCACCCGCCGTCGCCTGAAAGAGGCCGCCCGCCTGGAGCTGCAGGCCCATCCGGCCGTCGGCGTGGAGCTGGTGCTGATCGGCCGCGACGGCACGCGGGCCCGCGATTTCGCCGCGCTGCGCGCAGACCTGCGCCGTGCCCTCGGCAAGACGGGGGTGCTGTGACCCCAGCGGCCCACGTCGCCGTGGCCGCCGTGCGCGGCTACCAATGGACGCTGCGTCCGCTGATCGGCGGGCAGTGCCGCTTCTTCCCAAGCTGCAGCGACTACGCGATCGACGCCCTGCGGACGCATGGCACGGGGCGCGGCAGCGTACTCGCGGTATGGCGCATCCTGCGCTGCAATCCCTGGTGCGAGGGCGGCTTCGACCCGGTGTCGCCGAACCACCGTACAGCCCTGGCCGGAACGGACGACGACCCCGTGGTGCCATCCCGCCGCATACTTCGCTGCGAAGCGGCGAACGCGTACCCCTGCGGCCAAACGAGGCCATGAATGGAACAGAAGCGACTCTTTCTCGCGATCACGATTTCCATAGCGATCCTGCTGGCATTCCAGTACCTGGTTGCTCCACACCTGCCGCAGCCGCCCGCCCCGCCGCCGCAGCATGTGGCAGCGAAGATCGCCACGCCGCCCGGTTCGGCCGGCGCATCCGCCCCGACGCCGGGCCTCGCCGCCGCCATGGCTCAACCGAGCGTCCCCACCAACGTGCCGCGCGTGAAGATCGCGGCGCCCAGCGTGCGCGGCTCCATCAGCCTGCTCGGCGCGCGCATCGATGACCTGATCCTCAGCGACTATCGCGAAACCGAGGCGCCCAACTCCCCGCACGTGCGCCTGCTGGAGCCGCTGTCGGATCCGCATCCCTATTACATCCAGTACGGCTGGACGCCGGGACCCGGCGCGCCGGTGAACGTGCCGGACAACAACACCGTGTGGCACGCCTCGAACGACACGCTGAGCGCCGGCCATCCGGTGACGCTGTCCTGGGACAACGGCCAGGGCGTGACGTTCGAGCTGCTGATCTCGATCGATGACAACTACATGTTCAACGTCACCCAGGCGGTGAAGAACGCCACCGGCAAGCCGGTGGAGCTGTACCCCTGGGCCCGCGTCCGCCGCGAGTACACGCCGGAAACCGCCGGCTACTACATCTTGTTCGAAGGCTTGCTCGGCAACGTCAACGGCCTGCAGGAGACGACCTACGCCAAGGCGAAGACCGAGGGCGACAAGCAGATCGATCTGGACCGCACCTACACCACCGCCGAAATGCGCGACGCGATGCACGCCGACGGCGACGCGATCCGCTCCTGGCTGGCCGGCGGCGGCGGGGCCGCGCTGGGGCTGGCCGCATCGGCGGACTATGCCGCCGACTTCAACGGCGCCATCGACGCGATGACGCAGAAGGCGGTCCCGGAGACCGGCTCCACCGCCCAGCGAGGCCTGCTGATCTGGATCGGCTACAACGAATATGCCCTCCATCTGCCCGGCCAGAACGCGGACGCGCTGACGCGGCTCGACAACCGCATCGCCAGTGCGAAACGTGTCGAGGAGGACACCGGCACCGCCTATCACGCGACGACCACCGGTGGCTGGGCCGGCATCACCGACAAGTACTGGCTCACCGCGATCGCGCCGGATCAATCGAAGCAGGTGGACCTGTCGTTCATCTACGGCGGCGAGGGCGACGGCCACTACCAGGTGGACTACGTCACCCACGATCCGGTCAGCATCGCGGCCGGCGCGACGGGCAGCATGCCGTGGCACAGCTTCGCCGGCGCCAAGATCGTGCACCTGCTGGACCACTACGAGGCGCAGTATCACATCCCGAATTTCGACAAGGCGGTGGATTTCGGCTGGTTCTATTTCCTGACCAAGCCGATCTTCCTTTGCCTGGACTGGCTGAACAGCATCCTGGGCAATTTCGGCCTGGCGATCATCGCCTTCACCACCGGCGTGAAGCTGCTGTTCTTTCCGCTCGCCAACTACTCCTACCGCTCGATGAGCAAGATGAAGCTGCTCGGGCCGAAAGTCACCGCGCTGCGCGAACGCTTCAAGGACGATCCGCAGAAGATGCAGTCGGAAATGATGGGGCTGTACCGCGCGGAGGGCGTCAATCCGGCATCCGGCTGCCTGCCGATGGTGGTGCAGATTCCGGTGTTCTTCTCGCTGTATAAGGTGATCTTCACCACGATCGAGATGCGTCAGGCGCCGTTCTTCGGCTGGATCCACGACCTGTCGCAGCCGGATCCCACCAACGTCTTCAACCTGTTCGGGCTGATCCCGTTCGATCCGACGACGATCACGCCGTACCTGCACCTGGGCATCCTGCCGCTGATCATGGGCGGGACGATGTTCCTGCAGCAGAAGCTGAACCCGCCGCCGCCCGACCCGGTACAGGCTCGGCTGTTCCAGTTCATGCCGATCATCTTCACCTTCATGCTGGCGCGCTTCCCTGCGGGTCTGGTGATCTACTGGACGTGGAACAACCTGATGTCGGTGTGCCAGCAATGGGTGATCATGCGGCGCACCCGCCTGTCGCGCCCCGGCCTGGCGAGAACGTGACGCCCGCCCATCGGATGATGAAGCGACCGCGGCTGTCCGCAGATTCCCCCCTCCCCTTGAGGGAGGGGCCAGGGGGAGGGGTGCGTACTATCCCGGTTTTGGTGTGGTTCGCAGCCCTCCCCCGAACTCCCTTCCTCAAGGGGAGGAGGAATCCTGTCTCTTGCGAGCGGCAGCGTGGCTGAAGAACCCACACCCGAACAACTCGAAACCGGCCGCGTGCTCTTCGCCGCCGAGTGCCGCTTCGTTCACGCCGCGCAGCGCCTCGACCATCTGCCGCCGCCCGCCGGCCCCGAGATCGCCTTCGCCGGCCGTTCCAATGTCGGCAAGTCGTCGCTGCTCAACGCACTGACCGGCCACCACGCACTGGCCCGCGTATCGGACACCCCCGGGCGGACGCGGCAGCTCAATTTCTTCGACCTCGGCGGAAGGCTGACGCTGGTCGATATGCCCGGCTACGGCTATGCCCGGGCCGGCAAGGACATCAAGCAGGACTGGCAGGGCCTGATGTTCGACTTCCTGCGCGGCCGTCCCACCCTGCGCCGCGTCATGCTGCTGCTCGACACGCGGATCGAAGTGAAGGCTGCCGACACCGCCGTGATGGAGCTGCTGGACCGTGCCGCCGTGACCTTCCAGCTTGTGCTGACCAAGGCCGACGACATCAAACCGCCCGCCCTGGCGCGCAAGCGGACAGAGGCGGAGGCGCTGGCCCGCGCCCACCCGGCCGCCTACCCCGACGTGGTTGCAACCAGCAGTGCAACCGGCGCCGGCATCGCGGAACTGCGCGCGGCGCTGGCGGCCCTGGTAGGATGATCGCACGTCGCATCCGTCTGTAAAGAAATCCGGGCAATGTCTTAAAAATTGGTGTATAAGGCGCCGTGCTGTTCATTACCAACTTCGCCGACCAGGCGGTGCTGCTGCCGCTGGTGCTGGCCGTCGCCGTCGCGCTCGCCGTGCAAGGCTGGGCACGGGGTGCGCTCGTTTGGCTGGCCGTGGTGGGCGCCACGTTCGGTGTGATCCTGGTGCTGAAGCTGGTCTGCCTTGCCTGCGCGCCGTTGGACGGACTGTTGGCATTGCACAGCCCGAGCGGCCATGTAGCCGCCGCGACCGTCGTCTCGGGCGGCCTCGCAGCGCTGCTGACACGGCGGCGCCTGGCTATCCTGCCGGTGGCTGTGCTGGCCGCGGTGGTGATCGGCGTCTCCCGCCTTGTGCTGGGCATGCACTCGCTGCCGGAGGTGGCGGTAGGCGCCGCGGTGGGGCTGGCCGGAGCGGCGGCGCTGATCGGCCTGGCGGGTCCGCCGCCGACCCTGAAGCCTGGCAAGCTTGCCGCCGTCGTGTTGCTGGTCGCGGTCCTGTTCCACGGCCTGCACCTCCCGGCCGAGGCGGCCATCCGCCACACGGCGTTCCGGGCGGCGCAGATGCTGGACGTCTGCCAAATGCGGGGCTGATGTCCGGTCGGGGCGGCTTCCGCAACCTCGCGCGTCAGGCGCGGCGCCGCAGCAGATTCGCCCCCACCCATATCGCGGGCACGGCGCAGACCGCCCAGCCTGCGGCGTAGCTGCCGGTCAACCGCAGCAGCAACGAAAACACCGACGGACAGAGGAATGCACCCATCTGACCGAACGACAGCACACCGCCGGTCACCGCGCCTGCCCGGCCCGGCGGCGCAAGCCGAGCTGATTCCGACAGCAGAATCCCGTGCCAGGACATCGCAGTGGCACTGAGCGCTCCGGTGACGATACCGATGGCAAGCTCCGGCCAGCCGGCATTGAAAACACCCATCAGCACGACGCTCGCCGCCATGCCGAACGCGAGCCCGGCCATGACGATCCGCGGAGCGATGTAGAAGCTGCCGACCCATCCCCACAGGATACGGCAGGGAATTGCGATGGCGATCACCGCCGAGAACAGCGCTCCGGCCGCGACGAGATCGTATCCAAGTGCGGTGAGGTAGGTGACGAAATACGCGGTGAACACCGCCTGCAACCCGTTGAACGCGAAGCAGGCGAAGGACAGCGCGCGGAGTTCCTCCACCGCGAGCACGCCCGAAACCGTCGTGCGAAAGTCCGACAGATGGATCGCGTGATGCGGCGATCGCTCGGTATCCAGCCGGTCGTGCAACGGCTGCAGCGCCAGCGCGAAGCACCAGCAGGCGCTGGCACTGACCAGCATCGTGCCGCGCCAGCCAAGCTGCTGCGACAGCAACGGGCCGAGCGAACCGCCGAGCAGGATGCCGGCGGGGATCGCGGTCTGCGTGATGGAGAACGCGAACGGCGCGTAACGCCGCACCGCCCAGCGTCCGAGAAGATGCGAGCTGGCGGGCGTGGCAACCGCCGCGACGCCGTTGCCGATCAGGGCGGACAGCACGAAACCTGTGGGGCCGCCGACGACTGCCACAGCGAGCCCGGCCCCGACCGACAGCAGCGCGATCTGGCTCATGCGGATGGCGCCGTGGCGGATGATGTAGCCGCCGGAGCCGAGCTGGCCGATCAGCGCGGCGATGGCCACCAGGCCGAAATAGATGCCGACCCAGGACGGATCACCGTGCAGTTCCGCGATGATGAGCGGTGCGAGGACCGCCGGCAGGACGCGCCCGACCGAGCCGCAGGTCTGCTGCAGAAACATCGCCACGACGGCGATCGCCATGCGGGTCAAACGACGGACTTTCCTTGGACGCGGGCATTCCCCGGTGCGCCAACTCTAACGTCAGGTGCTCGCCTGTTCTATCCCAAGGTGCCTGGATTGGCCGGGCATCCGGGAATGGCGGTTAACGGTTCTTTCGCATCTCCGGAGGAGGATGCGAGCGAGGGGCCGTCCCCGCTTGCCCTTCCCGTACGCCGGTGCGACAACCCGCGCCGAATTCGCGGTTAGTTCAACTCCGCCAAACCAGCCGGCGCGCAGAGGTGCAAGCATGTCAGATCTCGAGATCGTTTGGACAATGACCGACGAAGCGCCGGCGCTCGCGACGTACTCGCTGTTGCCGATCGTCGAAGCGTTCGTCGGCACGGCCGGCGTGACGATGAAGCTGAAGGACATTTCGCTGACCGGCCGCATCCTCGCCAATTTCCCGGAGAAACTGACGCCGGCGCAAAAGATCAACGACGAACTCGCCGAACTTGGCCGGCTCGCGATGCGGCCCGAGGCCAACATCATCAAGCTGCCCAACATCTCCGCGTCGGTCCCGCAGTTGAAGGCCGCGATCAAGGAACTGCAGGACAAGGGCTATGACGTGCCGGATTATCCGGACAACGCCGCGACGGATGCAGAGAAGGACGTCCGGTCGCGCTACGGCCGCGTGCTCGGCAGCGCCGTCAACCCGGTGTTGCGCGAGGGCAATTCCGACCGCCGCGCCGCCGGCGCCGTGAAGCAATACGCGCGCAACAATCCGCACAAGATGGGTGCCTGGAGCGCGGACTCCAAAACGCATGTGGCGTCCATGTCGGGGGGCGACTTCTATGGTTCGGAAATCGCGACCGCCGTTGCGTCGCCGACCAACGCCCGCATCGAGCTGGTTGGCGCCGACGGCGCGGTCACGGTGTTGAAGGCGAAAACGCCGCTGCAGGCTGGGGAGATCATCGACGCGTCGGCGATGAGCCGCAAGGCATTGCGCGCCTTCTACGCCGAGCAAATCGATGCCGCGAAGCAGGACGGCGTGTTGTTCTCGCTGCACCTGAAGGCGACCATGATGAAGATCTCCGATCCCATCGTGTTCGGCCATTGCGTTTCCGTCTTCTTCGCCGATGTGTTTCAGAAGCACGCCGCCACGCTCGCGCGTATCGGCGCCGATCCCGACAACGGCATGGGCGATCTGCTGACGCGGATCGAAACGCTGCCGGATGCCGAAAAGGCAGCGATCAAGGCCGATATCGCGGCCGAGTATGCGAAACGGCCCGGCCTCGCCATGGTCAATTCCGACCGGGGGATCACCAACCTGCACGTGTCAAGCGATGTGATCGTTGACGCTTCGATGCCGGCGATGATCCGCGAAGGCGGCCACATGTGGGGCGCCGACGGCAAGCTGCACGACGTCGATGCGGTGATCCCGGATCGCAGCTACGCGCGCCTGTATCAGACGGTCATCGAAGATTGTAAGGCGCACGGCGCGTTCGACCCCCGTACGATGGGCGATGTGCCGAACGTAGGACTGATGGCGCAGCAGGCCGAGGAATACGGCTCGCACGACAAGACGTTCGAAATTCCCGCCGACGGCACGGTGCGCGTGGTCGCCGACGACGGCACGGTGCTGCTGGAGCGTCCGGTGGAGACCGGCGACATCTTCCGCATGTGCCAGGTCAAGGACGCGCCGATTCAGAACTGGGTCGAGCTTGGGGTGCGCCGCGCGCGGCTGTCCAATACTCCGGCGGTGTTCTGGCTGGATGCGCAACGCGCACATGACGCGCAGGTGATCGCCAAGGTCGAGAAGTATTTGAAAGAGCAGGATACGGCGGGGCTGGATATTCGGATTCTGGCGCCGGTGGAGGCGATGAAGTTCACGCTCGATCGCATCCGCAAGGGGCAGGACACGATCTCCATCACCGGCAACGTGCTGCGCGATTATCTGACCGATTTGTTCCCGATCATGGAGCTGGGCACCTCGGCCAAGATGCTGTCGATCGTTCCGCTGATGGCAGGCGGCGGATTGTTCGAGACGGGTGCCGGCGGCTCGGCGCCGAAGCACGTGGAGCAATTCCAGGAGGAGGGCTATCTGCGGTGGGATTCGCTGGGCGAGTTCCTCGCTTTGGGAGCGTCGCTGGAACATCTGGCGCAGACCCATAAGAACGCCGACGTGCAGGTTCTGGCCGACACGCTTGATGTCGCCAACGGCAAGATCCTCGAATTCAATCGCACGCCCGCGCGCAAGGTCGGCGAAATCGACAATCGCGGCAGCCATTTTTACCTGGCACTCTACTGGGCGCAGGCGCTAGCGGCGCAGGACAAGAGCCCGGCGCTGCATGCCCGATTCAAGAATCTGGCCGATACGCTTGCGGGCAACGAGGCCAAGATCAATGCCGAACTGATCGCGGCGCAGGGCAAGCCGGTGGATATCGGCGGTTACTATCTGCCCGATCCGGCCAAGGTGTCGGCGGCGATGCGGCCGAGTGCGACACTGAATGCCGCGATCGCCGCGGTGTGACGCGGGGTTGAGGACCCGTCCTGGGCAGCGCGCCGCAGTCGGCGCCGCCCGTCTGATATCCTGCGTATCGCCCCTATGCTCGATGCCGTCCCAGGCGTGCTAGAATGCGGACTGCACAGGAGGCGTGGCGACCATGGGCGATCTCGCCAGGACGGCAGACAAGGTTTGGACCGCGGAAGAATTTCTTTGTACCGACCAACGCGAATTCGGCGACGCGTGGCGTTACGAACTCGTCGATGGGCGCATTGTCGCCCACGCTGCGCCGACCCCTGCTCATGCCAAGATTGTGGTCGCGCTCGGTGGAGCGCTGACCGCCCGGATGACCGGCAAGGACGGTTTCTATCCCGAGTCGGGAAGTGGCGCGGCACCGGAGAAACAGCAACAGGCGAATGCTCGCATTCCCGACGTGATGATTCGATGCAATGGTCTGCCGCGCGTGCTGTTTGAGGTTTTGTCGCCATCGGAACTCAGGAGATGGCGCGAACGGGATCGCAAGCGACTGGATGAACAAGACATTGCTGGTGTCGAGGAGATCATCGAAATCTACCAGTCCAACCAGCTATTCACATCTATCGCCGCGAGGGCGGACACTGGGCGTTCGAGCCTGTCGGAGGCTTGGAAGCAATGCTCGAACTGCGGAGCGTCGCGTTGACAATCCCGCTCGGCGAAATTTACCGGTACATCGACTTTGACCGGGAGGAGGCCGAGCTCTGATCAGCCTGCCGCCGAAGGCGAAGCCGTCCTATAGGCTGTCGCCGTCGTGCAGCGACGGACCGGCCGGCCGGCCGGCAGTCCAGAGTGTGCCTCCTCTTAATCGGTCAAAACCTCTGCGCTGGGGTACTCGTGCCCTGCGTCATTAGGGTGCGAACCAAACTTGTGCGCTCAAGCGGCGACCTCTGACGACACTGTTGGCTGGTTGAGATTGGCGGGCGGCTTGGCGGCGAGGCGGGCCCAATAGGCGTCCCAATCGCCGTTCAAGCGGTTGATCCGCAGCGCCAGC
>DASXFW010000095.1:0-8623 GCA_036489395.1 Acetobacteraceae bacterium | reverse complement strand
GCTGGATGGCGTCCGCCACCTGCTTGCCGTAGTCGATCAGCATGCGGACGACGGCGAGGACGCGGCCGACGCGTGTAGGCGCAGAGGCTTGCCGATCGCCGGAGCGATCGGGCGTAGGGGGTGGGCCGGGAATGGCTGTGTCGCCTGACATGAACGAAAGTAGAACACAGGTGGCGCGAAATGGCAAGGGGTTTTTGCACGCTTGGGTGGTGGAGTGTGCCGAATGAGGTCTCTGGCGATGAGCGCGGCACATGTGGGGTAGCGCCGGGGCGGCCTGGCGGGCCGCCGCCGCGGCGTTCGTGCGGTGTGCGGCGGCTTTCGATTCGCACGGAAGCGCGAGGGCCACGGGGAGTCGCGGAGGGGCTTTCCCGGGTGGTGGGGTGGCGGCGAACGCCGGGCGAGGGGTGGCGGCGTACCGGTTTTGACCGAATGCGCGGCACGATCGTTGCGGCACGCGCGGCATTTTGCGCGGGTGCGCGTCAGGCGTGCGGAACTGGCTGGCTGACGCGGCTTCTGGCGTGCGCGATGATGCGGCGGGCGCGGTCGGCGGCGAGCCCGGCATAGACCTCGGTGGCGATTTCCTTGGGGCTCAGGCCTGCGTCGTGGTTATCGAGGATACCGTCAACCAGAATGCGGCTGTCCTTGACCACCCAGGGCCGGAACACCGGTCGGGCACGCGTTCTACGTCCGGGCAACCCGTCCAGTCGATCTTGTTTACATCGCTCATGGCGAACCTCCTGGGATCAGCCTGGCACATATTGGGCGGCTTGGGGGTTAATGGGCCACTCGCGGCGTTCGTGCGGTCCGTCGTGGTTTTTTGATTCGCACGGAGGCAGGGCGGAGGGCCACGGGGATCACGGAGCTTTCTTGCTGTCCTGCTGCCGCGTGCGTCGGCACGGAATGCAATAAATTCTGTTGATGTCGGGGCGTTCGTTGCAACTTCGCCTACCGGGAAAGCGGCTCCGTGGTCACCGTGGCCCTCCGCCCTGCCTCCGTGCGAATCAAATCTTGCTTCGCGCCGCACTGTCGGTTGGTGTCTGGCGGCGATGATCGCAACGCCGGTGCGTGTCAGGCGAGCTCCTTCAGCAGTTCCGGGTGCTTGCGGAGCACGCGGAACAAGTTGAGGACGGCGGGCAGCGGGGCGGCCTCGCCGCGCTCGTAACGCGAGAAGGCGTTGTGGCCGCCGCCGGTGAGGCGCGCCGCGGCGACCTGGCTCAGGCCGAGCTTGCGGCGGATGCGGCGGGAGTCTCCTTGCTCTGGCGTTGGCGTTGGCGTTGGCGGAGCACCAGCGCGTCGCCGGCGGCGGCATGGCGGCGCGCGCTGTCGGCTTCAAATTCCACCTCGCCGCAGGCATCGCAGCGCCAGCCGGACAGGCCGGGCACTGACGCGGTGGGACAGGCGCTAACGTTCCAGACGCGGATAAGGGCGTCGGCGCAGGGGTGGCAGCGGTAGAGTGATGATCGTGTAGCCGCCTGGATCGGCAGCTTCGACAGCCGCAACAATCCGGTCGAGATGGTTGCGAACGACCGGCCACAGGCCGTTGGTCAGCTCAATCAGCGCGATGCGGCGTCCGGACAGGTTCTGCTGATACCGGATGTTGCGATCGCAGGTGATCAGGATGGTGAAACCTGCTTGTTCTGCAGACCGGATCAGGTCGCCGTTGGCCAGTCGCTCCCAGCCGAGGTCGCGCGAAATGACCACCTCGTGAGAGGCCAAGGCTCTACGCAAGCCGATCGGCGCATTCTGATCGAGCAGGATGCGGATCGGCACTTCGCGTCAGGCGTGCGAAACTGGCTGGCTGACGCGGCTTCTGGCGTGCGCGATGATGCGGCGGGCGCGGTCGGCGGTGAGCCCGGCATAGACCTCCGCGGCGATTTCCTCGGGGCTCAGGCCTGCGTCGTAGTTATCGAGGATACCCGCAACCAGAATGCGGCTGTCCTTGACCACCCAGGCGCCGGAACACCGGCCGGGCACGCTTTCTACGTCCGGGCAACCTGTCCAGTCGATCTCGTTCACATCGCTCATGGTGAACCTCCAGGGATCAGCCTAGCACATATTGGGCGGCTCAGGGGTTAACGGGCCACCCTCGTGGTGCCGGTGCGGTCCGTAGTGGTCTTTGATTCGCACGGAGGCAGGGCGGAGGGCCACGGGGATCACGGAGCTTTCTTGCTGTCCTGCCGCCGCGTGCATCGGCACGGAATGCAATAAATTCTGTTGTTGTCGGGGCGTTCGTTGCAACGTCGCCTACCGGGAAAGCGGCTCCGTGGTCACCGTGGCCCTCCGCACTGCCTCCGTGCGAATCAAATCTGCTTCGCGCCGCACTGTCGCCTGGTGTCTGGCGGCGATGATCGCAACGCCGGTGCGTGTCAGGCGAGCTCCTTCAGCAGTTCCGGATGCTTGTCGAGCAAGCGGAACAAGTTGACGACGGCGGGCAGCGGGGCGGCCTCGCCGCGCTCGTAACGACAGAAGGCGTTGTGGCCGCCGCCGGTGAGGCGGGCCGCGGCGACCTGGCTCAGGCCGAGCTTGCGGCGGATGCGGCGGATTTCCTTGCTCTGGCGCTGGCGCTCGCGCAGCACCAGCGCGTCGCCGGCGGCGGCATAGCGGCGCGCACTGTCGGCTTCAAATTCCACCTCGCCGCAGGCATCGCAGTGCCAGCCGGACAGGCCGGGCACTGACGCGGTGGTGCCGGCATGGTCCACGGTGAGGGTCTCGTCGTGGAAGCGCGTCAACGTCCGGCCGGCCGCGCAGGCGAGGCAATTGCGGGCCATGGTTACTTCTCCTTGAACTGGATCACCGGCGCGCCCTCTCGCGGGGTGAGCTTGATGTAGGCATCGCGGCGGAGGGGCGTCGCTGCGTGGTAAACGTCCTGCCATACGCGATGATCGGCATAGGTCGTCATCGACTTGTAGAAGTTGCATCGTGTCAGCGAAGCGACCACAGCCATCATCTCCGACGACGTGAGGCCCATCGCCCGGCCGCCGTCCAGCGCGCCCTTGGTGAACGCGGCGGGTCCGAGCCGGGCCACGTCCGCCTGGATGCGCGGCAGGTCGTAGTGAGGCGTCAGCTTTTCCACTGGCGTTATACCCTATCAGGGTAGTCGGGGCAACAGCCGATTTCCTGGCCGCAGCGCGGGCGGATTGATTCGCTGCATTCCCGGCACCATTCTGTGAAGCAACAGTTAAGGCGCCACCAGAATCGACCGCCGATGAAGGGGTTCATCTCCTACGCGCACGCCGATTTCGATGAGTGTCGGGAGTTCCACAAGCTCCTGATGCCGGTCGCGCGCCATTGCGGCGTCGAGTTCTGGTGGGATCCGAAATTGCAGACTGGCGCAGCCTGGAACCAGGCGATCGCCGATGCCATTGCAGCAGCCGAGGTGTTTGTCGCGTTCGTCAGTGCGGAGTCGCTCTACAGCACCTACATCAGTGGCACTGAATTGCCCGCGATGCGCATGCGTGCCCAAGGCAACGGAGGTCTCATCCTGCCGATCCTGCTCAATCGCTGCCTGTGGCAATTTGATTTCGCGGCAGCGCAACTGGCGCCCACGTTCAAGGCCGTGCTGAAACCGATCGTCGATTGGCACCCGCGGCATCACGGCTATCACGCCGCGGCCGAGCAAGCCGCCGATGCCATGCAGCGCTACTACAACCTCCAGCCGGCCCATCACGCGGCCACGGTGCCATGAGCGACCTCTCCGTCATCCTCCCTCCAGGCCGCCAGCGCGAACTGGCGGCGACCCGCGCGCTTGATGATCTCGACGCCGAGATCGACCGGCTGCGCGAGGCGCTGACGAATGCCAACGCTGACCCCGACCTTCGCCCAGCGCTCGACCAGCTCGACTTGTTCGTCAGGACGGCGGATCAGGTGCTCGCCAGCCATGGCGACGGCGTGGACCAGCGTCTGGTGGACGACCTCGCGATCCTCGCCGGCACGCTCGAGTTGGCGGAGCTGCCGTCGCGCGATCCGGAGTTCGGCTTCACCCGCGGCCTGACGGAGGTGCGCGGCGCGCAGGGCCAGATCACACTGACCCTCGGCCGTGCGCTGCGGGCCGCGCGTGAACTTGGGCTGCGGCCGAGTCGGCCGGCGCTGGCCGACGCGCTCGCAGCCGAGGTGCCGCGCGCCTTGTTCGACGGCCAGTTGGCCGGCATCGCTCGGCAGCTCGACGCGGTGGTGGAACGGCTGGACGCGCTGGACGTCGTGCAGCGCGACACGCCGGCGTCGCGCGAGGCCGACATGCTCGTGTTCTACCTGAGCGCTATGCGGGTCGAGGCGAACCTCGCGCGGCTCGCCTTGAAGCTGGGCGAGACCACGATCGACTTCGCCGCGCTCGCCCGCGCGGCCGAGGCGATGGCGACGCTGACCGGCGATTTTCTCGCCACGCTGCGCGCCTGGGCCGAGCGCGCCTCGGCGGCGATCCGCGCCGGCGTGGAGGGGGTGCGCGGCACGGTGCGGCTTGTGGCGACGGGCGTGCGCGACGCGGCACGGTTCGTGGCACGGCGGGCGGCGCGGCAGGAACCGCGGGCGGAGCCACCGCCACCGCCCGCGCCGCAGACGGCACCTCCGGCAGACGATGCGGCACCGCCGCCGGAGTTCAGCGTCGAGGCGGTGCATAAGCTGATCCTGGCAGGCAGGCAGGTGCCGGCGGCGTGGGTGCCCTTCGTGACCGGGCTGGATTTCGCCGGGACGGACCTGGTCGATCTGACGCCGCTGGCCGGGTTGCTCGCGCTGCGTTCGCTAGGGTTGGGCAGGCGTTACGCCGACGGCAAGGAATTACCGCCGACCAAGGTGCGCGACGTGGCGCCGCTCGCCGGCCTCACCGCCCTGCAAAGCCTCGATCTCCAGGGCACGCAGGTGAGCGACGTGGCGCCGCTCGCCGGCCTCACCGCCCTGCGAAGCCTCTATCTCGCGGGCACGCGGGTGAGCGACGTGGCGCCGCTCGCCAGCCTCACCGCCCTGCAATACCTCGATCTCGGGGGCACGCGGGTGAGCGACGTGGCGCCGCTCGCCGGCCTCACCGCCCTGCAACGCCTCGATCTCACGGGCACGCAGGTGCGCGACGTGGCGCCGCTCGCCGGCCTCACCGCCCTGCAAATCCTCTATCTCTGGAACACGCAGGTGAGCGACGTGGCGCCGCTCGCCGGCCTCACCGCCCTGCAACGCCTCTATCTCGCGGGCACGCAGGTGAGCGACGTGGCGGCGCTCGCCGGCCTCACCGCCCTGCAAAGCCTCGATCTCCGGGGCACGCAGGTGAGCGACGTGGCGCCGCTCGCCGGCCTCACCGCGCTGCAACGCCTCAATCTCCAGGACACGCAGGTGAGCGACGTGTCGCCGCTCGCCGGCCTCACCGCCCTTGAACATCTCGACATCACCGAAACCCAGGTGCGCGACGTCAGTGCCCTGCGGCAGCCCGGGCTTCACATCGTCGGCGGGCCGTCAGCGACCGAACCTACCGCCGGCCTCCTCGGAGGGTTCCTGCGGGCCAGGCGCAAGGGCGCCTGACGCCCGGCGCCCCATCCGCCGCGATCATCCAGGCGCGCTGCCCGCTCCCGCATCGACTGTCCCCGCCGCGTCGGCCGGCTCCGGGGGGAGACCTGTTGATGCCTGATGCGGGCATCAGTTATACATTAGCCATGCGCACGATCATCGATCTTCCCGACGGCCAGATTCGCGACCTCGCCGCGCTCGGCGCAGGCACGCACCAGCCACGCGCCGCACTCATTCGCGAGGCGGTCGCCGACTATCTCGCCCGCCATCGGCGAACGTCGGAGACCGACGCCTTCGGCCTGTGGGGCAGCGACACACCGGACGGCCTGGAATACCAGGCGCGCATCCGCGCCGAATGGTGAAAGCGCTGATCGACACCAATGTGCTGATTGATTTGCTGCGCGGCATTCCAGCGGCCAGGACCGAGCTGGCGCGCTACGCCGACAAGGCGATCAGCGTGATCACCTGGATGGAGGTCATGGTCGGCGCGCCCCCGGCGTTGGAGCAAGCGACGCGCGCGTTTCTGGACGGCTTCCAACTGATCGCGCTCGATCCCGATGTTGCGGAGCGGGCGGTTGCCATCCGGCGGGACCACCGGCTGTAGCTGCCCGATGCGATCGTCTGGGCGAGCGCGCAGGTGCACGCTCGGCTGCTGCTGACCCGCGACATGAAAGGGTTTCCCACCGACGACCCGGGCGTGCGGGTGCCTTACGTGGTGTAGCGAACGACCGGCGTGTGGTGTGGCGCTTCCGAGTGACCGGGATTGCTTCCTCGGGTCAAGCCCGAGGACCGCTTCGCTCCTCGCAATGACACCCAGACGGCCGCCACCTCGCTCCGGCACCTACCCCCCCGCGGAAAACCCCCGCACCATCTCCCCAATCTTCGCCGGATCCGATTGCTCCATCACCCGCCGCGCAAACCGCGCGCACGCATCGATCTCCACCGCGCGCACCGCCTGCTTCACCCGCGGCACGGCCCCCGCGTTCATACTGAACGACCGCAGCCCCAGGCCCAGCAGCAGCGGAGTCAGCCGCGGGTTCGACGCCATCTCGCCGCACACGGACACCGGCATGCGCATGCGCAGCGCGGCCTCGGTGGCGAACTGCACCAGGCGCAGCACGGCCGGATGCATCGGGTCGTACAGCGCCGCGACGTCGCTCTCGCCGCGATCGACCGCCAGCGTGTAGGCGGTCAGGTCGTTGGTGCCGATGGCGAAGAAATCCGCCTCCAGCGCCAGCGCGTCGGCGGACAGCGCGGCGCCGGGCGTCTCGATCATGATGCCGAGCGGCGGCAGCTTTTCCGGGATGCGCTCGCCGCGGCGGCGCAGGCGGCGGGCGACGCGTTCGTAGATTTCCCGCGCGGCGCGCACTTCGGTCACCGTGGTGACCATCGGCAGCATCACGCGCACCGGCCCGGCCATGCCGGCGCGCAGGATGGCGGCGAACTGCGTCTCCAGCAGTTCCGGCTGGCGCAGCAGCAGGCGGATGCCGCGCAGGCCGAGTGCCGGGTTGGCGTCGGCGATTTCCGGCACCAGGCCGGCCAACGCCAGCGCCTCGATGTCCTTCTCGCCGCCCCAGTCGAGCACGCGGAACGTCACCGGATCGCCGTTCATCGCCTCGACGATGGCGCGGTAGGTTTCCGCCTGGGTCGCTTCGTCGGGCACCGTCTCGCGGTTCATGAACAGGAATTCGGTGCGGAGCAGACCGATGCCGTGGGCGCCGGATTGGGCGATCAGCGGCAGCTCGATGGGCAGTTCCAGATTGGCCTGCAGCTCCACCTGCTCGCCGTCCAGCGTCTCGGCGGGCAGGCGGCGCAGCCTGGCATAGCGCTGGCGTTCGCGGGCGAAGGCGGTCACCGCGCGGCGGGCGCCCGCCAGGGTCTCGGGCGAGGGGTTCAGCGTGACGCGGCCGGAGCCGCCATCGACCACGATCATGTCGCCCTGGCGGATGGCGTGCGCGGCGCCGGCGGCACCCAGCACGGCGGGCAGGCCGAGCGCGCGCAGCATCACCGCGGTGTGGCCGTCGGCGCCGCCCTCCTCGGCGACCACGCCGGCGAGGCGGGAGGGCTCGATCAGCGCGGCGTCGGCGGGGCGGAGCGACTCGGCCAGCAGGACGGCGCCGTCGGGCAGGCTGGCGAAGCTGCGGAACGGGGAGCGCGTCAGGTTGCGCACCAGGCGGCGGGCGATTTCGTGCACCTCGTCGGCGCGGCGGGTGAGGCCGGCGCGGTCCTCGGCGGTCATGCCGGGCTCGGCCTGGGCGATGATGGCCGCGGCGATGGCGTCCGACTCGGCGACGACGGCGCTTTCGGCGGAGAGCAGGGTCTCCTCGACGCGGCGGCGGACGCCGCGGATCAGGCGGGAGGGGCCGAGCATGCGGATGTACACGTCGATCAGCGGCGCGATTTCCGCCTGGCTTTCCTCCGGCAGCACGGCGAGGCGGGCGCGCAGCTTGCTCAGTTGGCGGCGGGACTGGGTGATGGCGGCTTCCAGGCGGGCGCCCTCGGCGGCGATGTCGGCGGCCTGGATCTTGTGGCGGGTGATTTCGGGGACGGGTTCGGAGGTGCCGAAGGCGGGGCCGATGGCGACGCCGGGGGAGACGGGGATGCCGGGGAAGATGCGCTCGGGGCGCGGGCCGTCCGGCGCCGTGGGGCGGGCCAGGCGGCGGTGCTGCGGCGGCGGCGGGTCAGCCTTGTTCATCGAAGCCGGCCTCGACCAGCGCGGCCAGGGCGTCGAGCGCCTCCTTGGCGTCCCAGCCTTCGGCGCGCAGCTCCAACGTGGCGCCGGGGCCGGCGCCGAGCATCATCAGCCCCATGATCGAGCGCGCGGACACGGTCTGGCCGTCGCGCAGCACATCGACCGAGGCGCCGTAGCGCTCGGCGGTGGTGACGAACTTGGCGGCGGCGCGGGCGTGCAGGCCGCGCTTGTTGGTGATGGTCACGGTCCGCGTCAGGACGGTGCCGCCGGGAATGCGCTGGGGGTCGTCCTGGTCGGGAGGGACGTCCATGGGCTCAGGGGGGGAGGAGTGAGCTGCACCCCCCCTCCCCTTGAGGGAGGGGGTTGGGGGGAGGGGTGGGTATGGCCGCGATTCCGGGGCGCACGCACCCCTCCCCCCAAACCCCACCCACAAGGGGGGGGGGGGTG
>DASXFW010000044.1:0-21912 GCA_036489395.1 Acetobacteraceae bacterium | reverse complement strand
CACCGATCCGCTGGCCCCATCCGCATCCCTTGCAGCCGGATCAGCCCGTCGGGCACCTGCTCGAATCCCGAGATGCTCTTCTTCATCCCCACGATGTTCTTCGCGGTCCACAGATAGATCAGCGGCAAATCCTTCCTCTCCTGCGCCCACACCCTCGCATAGAACGCGCGCCGCTGCTCCACCCCCGCGACGGTGCGTGCGTCATCCAGCGCCTTGTCCGCCAGCGGATTGCCGTAGTGCCCGTAGTTGAACTGCCCGCCGGTATGCAGCATCTGCCACATGTTGCCGTCCGGATCGGCGCGGCCGGACCAGCCGATGAAATACGCCTGAAAATCGCCCGCATAGCCCGCTTGCAGCGACGAGGCGAACTCCATCACCTTCAGCTTCACGTCGAACCCGGCTTCGTCGGCCATCGCCTGGATCACTTCGCCGGCCTGCTCGATGTCGGAGCCATTCGTGATGGTCAGCGTCACCGGCACCGGCAGTTTCACGCCGGCCTGCTTCAGCAAAGCCTTGGCCTTCGCCACGTTGCGTGCGGGCGGCACGATGTTCTTGAAGAAATACGGCGAGCTTGGCGGGTTGGCCTGCGCCGTCGCAAAGAACATGCCGTTATAGACGACGTGGATCAGCGCGGTGCGGTCGATTGCCAGCTCAAACGCCTGGCGCACCAGCGCGTTCTGTCCCAACGTTGTTTGCGACGCCGCGGTGTTGCCGGTGTTGACGGTGATGCCTTCGTAAGCAAGCGAATCGTCCATCGCCACCTTCAACTTTGGGTCCTTCTGCACCGCGGGCACATCGGTCGGCAGGATGTATTCCACCAGATCGAGCGCGCCGGCCTGCAGATCCGCCAGCCGCACCGATGAATTCGGGTTGGGCAGGTAGATCACCTGGTCGAAATGGATCGACTTCGCATTCCAGTAGCCGGGGAAGCGGTTCAGCACGATGCGGTCCTGCGCGACGCGCGAGCCGAAGCTGAACGGGCCGGCACAGACGGGGTGCAGGCCGAACTTGTCGCCCTCGGCCTGCGCGGCCTTGGGGGAAATCATGATGCCGGCGCGATCGGTAAGCTGCGCCAGCAACTGCGCAGCGGGCGCCTTCAGATTCAGCCGCACGGTCAGCGGATCGATGATGTCGATCGACTCGATGGAATTGACCTCGCCGCGCCGCATGCTGCCCTTGATCGTCAGGTCGCGCATCAGCTTGAACCTGACCGCGTCGGCGTCGAGCTTCTCGCCGTCCTGGAACAATACGTTGGGACGGATGTGGATTATGAGGTGCGTCGGGTCCTGCCACTGATAGCCAGTGGCGAGCTGCGGCACGATATTCAGTTTCGAGTCTATGTCGAACAACTTGTCGCACATGGCAGAGAAGACGATGCGGCCGACATAGGAGGAGCCGAGGGTGGGATCGAGCAGATCCGGGTCCTCGCGCAGGCCGATGTGGAGGACGCGCTGCTGGGCGAGCGCATTGGTGGCGAACGCCAGGGCGCAGATCAGACCGAGCGCGAGTCTCCGCATCGTTGTTGTCCCCCTGTTATGGGGCGGACTATGCGGGAGGCACACGGTCCCGGGCAATGGCGGCGTCGATCACCGCTCGGTCGAGCACGCCGATCGGGCTGTCGGTGCCGGGCAGGAAGCGGCGGAAGACGGCGAAGCGTTCGCGGCTGACGTGATACAGGCGGCGCAGTTCGGCCAGCGGATCGGGGTGGTCGTCGGCGCGGATGTCGAGGTCGGGGTACGGGTCATGCGACACGATCTTCAACGCGGCGGACTGCTTGCCGCGCTTGTCGCCTCCAACGGCCTCACCGGCTTCCATCGCGGCGAGCAGGCGTTCGGCCAGGGGGCCAGTGGCGGCGAGGTATGCGTCGAGTGTGCACTGCACCACCTGGGGGCCAGCCAGCATGTTGCCGGCGACGGACACGTTCGGGGCGCTGACATGCCCGGCCCAGGCCACGCAGTTCTCGCCGGTATGCTGGGCGATGCGGCCCGACGCGTCGATGACGTGGAACTGGCGCTGACTGGCACCGGCATCGGGCGTTATCAGCGATGCCAGCACGGCGTCTGGCGCTTCATGTGCGCGGAGCCGGGGCATGGCGTGCACGGCGTACATCGGGTTGACGAGGGCCTGGGTGGCGAGTGCGGCGACATTGCCCTCGGTGTGGATGCACAGCGCGCCGACCGCGAAGAAGCGCGACGCGACGGCGGCGCCGAAGGCACCGGTGGCTGAATCGCGGACGAGAATGGACCAGGTCATCTCGGGTGGCTTTGGGTTGGTTGGCGCTGGGACGGTTACACTCCGCGCGGAAGGCTGCAACCGGGTCGGGTTGCTGAACGGTTGAGCTTGCGGGATTTGCGCCTGTTGCCGGCCAGCATGTTAATCGCAGAGCCAGCGGAGACGCACAGAAAAGACAGCCGAATGACCAGCAGGCAGAATCATCGCTGGATGCGACGCTCCGGCAGGTCAGCAATGCGGCGAAGATTCTGTTGATCTGTGCGGGTGATCCGTGCGGGCGGGTGGGTTCGCAGGACGCGCGACGGCGGTCGCCTGTCCTGTGCGCGCCGCAGCGGACAGTCCCGGAACTTCGCGGATGTGATAGTCCGCGTCCTGCCCGCCCAGGCGCGGCACGCGTCTGACAACGATCAACGATGGAAGCGAGACGATGCGAGGATTGAACGGCAAACGCGTAATCGTTACCGGAGCAGCGAGCGGGATCGGCAAGGCCACCGCATTGCGGCTGGCCGATGAAGGCTGCAGCCTTGGATTGTTCGACCGCGACGAAGCCGGCGCGATCCGCACGGCCGAGGCGTGCGCCGGCGGCCGTGCCCGCGCGTACGGCGTGGACATCGCCGATGAAACCCTGGTGGAAACCGCGGTGGCGGCGTTCGAAACCGCGATCGGCCCGATCGACGGCCTGGCGAACATTGCCGGCTGGGACAAGGGCGCGGCATTCCTCGATACCGACCTCGCCTTGTGGGACCGCATCATCCAGATCAACCTCTATGGCCCCCTGTTCATGCACAAGGCCGTGTTGCGCCGCATGGTCGAGCGCGGCGCCGGGCGCGTTGTGAACGTCGCCTCCGATGCCGGACGCGTCGGATCGTCCGGCGAGGCCGTGTATTCCGCCTGCAAAGGCGGCATCATCGCATTCACCAAGACGATGGCGCGAGAGATGGCGCGCCGCGGCATCACCCTGAACTGCCTCTGCCCCGGCCCCACGGACACGCCGCTGTTCCAGGGCTTCACCGACGACATGGCAGGCGGCGAGAAATTGAAAGAGGCCCTGAGACGCGCCATTCCGTTGCGCCGCCTCGGCACTCCGGATGATTACCCCGGCTTGATCGCATTCCTGCTCAGCGACGATGCCGCGTTCATCACCGGCCAGACGATCAGCGTCTCCGGCGGATTGACGATGCTGTGACCGGCGACGCCTGATCGCTCATCGGTCATACGGCCGAATCCGGAGGAAACGCCGGCCGGCGCTTTTCCAGATGCGCGGCCAGGCCTTCCTTCACTTCAGGGCCAGAGAAGCCGAGGAATTCCAAAGCGAGCGAAGCGTCGAATGTCGGGCCAGCCGAGCGCAGCCAGTTGTTCAGCGCATACTTGGTCCAGCGGATCGCGCTCTGCGCGCCCTCGGCGAGGCGGGTGGCAATTTCCACCGCCCTGGCATCGAGCTCGGCATCCTCCACCGCGAGGCTAATCAGGCCGATGCGTTCCGCTTCGGCGCCGCGGACTTCCTCGCACAGCAGCAGGTAATATTTCGCCTTGGCCAACCCGCACAGCAGCGGCCAGATGATGGCGGCATGATCGCCGGCCGCGACGCCCAAACGGGTGTGACCATCGATAATGCGGCAGTCCTTCGTTGCGATCGACACATCGGCCAGAATGCCGCACACCAGCCCGGCCCCGACCGCAACGCCGCGCATCGCGCTGACCACCGGCTTCGAGCAATTGATGATGTTCTGCACGATGTCGCGCGCTTCCCGCCACTGACGGGCGCGCGCGTCGAAATTGTCGATGTTCTGCTGGATCATCGCGAAATCGCCGCCGGCCGAGAACACCGTCCCCGCCCCGGTGATCACCGCGGCATTCACTGTCGGGTCGCGGTCAATGTCGCGCCAGATCTCGGCAAGCTCGGCGTGCATGGCATCGTCGGCGGTGTTCATACGGCCATTCGCCATCGTGATGCGCAGCACCCTGGGATGCGGCCGGTCGAAGCGCAGACGGGTATAGCGATCGTAGGCGGAGCTCATGGCGGACTCGCTTCCACGGCGTGGGTTCAGTTGGTCGTCAGGATGACCAGTTCCGGGCGGTCATGGAAGGTGACCTCGACAGGCGCCGTGTGGCGTACTCGCCGGTCGAAGTGGCAAGAAGGAACCCAACGCAGATGAACATCAAATGCATGCGGATGGTCCTGGGTCCGGCATGCTGCTGCAGGGCCAGCGGGGCCCCGCCCGCCGAACTCGAGCCGCCTCGCCGCTGCGAGCGCCCTTGTCGCATCTGCGTGTTTGGTGTGCATCCATTTTTCGTCTGCGTAAAAGCTCCCTTACTTGCTTGCGCGCTTCGCCGCGTACCGTACCGCCTCCCCCTTGGCATCAGCCGCCGCCCACCCCCACATTGCTGCGCATGAACGACCAGCCGCCCCGCCCCAACCGTCCGGTCTATCTCGACAACCAGGCCACCACGCGCACCGACCCCCGCGTGGTGGACGCCATGCTGCCGTTCTTCACCGAGCGCTACGGCAACCCGCACAGCGTCGAGCACAGCATGGGCAACGACGCGGAAGCCGCGGTGGAAGCCGCCCGCGGCCAGGTCGCCTCGCTGGTCGGCGCCGGCAGCAACGAGATCGTCTTCACGTCAGGCGCCACCGAATCCAACAACATCGCCATCAAGGGCGCCGCCCGCTTCGCCGCGCGCATGGGCAACGACCGCCGCCGCGTCGTCACCGTCGCGACGGAGCACAAATGCGTCCTGGAATCCGTCGCCGACCTGGCGGACGAAGGCTTCGAGCCGGTCTTCCTCCCCGTCCGCTCCGACGGCCTGCTGGACCCCGACGCCCTGCGCGAGGCCCTGGCCACCCCGACCCTGCTGGTCAGCGTCATGGCGGTGAACAACGAAATCGGCGTCATCCAGGACATCCAAGCCCTCGCCGTGATCGCCAAGGAAGCCGGCGCCCTGTTCCACACCGACATCGCCCAGGCCACCGGCAAGATCCCGCTGGACCTGGACCGCTGGCGGGTCGATCTGGCCTCGATCAGCGGCCACAAGCTGTACGGCCCGAAAGGCGTCGGCGCGCTCTTTGTCCGCCGCCGCCCGCGCGTGCGCCTCCATCCCCTGTTCTCCGGCGGCGGGCAGGAGCGCGGCCTGCGCTCCGGCACCCTGCCGGCACCGCTGATCGTCGGCCTCGGCGAGGCCTGCCGCCTTGCGGCGGCAGAAATGGCCGAGGAATCCGCCCGCATCGCCGGACTGCGCACCCGTCTGCTGGACCAGCTCACACACGCGCTGCCCGAGATTCGCGTCAACGGCAGCATGGGAGAGCGCATCGCCGGCAACCTGAACCTGACCTTCCCCGCGATCCCCGCCGCGACGCTGATGGAACGCGCGCCCGAACTCTGCATCTCCACCGGCTCCGCATGCTCCTCCGCCCAGGTCGAGCCATCCTACGTCCTCCGCGCCATCGGCCTGACGGACGACGCAGCCGCGCGCACCTTGCGCATCGGGATCGGACGCTTTACCTCGCCGGCCGATATCGACTACGCGGCGAGCGCGCTGGCCGCCGCCCACGCCGCCGCCTGAACGGAACCTGGCCCCATGCCAAAGATGACATTCATCGAGCGCGACGGCACGCGTCGCGAGGTCGATGCGCCGCTCGGCCTGTCGGTGCTGGAGATCGCCCACAAGCACGACATCGACATCGAGGGCGCCTGCGAAGGCTCCCTCGCGTGCTCGACCTGCCACGTCATCGTCGATGCCGCCTGGTTCAGGAAGCTCGCCACGCCGACCGAGGACGAGGAAGACATGCTCGACCTTGCCTTCGGCCTGACCGAGACGTCGCGGCTGGGCTGCCAGATCGTCATGACGCCGGAGCTGGACGGCCTGGTGGTGAAGCTGCCCGCCGCCACCCGCAACATGCTGAACGGGTAGGGCCGTGCGCGTGGTCGTCGCCATGTCCGGAGGCGTGGACAGCTCGACCGTCGCCGGCCTGCTGCACGAGGCGGGGCACGAGGTGATCGGCGTCACCTTGCAGCTCTACGACCACGGTGCGGCGATCGGGCGGAAGGGCGCGTGCTGCGCCGGCCAGGACATCCACGACGCGCGACGGGTGGCGGACCGGCTGGGCATCCCGCACTACGTGATTGACGCGGAAGACCGGTTCGCCCGCGCGGTGATCGCCGACTTCGCCGACAGTTACGCCGCGGGCGAGACGCCGGTGCCCTGCGTGCGCTGCAACCAGACGGTGAAGTTCACCGACCTGACGGCGTTGGCCCGCGGCCTGGGCGCGGAACGGCTGGCCACCGGGCACTACGTCCGCCGGGTGGACGGCCCCGACGGCCCCGAGCTGCACCGCGCCGCCGACCTGGCGCGCGATCAGAGCTGGTTCCTGTTCGCCACGACGCCCGAACAGTTGGCATTCGCCGAGTTCCCGCTCGGCGGCATGCCGGACAAGCGCGCGGTGCGGGCAACCGCCGAACGCCTGGGCCTGGCGGTGGCCGACAAGCCCGACAGCCAGGACATCTGCTTCGTCCCGTCCGGCGGCTATGCGGACGTGGTGGCGAAGCTGCGCCCGGACGCCGCCGCGCCGGGCGAGATCGTCAGCCGCGACGGCCGCGTGCTGGGCCGGCACGACGGCGTCGCCCGCTACACGGTCGGCCAGGGGAAGCGGCTCGGCGGGGCCGCGGTGGATGGCGGGCAGCGCCAGGTGGTGGTGGCGATGGATGCTGGCACACGTCGGGTGGTAGTGGGTCCGCGCGACACCGGCACCGATATGGTACGGGTGCGCGAGGTGAACTGGCTGGTTGAGCCGCCGGTCGGTGGCATGCGCTGCACCGTCAAGCTGCGCGCGCGCGAGGAGCCGCAGGGCGCGGTGGTGCGGCGCACGGACAATGGCGCCGAGGTGCACCTGGACGCGCCGGCCCTGCCCGCCCCGGGCCAGGCGTGTGTGTTCTACGATGGCACCCGAGTGCTCGGCGGCGGGTTCATCATGCGGGCGGGGCTGGTTGACGCAAGGATGCCTCGGGCCTATGTCCCCGGCCTCTCCGAACCGGATGGCGGCGTAGCTCAGCGGTAGAGCAGGGGAATCATAATCCCTTGGTCGGTGGTTCAAATCCGCCCGCCGCTACCAACATTTTCAATGAGTTATGCCGTTGCGAAGAGGTTGCTAGGCACAATTCCGGCACTCGGCTAGGCACATTCTTTTCGATCGCCGTTGATGAGGCGACAAGCGAGACGATTGAGGGGACACATAATTTGGCGGAAGGACATTTCGGTATTGCCTGCCGGCCAGCGACGTCATATATTCTAAGGTGGCTGGACCGTACGCACTATCTTATCCGTGCGGTTCGGTTTTACAGGAGGGCGCCTGCGGGCGCCCTTTTTACTTTGAGGCTGGCGTCAGGATGAACCGATCGGCAGTTTTCGTCGACGCAGGATATCTCTTTGCGGCAGGGAGTGCTCTGCTCGCCGGCAGCAAACAGTCCCGGCATCTGATCAGCCTCGATGAAAATGCGGTTGCCTCGGCCCTCAGAAAGTTCGCAGAGAGCCGGACTGGCTGTGACCTCTTACGCGTATACTGGTATGATGGGGTGACTGCGAAGGGATTGACAGTTGATCACCAGAGAATCGCGTCTTGTGACGACATCAAGCTCCGACTTGGCTTCATCAATAGCGCAGGCCAGCAGAAGGGGGTGGACAGCCTGATTGTCACCGACTTAGTCGAATTAGCCCGAAACGGCGCGATGTGCGATGCGATTTTGGTGGCCGGCGATGAGGATACGCGAATCGGTGTACAAATAGCGCAGAGCTATGGCGTTCGCGTACATCTGCTCGGGGTCGAGCCGGCCCGGTCGAATCAGAGCAAGCAACTGATTCAGGAGGCTGACACCACCAGCGAATGGGGACGCAACGTAGTAACGTCATTTCTATCATTGTTGCCGGGGCTCGGCACCTCGGTGAAAGCAGAACCGCCGGCATCACCCATCCAGGTCACGCCCCAATCGGTGGTGCTTCCCGCCCCTGGTGTAGACTTAGCCTGCCTTACGATCACGCAATGTGCAGTGGATTTTGCCGCTGCATTGGAAAGTTCCGACATTTTCGTGATCGGAGAGCATTGGACTGACTACCAGCAAATCCCAAAGCAGGTGGATGGACGGCTACTCGCATCCACCCGCGACCGCCTTCGCCGAAACCTCACGGCGACTGAGCGCATCGAGATGCGCTCGGCCTTCGTTGATGCTGTCCGCCAGAGACATCCAAGTGGCTTCTAGCTGCCCATAGATAACGAAACGAACGGTTGATCTCAATTGTTCTCACAAGACGTCGCCTTCCGCGAACAATGCCCCAATCCGATCGCTGTCCCACAAATTGCCGCGCTCCGCAGCGTCCTCGGGCTCTCATTCCGGAGCGTGTCGCCCTGCTCGCCGACGGCACACCGATCGCGTGCGCCCGGTACTTCGCTCGCGCAAGTAACTACGAATCCTCATTCAAAGTTGCCAACAGGACGCACCTGCCCCGCACCCTGGCCATGCGTCCCGCAGGCAGGCACGGTGTCTGACGATCAATCCGCCAGCCAACGGAGGCCACGTCGTGCCGCATTCGACCTATCTGCCGCAGCGTATGGGAATAGCGGTGATCTCGCCGAACGGTCCGGTCGAAGCGGGAAGCTTCCAATCCTTCGCGCTGACCTACACTGCGGGGTATTTCGGGATCGACGACACCGGCTCGATCAAGATCGTGCATCGCTTTGCCAGCGACATGGGCCGACCGCAATGGGACAATCCGCAGGCGCCGAACTACACCACGGTCGAAGCCTCCAATGGCGCGGTCCTGGAAGTGCAATACGACGCCAAGCGCAACATCCGTCCCTGGGACAAGACCCTGTTCGTCCGCGTCATCCGCGGCTTCCTGCGCGAGGGCGACACCATCACCGTACGGTTCGGCGATCGGCGGCAGGGCTCGCCGGGCATCCGCGTGCAGACTTTCGTCGAGCCCACCTTTGAATTCCGCGTGCTGGCCGATCCCTTCGCCATGTATAATTATGTCGAGCTGCCGCTGCAGCCGTGCATCCCCATTGTGGCCGGCCCACCGGTTGGCTGGAAGGCCGTGCTCCCCACGCTTCGGCGTTGCGGGCAACCATTCCGCCTCGGGTTCAAAGGCGAGGACGCCTGGGGCAACCCCAGCGATCAGCTTGACGGCACCTTCATTCTGCGCGCCAACCGCAACGTAACCGGCCTTCCTGAATACATAACAATGCGGCGCGGCGAGCATGCAACGAGCGTGGGAAACCTGTCGGTCGCTGAACCGGGCGATCTGCTGATCGACGTGCTGGAGACCGGAGGCCGGACGCTATGCACCAGCAACCCGCTGCGCATTGTCGCCGATACGTCGCTGCTGCCGTACTGGTGCGACCTGCACGGCCAGTCGGAGGAAACCATCGGCACAAACTCCGCGCGGGACCTCATCGAGTTCGCGCGCGACCGGGCGTTCCTCGACGGCATGAGCCATCAGGGCAACGATTTCCAGATCACCACGCCATTCTGGAATGATCTCAACAAGCTGACGCGCGAATACAACGAGGACGGGCGGTTCATCATCTACCCGGGCTACGAGTGGTCCGGCAACACCGGACTCGGCGGCGATCGCAACGTCATGTTCATGCATGAAGGACGCCAGATCCACCGCTCGTCGCATGCGCTGGTGGATGACCTGTCCGATGTCGCGACCGACGCCAACAGCGCCGACGACTTGTTCCTCGCGTTGAAGGACGAAGATTGCGTGGTGATCGCGCATATCGGCGGGCGCTATGCGGACATCAAAATGGCGCACGACGTGCGGATCGAGCGCTCGGTGGAAGTGCATTCGGATTGGGGCACGTTCGAGTGGCTGGTGCGGGACGCACTGGAGCAAGGCTACCGGGTCGGCATCGTCGCAAATTCCGACGGCCACAAAGGCCGCCACGGAGCCAGCCATCCCGGCGCGTCGCTGTTCGGCGCCTATGGCGGACTGACCTGCCTGCTTGCCGGCGATCTCACCCGCGCCGCGTTGTTCGAGGCACTGCGCAAACGCCATCACTACGCCACCACCGGATGCCGCATGCTGCTCGATGTCCGCGCCGATTTCGCTGGCGGCGCCTCGCTGTTTTCCGATGACCCGAATATCGGCGCGGCAACGACCATGGTAGTGCGCTCAGGCATGATGGGAGACATCCTGCGCTCCGACGACGACATGGTGCAGCTTACCATCGAGGCAAACGGTTCCGCGCCGATCGAACGGATCGAGATCCGCAATGGGCTGGATGTGCTGGAGACCTGGCGGCCTTACGCGCCGGGCGAACTCGGCCGGCGCATCCGCGTGATCTGGGAAGGTTCGGAATATCGCGGCCGTGGGCGCCAGACGGTGTGGGACGGCGGCTGCATCGTTGAAGGCAACCAAATCGAACGCATCGCGCCGATCAATCTGTGGAACCTCGACAAGCCAGTGGTTCAGACGGCGCCAGGGGCGGTGACCTGGACCGCTCTTACCACCGGCGGGTTCGGCGGCTTTGACGCGTGGCTGGCCGATCCACAGGCGGGAACCCTGCGCATCGATACGGCACTGGTCAAATGCGACATCCGTGTCGCCGACATCGGCCGCGACGATCTGGTGTTCGACGCGGGCGGCATCAAACGCCGCATTCGCGTGTTCCGCCTGCCCGATCAGAACCGGCATCGCACGGTGCAACTGTCCCGCCGTATCAGTCTGCGTCACCCGGGCGACAACGCTCTCTATGTGTGCCTGACTCAGGAAGATGGTCACCTGATCTGGTCAAGCCCGATCTACGTGTTTCGCTGACCGTCACTGCCCACAAATCCGCCCGCGCGGCTACCTGCCAGTCAACTATTACGACCGGCCAGCGTCACCAGCCGCTCATAAACCGGGCGATCAACCGTTATGAAACCCTCGGCACGACGTTGCATCCGCTCGCGGAAGGCACGCTCGGACGGGATGCGGATTTCATCCACGCCAGGCTGGCGCGGCAAGGATTTGATCGTCGCGATCAGGCGCGCCAATTCCGCGGTGAATTGGGCACGCGGCAGGAGCAGGCCGGGGTCGAATACAATGAACAGGAAGCCGCGATCGATGGCGGTTGCTGTGGGCGTGATACCGCCGCCGAGCAAGCCCAGTGCCTGAATCGCCAGCGACAGGCCAAAGCCTTTGTGTCCGCCAAACGGCAGCACGCCACCCCGGATCATCTCCGCCGCCGAGTTGGTCGGGCGGCCTTCGGCATCGACGCCGATACCGTCAGGCAAGCTTTCGTTGAGGTAGGACTTGAGCAGGACCTCGCCCCACATCGTGGCGGCGGTTCCCATGTCGAAGATGAACGGGTCAGGCTCGCCAGGCAAAGCGATCGCGAGCGGATTGGTACCGAGGAACCGCTGCCTGGCACCGGGCGGCACCACCGCTGGCGTGCTGGCCACGGTGTGGATGCCAACGAACCCGGCATGCGCCAGCTTCTCCAGATAGTACGCATTGCGTCCGCTGAGCCAACTGTTGTGCGCGCCGATCAGCGCGACGCCGCTCTTGCCTGCCTTGGAAATCGCCAGATCGACACAGAAATCCATCGCGACATAGCCGACGTGATTTCCGCCATCCACGCGCGCCGAAATCGGCGTCTCGTATTCAATGGCGATCGGGCGGCGTGGTTGGCGTATCTCCGGGCTGTCGGCCAGTGCCAGAATTCGTGGCAGACCGGCAAAGCGATAGCCGCACAGTGAGTTATCGATCAGGTGGTCAACGACGCTGCGCGCTTCGTCGTTGGTAAAGCCGATGCCGCGCAGCGCAGCGCCACCCAGATCATGCGCTTCACCGATCGGCAATCGCACGACATTCATCGGAGTTTCTGCGTTGGCCGGGTCTGGCATGTCGAGATCCTGCGCGATTGGGCGTTCACTGACAATCTGCGGCGATCGGTGGGCATGCAAGAGAATGTTGACCCATGCGACACGACCGCAACTATGTCATTGCGAGGAGCGAAGCGACGAAGCAATGACATAGTAATCGCTTACGCCCGCTTCGAGATGTTCCAGAACACCGGCGCAGGACCTTTCAGCAGCCCGATCAGTTTCGCGCTCCATGCCTGGCGCAGCATGTAGCGCCCCATCGGGATGAACGGCACCGACTCGAATGCCTCGAGCTGATACTCGCGTTCCAGACCCACTTGCGCCTGCGGGTCCGCCGCATCCAGCCAAGCCGTATAGATCGCCTCGATCTTCGGATCGGACGGCCAGCCGAACCATGCATCCTTGCCGTTGCTGCGAATCAGCGACGCGAGAAGCGGATCACGTGATTCCGGCACGGGCGTGACCGACGTGAACAGCGACCAGCCGCCCTTGTCCAGCGGCTGCCGGCTGGTGCGGCGTTGCAGCGTTGTGCCCCAGTCCATGACCTGGTCATCCACCGTGATCCCGACCTTCCGCAGCGACTCGACAACCACGGTCGAAGACGCCGCGTGGAACGGCTGATCGGAGGTGTGCAGCAGCACGACGCGTTCGCCATGATAGCCGGCTCGATCCAGCATATGCCGCACTTCATCGACGCTATGCGGCTTGCGGACATAGTCGAGGCCCGCCTCGTCCACCTGCTTGTTGCCGGTGACAAGGAAGCCGACCGGAGTCATGAAACCCTCCGGGTCGCCTCCCATAACAGCCTGCATCACCTCGCGCTGGTCGATCGCAGCCATCATGGCGCGACGGAACAACACATTGCTGGTCGGTGCGTTCAGGTGATTGGGACGCAGTTGACTGATGAACCCCCAGGTATCGAGCCGCCCGGTGACCACGCCCGGGGCGCGACTTAGCATTGGCAGCAGGTCGGGGACCGGCATCTCGATCCAGTCGATCTCGCCCTTGATCAATGCGCTGGTGGCGGTGCTCGCGTCGGGAATCATGTGCCACTCGACGCGGTCCACAAGAGCCCGATGCGCGCCCGACGTGAAGCTCGGCGTTTCGCTGCGCGGCACGTAGCGTTCGTTGCGCGCGAATGCCGCGAAACTTCCCATCACTTGTTCTTTCGCCAGGAAGCGGAACGGGCCGCAGCCGATGGCTTCGGGTATCTGCTTGAACGGATCGGTCGCGGCGATCCGCGCCGGCATGATCACCGCCGCGGTCTGGAACTTCGACAGCGCCTTCGGCAGATGCGGGAACGGCTTGTTCAGCCGCCACAGGATGGTGCGATCGTCGGGTGCTTCCAGCGCATCGACACGGGCCTCGATCGTGGCGCCGACCGGATCGCGCTTCATCCAACGGCGCAGCGAGGCGACACAATCGCGCGCCAGCACCGGTTCGCCGTCGTGGAAGCGCAGCCCATCGCGCAGCGTCATGACGCGGCGGCGGCCGTCGTCCTCGATGCGTTCACCGGCGAGCATCAGCGGCTGTGGCGTCATGGTCTCGTCGCGGCCGTACAGCGTTTCGAACACCATCATGCCGAAGTTGCGTACCACCATCGCGCTGGTCCACACCGGATCGATGCTGGTAAGCGCCGCCTGCGGCACGAACCGCAGCGGTTGCGTATTGGCGGCAATCGCCGGCCGGGCCAGTGCGGCGGCGGCTCCTGCCGCGATGAAGGTCCGTCGTCTCATTCTTGTCGTTTCCCCTTTTGCCGCCCGTTTGCCTGGGCGCGCCGATGTTCCGGATCAGGACTGAAGCGGCCGGTATCATGTCGGGACCAGCGCGCCGTGTTCAACCCCGCGCGATGACAGCAAGCCGCGACGCTTTCAGTCCCGAGCACCCAGATCGCGTCGTGATCGAAACAGCCCAAATCCGACCATCGCGAATGAAAGAACCAGCAGGGCGGCGGTCGCGGGGCTCGGGATCAGGCTTATCCCGCCATCCGACAGCAGCAGCGCGCGGCGCACGTTGGTTTCGATGATCGGCCCCAGAATGAACCCGACGACCAGTGCCGGGGCCGAGAAATGTCCCTTCTTCATCACGTAGCCGAACACGCCCGCCAGGACCGCCAACTGCGGGTCGAAGATGTTGGATCGGCTGACATAGCTGCCGACGATGACGAACAGGATCACGGCCAGGCCCAGCAGCTCGGCCGGCACCATGAGGATGCGGACCCAAAGATTGGTCGCGGCCAACCCGATGATTCCCAGGAAAGCCGTGCCCAGGAACAAGCTGGCGAACACGGCATAGGGGATTTCCGGATGGCGTGCGAACAGCATCGGGCCTGGTGTCAGGCCGCTTAACATCATTGCGCCCAGGATCACCGCGGAGGTGGGCGTGCCGGGAATGCCGAAGCTGAAGGCCGGGATGAGTGTCGAGTGCATGACCGCGGCGTTGGTCGCTTCCGGCGCGACGATGCCGGCTGGCGCGCCCTTGCCGAAACGCTCCGGCTCGCGCGAGGTAAGCCGCGCAAGGTTGTACGAAACCCACGGCGGAACGCTGCCGGCGAGTCCCGGAACCAGGCCCATGACGAAGCCGATCGCGGTGCCGAGCAGCATGGGCGGCATGACGGGTGCGAACTCGTGCCAGCGCAGCCACACGGCGTTGCCGCCTTGGGCTGGTCCTTGCAGGAAGCCGGCGTGCTTTTCCGTCAGCAGCACGATCGCCTCGGGCAATGCGAACAAGCCGGTCAGCAGCGGGATCAGCGGCAGGCCGTTGAACAATGAGGGAATGCCGAAGGTAAAGCGCTGCTGGCCGGTGATGAGGTCGAGGCCGACCGTGCTCAGCAGCAAGCCGAGCACCGTCGAGAGAATGCCGCGCAACGGGAATTGGGAAGACAGGATGCTGACCGACGACAACCCGAATATGCCGAGTGCGGCGTACTCCGCCGGGCCGAAATACAGCGCCAGCTTCGCCATCGGGCCGGCAAGCAGGATCATGCCGCAAGTGCCGATGAACGACGCGATAACAGCGGCCCACAGCGAATAGGCGAACGCCTTGCCGATCATGCCCTGCCGGTTCATGGCAAAGCCGTCGAGCACCGTTGCGGCCGCATTCGGCGTTCCTGGCGTGCTGACCGCGATCGCGGTGATCGAGCCGCTGTACTCCGCGCTCTGATACAGGCTGGCGTAGAACATCAGAGCGTCCGTGGGAGTCATGTAGTAGGTCAGCGGCAGCAGCAACGTGATGCCAGCGGCGGGGCCAAGGCCCGGCAGGATACCTACGAGGTAACCGGCGATCGTCCCGGCCAGGATGTACAGCGGCGAGATGAGGCCGAGCACGTCATGCAGCATCGCTCCTGTCACAACAGTCCGCCGGGGAGCTGCTCCGCGAGTCCGTAAGCGAACAGGGCCCATATGGCGACAACGATAATCACCGCACCGGTGCCGACGAACCATCGGCGAGCGGCGAAACACACGGTGATGCCCAACGCCAGCAACAGCGAACCGGGCAGAAAGCCGAGATACGGAAGCAGCACGAACGCATAGACCACGAGCATCGCCATCGCGAGCACGCGGCTGCCGATTTGCGGCAAGGGAGGCATCGCCGCGGTGGTTTCGAACATGACGCAGACGCCAAGCACCAGCGTGGCCGAACCGGCTGCCAGCGGCAGCAGCCAGGCCTCGCTATTTTGCGCCTGCAGGACGTAGGTCAGCGCGACGCCCACCGCATACACGCCGGCGGTTGCGACGAGGGCCGGAAGGATACGGCCGGCCCATGCGGCGCTCGGCGCTTTCACCCCGACCCATGCCGTTGTGCTCGATGGCGCTGTGCGAGAGCCAGCCTCGGGCAACGACGTAGGTACCGGCACGCTGCTCACTCCCTGGTCCGACCGCGCGATCCTGCTACCTCGATTTCCCCAGGTAGTTGTTCCAGTCTTCGACAAGGTGCTGCAAATAGGCGTTCGTCACATCCGGCCCGCCGGTGTCTTCGGTCTGCGCGAAGCGTTTGGTGAACTGGTGCCAGGCCGCGCTCTGCATCGCCTTCTGCGTCGCCGTGGCGAGCCTGCTGACGATCGGCGCCGGTGTCCCCTTCTTCACAAAGACGCCGCGTATCAGCAGCGAATCCATCTTGTAACCCAGGGCGCCCATGGTCGGAATGTTCGGCAGCGGCGGATAGTCCTTGTCCGATGTCAGCAGCGCGATGACGCGAAGCTTGTCGTTGTTCGCAACATTGCTCGGTGCGGTGATCGCGAGGTCGATGTGGCTGCCGAGCAGGGCGGCGATTTCTTCCGAGCCGCCGGCATAGGGGACGGATTTGGCCTTGATGTGCGTGACGCTCTGCAGATCGTCGCACGCCTTCTTCAGCAGGCCGACACCGCCAGTGGCGATCGAGACAGTGCCAGGATGCGCGTTCGCATAGCTCATCATGGCGGCGAAATTGGCGAAGCGCGGATCGTCGGTGCGGGCGATCAACCCCGCCGCCTCGCCGCCCAGTCGCGCGACGCCCTGATAATCCTGCGCGGAGTAGGGCAATTCCTTGCTGGCGATGACATAGGCCAGGTCGGCAACCACGTCCCAGAACATCGTGTATCCGTCAGCGCGCTGCTGCTGCAGCATGCTGGCCGCGACGCCAGTGCTGCCACCGGTCGCATCGACAACACGCACCGGCTGGCCAAGTTCGGTGGAAAGCTCGCGCGCCAGCACGCGCGCTCCGATATCGGAGATGGAGCCGGCGGGGTACGGCTCGAGCAACGTGATCGGCTTGTCGGGATAGGTAGCCGCGGCGGCGGGCAGCACGCCGAGCGCTGACAGCAGCAGGACGGCCAGGGCGATGCCGCGTCTTCCCGCAGGAATCATCTGTATGATCTCTCTATACTCTTGTTTGCACCAGCCGGGATCGCACGCGGCGTCCCACTTGACCGCGATCATGCGTGCGGTCCGCGCCGAGCAAAACCGCCCGGCGCGGACCCACACGGTTACGCGGTAATGACCGGCTCGCCCTTGATGACCGTGCGATGCATGACGCGACGCTGCGTGTGATCGACTTCCGTGCGGTAGTGCATGCAACAGCGATTGTCCCACAGCAGCACGTCGCCGACCTGCCAGTAGTGGGTCCAGCCGTATTTTGGCTGGGTCGCGTGGGCCCACAACGCGTCGAGCAACGCCTCGCTCTCGTCATTCGGCAGGCCGACGATATAGTTCGACGGCCATACGCGTCGCCGTCCGAGATACAGTGCGCGTCGCCCGGTGACGGGATGAACGCGCACCAGCGGATGCGCCGGCCCTTCGACCTCCTCCGGGCTGGTGGGGAGTTTCGCTGTCGGGCGCAGCGTGCCGGCGCTGTTGCGACTGGAATCATGCACCTGCGACCGCCCGGCGATGGCGCGCTTCAGTTCCTCGGGCAGGTCCTCGTAACTTTGGTATTGGTTGTTGAACGACGTGTCGCCGCCGCCGTTCACCGGCACTTCCAGCGAGTAGAGCATGCTGCCGGCCGGCGGCATCCCGACGTAGGAATTGTCGCTGTGCCAGACCACTTCCTGGCTGCCCAGGCTGTCGTTGACGACGACCGGATTGCCGTTCTCGTCGAGATTGGAAATGATGCTGACGCTGGCATGGCGCGACACGCGGTAGCTGTCGTCGATGCCGTGCCCGGCCTTCAGATAGTATTTGCGAGCGCCGGCTTCGTGCGGCGGCCCAAAGATGCCGGCGGCATCCAGCAACTGGTCATCGTCGAGACGCTGGCCGCGCCAGAGCAACACCATGTGCTTTGCCCAGGCCGCGCGCAGGGCTTCCTTCACGTCCTCGGGCACTGGAAGGGCAAGATCGACGCCGCGTATCTCGGCACCGACCATGGCGCCGGAGGGAACCACCGTAAGAGCGGCAAGCGTGTTGATCGGGCTGGAAACGGACGAGGCTCGGCTCTCGACGGCGGTCTGCATGGCTTTCTCCGGACGGATGTCAATTTGTTGGTCGCATGACTCACAGCGGCGAGCGACTATGTACCCGCGGGAAAGCGTGTCAAGCAAACCCCGAACGGAGACACCGCGCAGCGCACGCGTTGACGAAGCGTGTTATTGCGGGGCGACCGCCGGCCGCGCACTTACGAAGTGATTAAGCTTCTCCCCTCCCCTTGAGGGAGGGGTTGGGGGAGGGGTACCTACAACCGCCGGACCTCGGATGTACGCACCCCTCCCCCTGGCCCCCTCCCACAAGGGGAGGGGGGATTTTGTTCGTTGTTACGTGCTCAGCGTCTGGAACACATCCCCGACCGGGGGCAGCCCCAGAATGTGCCGGCGGTGCCATAGCGCATAGAACAGCAGCTTCCATGCCGCGAAGCCGTCGCGCCAGCGGCGGATGTCGCGGAACAGCGCGATCACACGGTCCGGATGGGCGATCTCCGCCACGCCTGGCTGCGCCGCCACCAAGGGCCCCAGCCGAGACCCCTGCCCCTTGATCCACGCGCCCACCGGCACGGTGAAGCCCTGCTTCGGAGCGAAGGGCTTCGCCATCGGCAGGTTCTTCTGCAGCCACCGGCGCAGAATCCACTTGCCCAGCCCGTCGCGCATCTTCAGCCCGTCCGGCAGACGGAATGCCGCCGCCGCGACGCCGCGGTCGAGGAACGGCGTGCGCCCCTCCACCGCGTGCGCCATCAGGCAGCGATCCAGCTTCAGCAGCAAGTCGTGCGGCAGCCAGTCCACCATGTCGGTGGCCTGCGCAGCGGCCAGCCGAGACCGGCCGTTCTCCGCCGACCGCACCTCGGCTGCGGCGATGCCGTCGCGCCACGCCGTCGGCCGCGCCCGCAGGACGTTCACCCGGTCGAAGCTGCCGCGGCCATACATTGCGCGCCCGCCCAGCCACCACGGCTTCATGGCGGACCGATACCGCGGGTAGCCAGCGAAGATCTCGTCACCGCCTTCACCGGACAGCACCACCTTCACGTCCTGCCGCGCGCGCTGCGCCAGGAACCAGGTGGGGATGATCGCGTAGTCCGCGGCGGGGTCGTCCATGCAGGCAACGATCTCGGGCAGGTGCTGCCACACCATTGCCTCGTTGATCTCGATCGCCTCGTGATGCGCGCCGACCGCCTTTGCCACCGCCGCGGCATGATCGCGTTCGTCCGCCGCCTCCGGCACATCGAACCCCGCGGTGAACGCCAGCACCGGTTCGCTGTTCAGGCGCGACATCAGCGTGATCAGGGTCGCGCTGTCGATGCCGCCGGACAGGAACATGCCGTAGGGAACGTCGCTGCGCTGGTGCAAATCGACGCTTTCCTGCAACGCGCGGTCGAGACGGGCCAGCGCCGCGTCCTCATCGATGTTCTCCGGACCGCCGGCGGGCACGTGGGAGATGCGGCGGCGATCCAGCACGTGACCGTCGGAACATGTCAAAGTCTCGCCAGGCAACAGGCGCTGAATGCCGTCGAAGATCGTGTCGGAGCCGGTGGTGAACTGCAATTGCAGCAGTTCCTCGCGCGCCGACGCACGCACGGAACGCTTGACCAGCCCCGCCTCCAGCAGCGCCTGCGGCTCCGACGCGAACGCCAGCCCCTGGTCGATCTGCGCTATATACAGCGGCTTGATGCCGAACGGATCGCGCGTCAGCGTCACCGTACGCTGGGCGCGCTCATGGATCGCGACGGCGTACATGCCGCGCAGGTGCTCCGCGTAGTCGGCACCCTCGCGCAGCCACAGATGCAGCGGCGGCTCGCAGTCGCTGTTGGTGGCGAAGTTCACGCCCGGCATGTCCGCGCGCAATTCGCGGTAATTGTAGATCTCGCCGTTGCAGATCAGCGTCGCCGCACCGGCAAAAAACGGCTGGTCGCCGGTGACGAGATCGATGATCGCCAACCGATTGTGCACCAGGGCGACGCGGCCGACCACCGCGTGGCCGGTGCCGTCCGGGCCGCGGTGATGCAGGCTGTCGATCAGCTTCGACAGCGTGGCGGGATCGGGAGGCGGCGCACCGCTCGAAAGGATCAGCCCGGCAATGCCGCACATCTACGAACCAACCTCCAGCAACAGCTTCTCCAACGCGGCCGACTGAACGCGGGCGTTCAGGTGGGCACGGGCATAGGCGAACGCCGCCTGGCCCAGGCCATGCCGCAATGGCGCGTCGTATGCCAGACGATGCATGGCGTCCGCCAGTGCTGTCGCGTCGCCGGGCGGTACCAATACGCCGGTCCTGGCGTCCGCGATCGCCTCGGCGATACCGCCCTCGTGGGAGCCGATCACCGGGCAGGCCTGCGCCATGGCCTCCGGAATGACGCTTGGCAGGCCCTCGGCGTCGCCGTCCTCCGCCACGACGCTCGGCACCAGCACGGCCCACGCTGCGGCCATGCGGGCCTGCACGACGTGTGGCGGCAGCCAGCCAGTCAGCTCCACGCCGTCTGTCTCGCGGACCAGCGTCTCCAGGACCGGACGCAGCGGGCCGTCACCGATGCACACCACCGGCGTGGCGTCGCCTGCCGCGCGCAGCCGGCGGACCGCGTCCGCCAACACGCCGATGCCCTTCTTGGCAACGAAACGGCCGACGAACAGGTGGTATGGCGGCCCCGCTGGCGGCGGAGGCGGCGCTTCCGGCATTTCCACGCCGATCGGCAGCACGACGAGCTTCTCCTGCGGCACGCCGCGTCGTCGCGCCGTCTCCGCCACCGCGCCGGAGACACAGACGAAGCGCGCGGTTGCCGCGATCACGCCGGGCCAGCGCCGGGCCAGCATGGTGTGGCGGAAGTTCTTCGCCTTCGCGATGTCGCCGCCGTGCAGCGTCACCACCATGTGCAGGCCGAGGCTGCGGACCAGCGGCAGGGCCAGCGCTCCGCCACGGGCGAACTGCGCGTGCAGGACCCGTGCGTGCGGCGGCAGATCGAGCGGCGGCACGATGCCGAACTGGCCGAACGCCGCGCGCCGCAGACCCCCGAGCACCCCGCTGCCGCCCAGGCGATGCACCGGTGCGCCAAGCTGGCCTGCGTCCGGCATGACGTGACGGCTCACCCAAATCGGGGTCAGCGTCGTGAAGCCGACATATTGGCGGCGGAGGAATTCGATCTCCGACGGCACCCCGATGCGGTCGCGATAGACCAGCAGCGTCTGGGAACCGGTCGCCATGGGACCGTTCACACCCTCCCCGACGGAGCGGGAGAGGGTGCTTGTGCGGTCAGGCGGTGGCCGTCGGCTGCGCCCCGGCCTGCGCCTGGGCACGCCGCGCCTGCCACAACGCGACGAAGTCGATCGGCTGCAGCAGCACCGGCGGGAAGCCGCCGTCGCGCGTGACGTCGGCCAGCATGTTGCGCGCGAACGGGAACAGGATGCGGGGGCATTCGACCAGAAGGACCGGCTCGATGGCGTTGTCGGGCAGGCCGCTGAGCGTGAACACGCCGGCATAGGTCAGCTCGGCGACGAACACGGTTGGCGGCGTTGGCTGCGCCTGGCCGTTGCTGCCCTGCGGCTGCGCCTCGTGCGCCTCGGCGCGGATCATCAGCGAGACCTCGAAGACGCTCTGGCCTTCCGTCACCCGCCGGGCCTGCACGTCCAGGTTGATGTTGACCTGGGGCTGGGTGCGAAGCTGGGTGAAGATCTGCGGCGCGCCGGGGACCTCGAACGACAGGTCCTTCACGTACTGGATGTTCACCACCAGCGGCGGCTGCGGCGTGGTGCCACCCGGTTGCGGGGCGGGGGTGGTTTCGGACATGAGGTGTCTCCGTCTCGGGGGCGTGTGTCGCCGAATGGCGCGCCGGTAGCACGGATGCCGCCCGCGCGCCATCCGGTAACGAAGGAAGGTCAGGGGCTTTGCCCCTGTGACCCCACCAAGGGGCGCTGCCCCTTGGATCCCCGCCA
>DASXFW010000052.1:0-7035 GCA_036489395.1 Acetobacteraceae bacterium | reverse complement strand
CGCAGCATGCGCGCGGCGATTTCCTTCGCGGTGGGCAGGCGTTCGAGGAGGGCGGCATCGTCGGCGGCCTCGGCCGCGGCGATGGCGTCGTCGCGGTCCGGCCCCGCGGGGCGGCGATAGGCCGGCACGGGCCGGGGGGCATGCAGCGCTGGCCGGGCGGCGCGCGCCGGTGCGGACGGCGGGGTTGGCGTGGCCGGCGGGGTTGGCGTGGCCGGCGTGGCGACGGCCGCGGCGAGGCGGTCCTTGAGGGCGAGCGCGATCTGCAGGCCGCGCATGACGCGGTTGGCGATCAGCCTGACGTTGGGCGTGCCGAAGCGGAGGGCGACCTTGCCGACATGTTCTACGGTGAAGGGGGGCTGGCGTTCGAGGACGGCGATGACGCCCTTGCCATAGTCGAACAACTTGCGGAGGAGGATGAGGAGGCCGGCGGTGCGTGCGGCTTTGGCGGCGGGCGTGGTGGCGTTCCGGCCGAGGGACGGGCTGGGAGGTAGGGGCGGCGGCCGGTTGGCTGGGTTGAGGAACATGGGGGGAGTAAAGCACAAAACGGGAACGAACGCAAGGGATATTTTCAGGAGGATATTTTTCAGGGGTGTTGGTGAGGCTGGATGGATGGACCGGGTTCGGCCCAGTGGATAGTGCTACGGCCGCCTTGGGTGAGAAGGCGACCGTCTCTTATAAGGCAGTAGCGGTGCGGCTCCGGACATTCGCCTCACGGCGGGAGTTAGCCGGAAGCGGAATGGCGGGTTCTGGGCACACCGGCCGGCGAGCGGACGCTCCACGCAGCGGACCCATCGGCGGCTACCGCCCCGACGCGGACCTTCCCCAGCGTCAGCGCCGTGACTGGAATCGGATGGAGCTATCCGGCCGATTCGCTCAGCGTTCCGCGGATCTGTTTCACCTGCTCAAGGCCCGCGGCATCACCGAGTGTCGCAAAGCCTGCCTCTGCCTCGTCGAGAATGGGGAGAGCCTCATCGATCCGGCCAGCCCTCACGAGAATCTGCGCCAGCAGCGTCCCAGTATAGGCGACGCCATCAGCGAACTTCAGTCGGCGCGCGATCGCGAGTGCTTCCGTAGCTGCGGCGTGAATCTCGGGCGCCCGCGCATCGTCCAGCCCCCCTGCTGCAATCAGAGCTTCCGCCACCTTATGCAGAGTCACCGCGCGCTCGCGCACGTCGCCGAGGCGCTCAAAGACCGGCAGTTCCTCCTCGCGGCGGATGCGCAGGGCCTCGTCGAGCGCGCCGCGGGCCTCCAGGATGTCGGCGATCTTGCCCATCGTCACCGCGCGGGCGCGCACGTCGCCGAGGCGCTCATAGACCGGCAGCTCCTCCTCGCGGCGGATGCGCAGGGCCTCGTTGAGCGCGCCGCGCGCCTGCAGGATGTCGGCGATCTTGCCCATCGTCACCGCGCGCTCGCGCACGTCGCCAAGGCGCTCATAGACCGGCAGCTCCTCTTCGCGGCGGATGCGCAGGGCCTCGTCAAGCGCGCCGCGGGCCTGCAGGATGTCGGCGATCTTGCCCATCGTCACCGCGCGGGAGCGCACGTCGCCGAGGCGCTCAAAGACGGGCAACAGCTCCTCGCGGTGGATGCGCAGGGCCTCGTCGAGCGCGCCGCGGGCCTGCAGGATGTCGGCGATCCGGCCCATCGTCAGCGCGCGGGAGCGCACGTCGCCGAGGCGCTCATAGACCGGCAGCTCCTCCTCGCGGCGGATGCGCAGGGCCTCGTCGAGCGCGCCGCGGACCTGCAGGATGTCGGCGATCCGGCCCATCGTCACCGCGCGGGAGTGTTCGTCCGTCGCTGCCGCGACCGCCTCCCGATATGCCGATTCCGCTTCGGCGACCCGGCCGAGGCTGGCGGCGAGATCGCCCATCTCGAGAGCAAACCCGACCCGAATATCCTCGGGGATGTCAGGCTCCAACAGGGTCCGGTGCAGGAATTCGATCCGTGCCGCGCGTTCGTCCCGCGTGCGGTCGTCGATGGCCCTGATGTCGGGTTCGCGCATGGTCAGCCGTTGCGGCGCGGTGGCGAACGTGATGACGGAGGTGCGCCAGGCCCAGAGATCGATTGCGACCCTGGCCAGATCCGCGATGCTGTCCTCGTCGAGCCATAGGAGCAGGCTTGTCCGGACCTCATGCGCGATGGCGTCGCGCCTGATGTTGAAGGCTTCCCACCTTGGGGTATCGAACCAGGCCGAACCGCCTGTCACATGGATCGCAGCGTTCGTTTCGGCGAGTCGCGTCAGCGCCCGCTCGACGGCGGCGAAATCCGGATGGTCCTTGGCGCTCAAGCGCAGTCGTGTCGTGCGACCGCCGGACACTTGCAGCAATTCGTCCAGGTCCTCGCTCAGCCGATCGCGCAGCGTTTCGTCACGGCAATCCAGGATCAGCAACTGGAACTTGTGCGGACGCGCCCGGACCAGCTTGGCGAGGCGCGCGAAGCCCTGCTGGCAGTCAGGCGGCAAGGCGGCACCCGCGTCCTGCACGGCGTCGGCGAACTCCGCTCGGCCCGCTTCGGTCACGTTTCCGCCGCCACGGCAGCGTCCGCGCGCCGATAGCCTTCGAGGGTCCGTATCACCGGATGGCTGCGCCGCCAGGTGCCATCGTTGTACTCCAGCAGAGCGAGGCAATAGAGCAGGCGCCGGATCGCTTCGTCATTCCCGATATCCAGCGGATTGCGGTCGATCTGGACCAGCAGCTTGTAGTCGTCCGGCTGGAGAAGACGCCGATACTCGCTTGCGAGCTGGGCGACGGACTGCCCCACGACCTGCGCGTCGATCCGCGCTTCCGCGAACTCGCAACAAAGTTGCAGCAGGCGCAGCATCTCGCGCGGATGGCCGCCACTGTTCTCGATCAAACGCTCTATGTCCTGCTCGCCGTCGAACAGGGACCGATCGGCTCGCTTGAGGAGAATTTCGCGCATCGCTCGCCATCCTGGCTCGCAACGTACGCCGTACGCATCCTGCAGCTTGACCATCGGCAGCACGAGGTCGGCATCGAGCCGGCCGACCAGGGCGTCTTCGTATTTCAGGGCGATCGGCGCTGTGTAGATGGCGAGGGTCTCGACGGCCAGAAGCAGCTCGGTGTCCTCGACGAACAGGCGTCGCCGGTCTTCTGCGCGCAGCTTATCGGTGCCGTCGATCACGAACAGCACGCGCACCGGCGATTTGCGGTTTTTCTTTGCCAGTGCATTTTCGGCACTGCTGATGAGCCGATTGAATGCCACGGCCAGTTGCGTGAATGTGTTGCGGATGACCCGGCGCAACTCCTCCTTGTAGGTCGCGTTCGCCTTGAATGCCGAGCTGAAATTCGTGAACAGCTTGCCGAGCAGTGGCAGGCCGACGGAAACCTCGCCGCCGGCCTTGATCTCGGACGTGAATTCTTTGAGTTCTGCGCGCGTGGCGACCTTCTCTGCGAACCAGGTCTCGAGCTCTTCGATGCCGTCCTTGGGCAGTGCGATGCGTTCCCGCTTCAAGGCTTGCAGAAGGGCATGCGCCATCGCCATCAACAGGTCGGCATACTGAAGATTGTTCCGGTCCAGCACGCCAGGGACGTCGACCTCGACTGGCAAGAAATATTTGGTGCGCTCGAGCTCCGCCGCATAGAATTTCAATTCCGTGGTCTTGCCGGTACCGACATGGCCGAAGAAGAGGATATGCTTCTGCGTTAGCGGAAGAAAACGTTCCGGTTCCATCAGGAGGCCCAGCTTGCGTGCCAGCCGGCCAAGCGTCTTCTGGCTACCGCGCGCCTCACTTGTGTCCACACGGCGGGGATCGGTCGGTTCGAGGGCTTCCTCGAACTCGATGTGCTGGAGCACTTCAAGAATGTCGCGTGGCGGCTGATAGTCGGGCATGAACTCGCAATCCGGTTGGGCTGCTTGCGTAGCTTAGACCGGCCTGTCCAAGAGAGCTATCTGCCGGTCCCGCCAGTCTGAAGACGGTGATGCATGGTGCGCGTCAACCAGAGCAATCTGGCCCGTCCCTTGGTGTCGGCATCGTTGGGACCGGGACCGTCATCAGGGAACCATGCGGTGAACAACGGACGAGCGAGCAGGGACTTCCGGCCGGCCTGTTCCCGGCGTCCGCTGCCCATCCTCTCCCTGCTATCCGGCTGAGGCCGGGGAGCGTGCGCTTTTAAGGCGCTCGCGTGCTCAGCGGGGCGTCGCGTCGTGGTTGGGCGCAATCCTGCCGATGCAGCAGCACGGCCAACGGTGGCTTTCGGAAATTGCGCAATGGCCGCCAAAGACAGCGCCTTTGGCGCGGCAGACGACGTTTGGACTGACCCGCTCCCCCATCATGTCCGGCGCGACCGAGCCATCCTCGCACGGCGGAGCGGGGGCAGATGGCCGTGTCAGGCCCGGCCGCGACGGACGGCGGAGAACGTCGCCGCCCGTGTGGCTTGTCGCCAGGGCGGCGCAGCGTGGGGGCTGGCTTTGGGTCTCGCACCCGGTCCGTTTGACCCATGCCGCCCGGGTGAAGGACAACGCGCCCCACCCCGCCATGCAACACGAACAGCTCGCCCCGCTATTCGAGCCGCTGACCACGCTGAAGGGCGTCGGCCCGACCGTGGCCGCGCTGATCGCCAAGGTCGCCGGCGGCCAGCGCGTCATCGACCTGCTGTTCCATCTGCCCGAGTCCTACGTCGATCGGCGGCCTCGCCCGACCATCGCCGCCGCCCGCCCCGGCGCGGTGGCGACGCTGGAAGTGGAGGTCGTGCGCCTCGACGAGCCCGCGAACTCCCGCCAGCCGTGGCGCATCGTGGTGAAGGACTCGACCGGTGTCGCCGAGTTGGTGTTCTTCCGCTTCACCCGCGCCCGCGAGATGCCGCCCGGCGCGAAGCTGCTGGTCTCCGGCAAGCTCGAATCATTCAACGGCCGCATTACCTTGCCGCACCCGGACTACGTGCTGCCGGTGGCGCAGGCCGACCGGCTGCCGGCGATCGAGCCGGTCTGGCCGCTGACCGCCGGACTGTGGCCGCGCCAGGTGACACAGGCGATGGCGCAGGCGCTGACCCGCATCCCCGACTTCCCGGAATGGCACGACCCGGCGCTGCTGCGGCGCGAGAAATGGCCCGGGTTCGCGGATGCGCTGCGCGGGGTGCAGTCGCCCGCCGAGGTTCCGCCGGGCGGCGAGCCGGACCTCGGCGCCCCACCGCGCGCGCGGCTGGCGTATGACGAGCTGCTCGCCGGCCAGGTGGCGCTGGCGGTGGTGCGCGGGCGGGTGCGCGCACGGGCCGGCCGCGCGCTGGGGGGCGACGGGTCGCTGCGCGCGCGCGCGCTGCAACGCTTCGGCTTCACCCCAACCGGTTCGCAGGTGAAGGCGTTGGCGGAGATCGACGCGGACCTGGGGGCGCCGCGCCGCATGCTGCGGCTGCTGCAAGGCGATGTCGGGTCCGGCAAGACGCTGGTCGCGCTGATGGCGATGCTGCGCGCCGTGGAATCCGGCGCACAGGCCGCGCTGATGGCGCCCACCGAACTGCTGGCTCGGCAGCACCACCGCACCTTGTCGCATCTGTCGCCGGAGCCAGTGGCGCTGCTGACCGGATCGGTGAAAGGGCGCGCGCGTTCGAAGCTGCTGCGCGACCTGGCGAGCGGCACAGTGCGGATGGTGGTCGGCACGCACGCGTTGTTCCAGGACACCGTGGCCTATCGCGACCTCGCGGTTGCGGTGATCGACGAGCAGCACCGGTTCGGCGTGGACCAGCGGCTGCTGCTGGGCGACAAGGGCGAGCAAACCGACGTGCTTGTCATGACTGCCACGCCGATCCCTCGCACGCTGCTGCTGACGCATTGGGGCGAGATGGACATTTCGCGGCTGACGGAAAAGCCGGCCGGGCGGCTGCCAATTCGCACGACACTGCACTCGCTGGGCACCATGCCGGACGTGCTGGAGGGCGTCGCGCGGCAGATCGAACGCGGCGCGCAGGTGTATTGGGTGTGCCCGCTGGTGGCGGAGAGCGAGGCGCTGGACCTGGCCGCGGCGGAGGAACGCTTCGCGGCACTGGCGGCGCGGTTCGGTGCGGCGGTGGGGCTTGCGCACGGGCGGCAGACCAGCGACGTGCGCGAGAAGGCGCTGGCGGAGTTCGCCGCGGGGCGGACTCGGGTGCTGGTGGCGACCACCGTGGTGGAGGTGGGCGTCGATGTGACGCAGGCGTCGGTCATGGTGATCGAGCATGCGGAACGGTTCGGGCTGGCGCAGTTGCACCAGTTGCGCGGGCGGGTGGGGCGCGGGGCGGCTGCGTCGTTCTGCCTGCTGCTGCACGAGGAATGGGTGAACGAGACGGCGCGGCGGCGGCTGGTGCTGCTGCGGGATACCGAGGACGGGTTCCTGATCGCCGACGAGGATTTTCGGCTGCGCGGCGGGGGGGATGTGCTGGGCACGCGGCAGGCGGGGGCGCCGGGGTTCCGGCTGGCCGATCCGGTGGCGCATGAGGGGCTGCTGACGATGGCGAACCGGGATGCGGCGGTGCTGCTGGCTCGGGATCCGGGGCTGACGAGCGAGCGGGGGATGGCGGTGCGGTGGCTGCTGCGGGTGTTTGGGCAGATGGAGGCTATGCGGACGCTGGCGGCGGGGTAGAGTTTATTTTGGACGACGCCGCTCCTGCTGCTGGAATTTATGGGACAATGAGGACGCCAATGAACGAATCCACTCCGACACCCGAGATGAAACAACGAGCGGGCCACCAGGAGATACTCGGGGAAACGCTCGCGAAATTCGCATTCTTTCAGAATGGCTGGCATCCCTACAGCCGCTTTCTTGACGTCGACCGCGTGGATCTTGTGCTTCGGCGTCGCCACGGCAATACGATTGACTACCGCGATGTACAAGTCAAATTCGGTAAACTGTACCAGTGCAGCCGTCCGTGGGAAAAGCAACTCTTTGCACTTACTTCGTGACGCTTCTTCTCAGAGGCTGACCCGAAACGATCACGGAACGATAGGCCGAGTCATTTCAATCGGTTAGCCAGCGCGGCCGGTTGGGCGATCGGCCGGGGGTTGCGTGACCCCAGCGGCTGCGATTCTCTACGTGGCTGCAACACACAC
>DASXFW010000021.1:0-21617 GCA_036489395.1 Acetobacteraceae bacterium | reverse complement strand
CTTGACCCGGCCATCCACGCACGATCGACCGTGCGAAGATGGCCGGGTCAAGCCCGGCCATGACGGGGTGAGCATTGACAGGTTGAGCGTTGACAGGTTGAGCGTTGGCTGCGCGGCCGTCCCGGCGTGTCAGCATTTCTGACACTCCGGACTCCCGCTGACGTTTGCGAAGCCGATCGGCGCGTCAGTACATTACATCCCCACCGTTCGGCGACAGTGTCGCGCCGACATAGAATCCGCCCTCCGGACCGGCGAGAAGCAGCGCGGTCGCGGCGATCTCCTCCGGGCGGCCGAAGCGATGGATCGGCAACGCATCGATGAATGCCGCGCGGTCGGCAGGGTCCATCGTCGCGGTCAGGTCCGTGTCGATCGGTCCCGGTGCGATGGCGTTCACCCGCACGCCGCGCGGCGTCGCTTCCCATGCGAGGGCGCGGGTGAAGCCCATGATCGCGGCCTTGGCCGCGGAATACACCGACGAATTGACCGCGCCCTTCAATCCGCGCTGCGACGCCACGTTGATAATACAGCCACGGCCGCGCGCGGCCATCGCCGGATAGACCGCCTGCGCCATGAAGAACATGCCCTTCAGGTGCACGGCGACGATGCGGTCGAAGTCTTCCTCGGTATAGTCCTCGAACTTCTTGCGGATGTTCATGCCCGCGTTGTTGAACAGAATGTCGATGGGGCCGAGGGATGCGGCGGCTTCGGCGGCGAAGGCGCGGGTGGCGGCGGTGTCCGCCACATCCAGCGAACTGTGCACCGCGCGGCGGCCCAGCGCCGTGATCTCGGCGGCGGTTTCCTCGGCCTTGGCGCCGTCGTCGAGGTGGCAGAAGGCGATGTCGGCCCCCTCGGCGGCGAAGGCCAGCGCCGTGGCGCGGCCGATACCGCGCGATCCGCCAGTGACCAGGGCGATCTGTCCGTTCAGTTTCATGACGTGCGCGCTTCCCGCTGCGGTTCGATCCAGTCGATCCATGCACCGTGCGCGTCGGTCCAGGCAACCGGATTGCCATCCACCGCCAGCAGGAACGCACCCGGCGAACCGCGACCGGTCAGGCGCTCACGGAGCGCGGGGAATACGCCAGGCGCCTCGTTGCTGATCCACACGGCGCCGAGGTCCCGCACGCAGCGCGCGAACGCCGCGCGCGCCGCACCGTCCGGCAGGTAGGCGAGCACCGCGGAATGGAACACCACCAGAGTGGCATCGGCGGGTGCCTCGTGCGCCAGCGCCGGCAGGTCGGTCCGCAAATCCCCGCGCACGACGCGTGGCGGGTCTTCCTGCGCGACCGCCATCGCCGCCCGAAGCCGTTGCAGGCGGTCGGTTTGTTCCGGCCACACCAGCGTCTCCAGCCAGGCACGCTGTGCGGCGTCGGACAGATCGACCGGGTCCAGGTCCAGGCCGGCGCGCCAGACCACGTGCGGCAGCGCCGCGGGCAGCGGCGTGCCGGAACCGGCGCGGCATCGCAGCACCGGCGCGGCATCTGTCGGCGCCGCCAACCGGTGCGTGCCGTAGTCATAGCCGTAGCGGTCCGGCAGCAGGCAGAGCCCGGCCGAGGCGCCGACTTCAATCAGCGCCAGCGGTTGCGGCAGTTGCGCCAGCGCCGGAAGCAGAGTGGCGCATCGGCCGACTTCGTTGGTCTGCGTCCGCCGCGCCAGCATCGTCGCCCGGATGGCTTCGGCATTCGCCGCAAGCTGCGTGCGGAACTCCGCCCAGTCGCGCGGCGTGCCGCACACGTGGCGCAGCGCGGCGAACAGCAGGTTGGGCTGCTGCATGGCTTCCGGCAGGGTGGCGAGGAAGTCCAGGCAGACCATGTCGCCGGCCACACCCTGGGCGAGCACTTCATACAGCGGCGACCGTCCGCGCGCCTCAAGTTCGGCAAACCGCCGGTATTGCTCTGCCAGTCGCATGCTGTGTCACGCCGCAGTGCTTCGCCCGGCATGTTGCCGTGCGGCGCGCGCGTCGCCAAGTTTGCCAGCATGGACATCGCCCGCACGCTCGCCGAACTCCGCTTCACCTGCGCCGCGTTGCGCGGCCGCCATGATGCGCTCGCACTGGTGCCGACCATGGGCGCGCTGCACGACGGCCATCGCGCATTGCTGCGCGCCGCGGCGGAAAGCGGCGCGGCCACGGTCGCGTCGATCTTCGTCAATCCGCTGCAGTTCGGCGCCGGCGAGGATTACACGCGCTATCCGCGCGACGAGGCGGCGGACCTCGCCATCCTGGAATCGACGGGCTGCGCGCTGGCGTGGCTGCCCGACGTCGCGACCATGTATCCGCCGGGCGACGCCACCACGATCAACGTCGATGGCCCGGCCGCCCGGTGGGAGGGCGCCGCGCGTCCCGGACATTTCCGCGGCGTCGCCACGGTGTGCTCCAGGTTGTTCGGACAGGTGCGGCCGGACCGCGCGTATTTCGGCGAGAAGGACTGGCAGCAATTGCAGGTGGTGCGCCGGATGGCAGCCGACCTGCTGCTGCCGCTGGAGATCGTCGGCGTGCCGACGGTCCGCGAGGCGGACGGGCTGGCGCTGTCGTCGCGCAACCGCTTCCTGACCGAGCCGGAACGCGCGGTCGCTCCCCGATTGTTCGCCGTGCTGCACAGCGTCGGCGGCGTGCTGTCCGCCGGCGGTCCGGCGCGCGAGCCACTGGCGGCCGCGCGGCGCGACCTGACGCATGCCGGGTTCGAGGTGGATTACGTGGAGCTGGTCGATGGCCCGACGCTCGCCCCGTTGCCCGCGGCGCAATCCGACGCGCGCCTGATCGCGGCGGCGCGGCTGGGCACCGTGCGCCTGATCGACAACCAGGCGGTGGGCTGACGTAAGTGCCTGCCGAGCAGCGCGGGCAGTAAAACAAGAAGACCCGGACACCAAGAATCCCCCCTCCCCTTGAGGGAGGGGGTCAGGGGGAGGGGTGCCCACAGCCGCCAGACTTCGGAAATACGCCCCCCCCCCGCAAGGGCGGCTCACCATGACAGTAGGTCGCGACTCGTAGTAGCTACCCCCCATGTCAGCGACCAGAACAGCGCCATCGCAACGAACGGCGATGAGCCAACAATCGTGGGTCGCCATCCCCGCGCTACTCTCCGCCGCAATCGCCTGCATTCTGCTCGTGCCATGGATGCCGGCCATGCCCGCATCCGGTCTCGATGTGTCATGGGCGTACGCCGTCAACGAGGCCGTCGCCCGGCACCTTGTATTCGGCCGCAACGTCATTTGGACCATCGGGCCATTCGGCTCGGTCTATACGCGCCTCTACAATCCGGCGACCGACGGATTGATGCTGGCCGGCAGCTTGCTGGCCGCTGCCGCGCTGTGCGCCGGGCTTGCCGTCCTGTGCTGGCCAAAACGCGCCTGGCTGCTGTGCTTTTTGCCGCTTGTCGTCCTGCTGCTGGCCGGCCGCGACGCATTCCTCATGAGTATTCCGTTCCTGCTTCTCCTGGCCGCCTTCCGAGTCGGTTCGGCAGCCCAGACCAGGCACCGCCGTCCACGCGACGCCGCCACTGTACTTTGCATCGCGGTGTTGAGCGCCGCCACCGGCATCCTGCCTCTCGTCAAGGGCACGATGTTGGCTCTTGCCGTTATCAACGCCTGTCTGGCAGCCCTGGTGACGGCGGTCGGCGGGCGGCGGTTTCTGGCTGCCGGCATTGCGCTTGTGGCGATCGCATCGCTCGTCATCGGCTGGTGCGCCGCGGGGCAACCGCTGCTGGCGCTGCCAGATTACGTCTGGTCGGAGGAGCCGATCATCGCGGGCTATTCGGGCGCGATGTCGTACCACGGCCCATTCTCCCAGGTGCTCTGGTGCGTCGTCGCCATGCTGGCCATCGTCGTGACGTTCCATGTATTCGCAACCCGCCGGCGCGGCCTTGCCGGCCGGCTCGTACTCCTCGGACTGACCTTCCAACTGTTCACTGTATTCAAGGAAGGCTTCGTTCGGCAGGATGATTATCACACCATCATTGCCGCCGAATCCTTCTTGTTCCTTGGGCTCTTCCTGGTGGCGCTGCTGCCGCCGCGCGCCGCGCTCGCCATCGCGGTCATTGCCTGCGCGGCATGGGGCGCGGTGGAGCAACCGGTTGCGGATTTCAACGCCGCTACCATCCTGGCGCGCGCCGAAAACACGCTAACGGGAACAACCCGCGGACTGCTCGTGCGGATCAGGTCGCCGCATGCCCTGCGCGCGGCATTTGACCACGAAAACGCAACGATCCGCCGGGAGGGGCCGTTGCCCAACGTGGCCGGCAGCGTCGATCTCTACGGCGTCGATCTGGCGCGACTTTTCGCCGCCGGCCTGCAATGGGACCCGCGGCCGATCATCCAAAGCTATTCGGCTTACACACCGGCGCTGGAGGCGGAGAACGCCGCGCATTTGCTCGGCCCCCGGGCGCCCCGGAATGCCCTCTACGTCACGCAGGTGGTCGATTATCGTTTGCCCGCGCTCGATGACGCCGTGAGCTGGCCGCTGTTGCTCAGCCGGTATTCGATCGTGGCGCTGCAGGGGGGCTTCCTCCAGATGGTGCGGGCGGCGCAGCCCAGGCCGGTCGCGTTCGGTCGCCCTGCAACGGTGCAAAGCAGACTGAACGAGTGGATCGATGTGCCGCCGGGCAACGGTCTGCTGTGGGCAAAGATCGATATGCACCCGACCGTGTTGGGGCGATTGCTGCTTCTCGCGTTCAAGCTGCCGCAGGTGCACATCGAGCTGCGGCTGGCCGATGGCCGGACGATCGATCACAGATACATCCCCGAGATTGGCCAGACCGGCTTTCTGCTGTCGCCCTATGTCGGTACGACGGCCGATTTCGCCATGATGGCCGGGCGCCTCGACCCGGGCATCGAGGTCCGCCAGTTCATGTTGCGCGCTCCGGCGCTGGGTCTATGGACCGGGTCGGTCGGTGTCTCCTTCATGCCGTTGCAGATTCCGCCGCAGCGCGACGTGCGCGAAAAGCTGCTGATCCAGCCGACCACACCGCCCCCATCGCTCGCATCGGGCAAGGTCGATCAGATCGAGGATTGCTCGCTGGATGTCATCGACGATCGCGGCTTTTCAACGCTCACGCAGCCGGTCAGCGTGGGTGGCGCCGCGGTGAGCGTGCTTGGCTGGACCGCTCCATCGACCACGCATGGCATCGGGCCTGACGAGACGTGGATTTCATTGACCGATGCCGAGGGCAGTCAGCGCTTCTATCGGGCGACCGTGATGCCGAGGCCGGATGTGCAGGACTTTTTCAAGCAGCCGAAGATGAAGGAGCCGGGATTTTCGGCGTTCCTCGACCTGCAAGGTTTGTCCGGCATACAGAAGCTGGCGATCTATTCACTGCACGGCCAGCAGGCGTACCGTTGCCGGATGCAGGCGCTTGTAAGTCTTCGGTCCGTCGCGCGGTGATGACGCTGTAATACCAGTTTGCGGAGACATTGACCCACGCGCCTACGTGTCATGGCCGGGCTTGGCCCGGCCACCCACGTCTGCGATGCGTGGGAAATAAGGAAAGCCGTGGGTGGCCGGCCTTCGCCGGCCATGACACGGGTCGTTTCTTGTTAGGGGGCAGCGAGAGCCATTGCGGGCTCGCACTACCGCGTCTGCGGCAGCTTCTGCCCCAGCACCTTGCCGGCGATGAAATTCCGCAGCACCTGCACCGTGCCGCCGCCGATGGTGAACATCCGCGCGTCACGCGCCATGCGCTCCATCGGGTAATCGCGCGAGTAGCCGCGCGCGCCGAACATCTGCAATGCGTCGTTGGTGACCCTGATCGCCATTTCCGAGGCGAACACTTTGGCCTGCGCCGCCAGCAGCGGATCGGGGAACGGATCGGCCGACGCCGCCGCCTGGTGAATGCCAAGGCGCGCCGCGTTCAACTGGATTGCCATGTCAGCCAGCATCCATTGCAGGCCTTGGAACTCGGCGATCGGCCGGCCGAACTGGCGGCGCTCCTTGACCCATGCGGTGGCGGCGTCGAACGCGCCCTGCGCCAGACCGAGCGCCACCGTCGCCGCGCCGACGCGCTGGCTGTTGTAGGCGTTCATCAGCTCGGCAAAGCCGCGCGGCGCGCCCGACGGATTGCGCAGCACCATGTCGTCGGCGATTTCCAGGTCGTCGAAGAGGATTTCCGTCTCCGGAATGCCGCGCAACCCCATAGCCGGTTCGCGCTTGCCGATGACCAGACCCTTCGGCGTACCAACAGCCGGATCGCGCACCGCGAGGAACCCGCCGATGCCCTGCGCGCGCCCGTTCTCGTCGTGGATGCGCGCGAAGATCAGGTGCAGGCGGGAAATGCCGCCGCCGGTGATCCAGTGCTTCCTGCCGTTCAGCACGTAGCCGCCCTGCCGGCGCTCGGCGCGCGTGGTCATTTCGGTGGCGGCGGAACCCGCGTCCGGCTCGGTGATGCAGATCGCCGGTTTGTCGCCATTCAGCACGAGCTCGGCGGCCAGCCGCTTCTGTGCCTCCGTGCCGTACTGCATGACGGCGGAGATCGCGCCCATGTTGGCTTCCACCGCAATGCGGCCGGTGACGCCGCAGACGCGCGCCATCTCCTCGATGATGATCGCGGCGTCGAGGAAGCTGCCGCCGGCGCCGCCGTATTCGCGTGGGACCGTATAGCCCATCAGCCCCGCGTCGCGCAGCGCGGCGACGTTGTCCCACGGATAGGCTTCGGTGCGGTCGGTCTGCGCGGCGCGCGGCGCGATGACGGTTTCGGCAAGCTGGCGCACCTGGCGTTGCAAGGCGCGCTGCGTCTCTGTGAGGGCGAAGTCCATGGCGGCGGTCCGTGCAAGGGGGACCCGATGCTGCGGCGATGCCCGGGGCGGAGCAAGCCGCGCCGCCGATCCAGGTATCACCTCGCGTGCGAACGGGGGGCGGATGCGCCGGGCCGCAATAACGCTCCGCCGGAGCTACCATGCCATGCCCCGACGGGCGGTGTGGTCGGCGGCGAAGCAAGAAAGCTTTTGCGCCGCGCGCCCTTGGCCGCAACCAAATCGAACCAAAGCCAGGATCACGCGGGCACCTCTCCGCGCCAGTTTCGTACTGGGTACGGCAAAACAGGCCGCACTGCCGCGAACACCCCGGTCCCATCTGCGTGTTTTGCGTCCATCGCCTTGTCTGATCTGCGTAAAAGCTTTCCTGCTTGCTTGCTTGCTTGCTTGCTTGCTTGCTAGCTAGCACCGCCACCCACCGCCCCCAAGCCGCAGCGTTGCGCCGCCCCAGCTCCATACGCGACCGGCGATACGGATTGCGCTTGGTTATCACGAATAACCTTGTTCGCGCGGTCATTGCAGCGGCCCGGCACATCCGCAGCGCTCACCGCCGCCGCGCCTCCCCGCAGCCGCATCGACTGCGGCACGTGTGCATTTCTAACAATATCATGTTAATACACTTGACATATCCCGCCGCCTGTCGTATATACCAACCGTTATGGACGACCCGAACACACCTCCGGCCGAAGCCTATGACCCCGATCCCGATCGGGCCGACCAGGATTCGCCCGACCTGATGCCAGCATGGGCCGCCTACCTCATCGCCCTCCTCATCTTGTTCATGCTCCAGCACTCCCAGTCCATGCAGCAGCGCCGCGCCCACCGGCTGGCGTCGCGGCCCACAGCCAAATCACTCCTGCCGCAGGATTCCTCGCAACCGCCAGCCGCGGCGACGGGCAGCCATCCGGACGACGGAACCGCTCCCACGCGCCGCAGCCGTGCCGCGGCACCGGCGTGCCCCGAGGAACTGCCCCACGTGCTCCAGGTATTGCTGGCCAGGCTACAGCAGTGCGACAACGGGCCGTCCGTATGGTCGCAGCTTGCCGCACTCGGCATTGTGCCCGGCCTGCTCGACCTGGACGCGGCGGCCACGCCTGCCGCGCCGATGCCCTCACGGCGTCCCATTGCAACCTTTGCAAAAATCCGTCCTGTTCCACGAACAATGTCGCCCGCCGGCGCCCGGCATCGTATGCCGCCGGCTCCGTGGCGGCGGACGCGCGTCGGTGCTGGCACTGGTCCGCCAACCGGACCGCCTGTCATCTCAGGCTACCAATCCTGTTATGTGTGATGCGCGGGGCCGGCAGACGGCTGGCCCCGCCGTCCGGATTCGCGCCTACCGGATTCCGCATGCCACGCGCGGCGTGAGCATCGCTTCGAGCAGACCGCCGCCGGCCGGCCCAGGCGATTCGCGGGCCGCTTCACCGCCACGGCAGGCATGGCTCAAAACCGACCCACGACCGCCGGCGCTTGATCGTACTGCGATGCCAGCGTACGGGAAGCGCATGGCAGAAACCATCGAAGCCGATGTGGCAATCATTGGTGCCGGCCCAGTCGGGCTGTTTGCCGTGTTCGAACTCGGCATGCTGCAACTGAGCAGCGTGCTGGTCGATGCGCTGGGGGAAGTCGGCGGGCAGTGCGCCGCGCTGTATCCGGAGAAGCCGATCTACGACATCCCGGCGCATCCAGCGATCGAGGCGGGCGAGTTGATCGCGCAGCTCGAACGCCAGATCGCGCCGTTCCATGCGCCGCGACTGTTGGGGCGCACGGTGCAGGGGCTGCGTGGTGGGCCAGGCGATTTCGAAGTCTCGACGGACCAGAGCGATACGCTGCGTGTGAAGGCGGTGCTGATCGCCGCGGGCGCGGGCGCGTTCGGTCCGAACCGTCCGCCGATCGACGGCCTGACGGCATATGAATTGACCGGCGCGGTGCAGTACTATGTGCGGCGGCGCGAAGATCTGCGCGGCAAGCGCGTGGTCATCGCTGGCGGCGGCGATTCGGCGGTGGACTGGGCGCTGGCGTTGAAGGACATCGCGCGCGTGTCGGTGGTGCATCGGCGCGCGAAGTTCCGTGCCGCGCCGGAGAGTGCGGCGCAGTTGGATGCCGCGGCGGCGCGCGGCGAGATCGAGATGGTGGTGCCGTATCAGTTGCAGGGATTGCGCGGCGCGGATGGCGTGCTGTCCGACGTGGAAGTGGCAACGCTCTCGGGCGAGACCCGGCTGGTTCCGGCGGATGTACTGCTGCCGTTCTTCGGGCTGTCGATGGATTTGGGGCCGATCGCGGCGTGGGGAGTGGAGCGCGATCTGCATCACGTGAAGGTCGATCCGGGGCGATGCGAGACAAGCCTGCCGGGGGTGTTCGCGATCGGTGACGTGGTGACATATCCGGGAAAGCTGAAGCTGATCCTGCAAGGATTCGCCGAGGCGGCGGTGGCGGCGCATGCGATTTTCGGTGTCGTGCGGCCCGGGGAGGCGCTGCATTTTGAATATTCCACGACCAAGGGCGTGCCCGGCAGATGACGTACTGGCATTGCGAGTTGGCCACCGGCCCGCGGCCGACCCGCCCTGGATGCAACCGCTGCACCGACGCCCTTTGTGTCATGGCCGGCGAAGGCCGGCCATGACACGGGCAGTTTCTCGCCAGGCCGCCTGGCCGAAGCAATCTCGTTCGTGACAAGAAACAAATCCCCCCTCCCCTTGAGGGAGGGGTCGGGGGAGGGGTGCGTACATCCACTGACCACGGATGTACGCACCCCTCCCCCAACCCCTCCCTCAAGGGGAGGGGGGAGCCTACGTCAAGCGGCCGACGCCGTTTCATCCAGTGCGGGTCAGCCGCCAGGCTGGTGGGGGAACTCGCAATGACCCAGTCGCTTCGCCCCTCGCAATGACACGCAAGGCAACATGACACCGAGACGATTGGCCCGCATCATCCGTCGATCCAAACGCAACGATTATACAAGACCGGCCGCGATATTAACCGTCAGCGCCAGTATGATCGTATTGAACAGAAAACTGAGGAGACCGTGCACAGTGGCGACGCGGCGCAGTTTGCGTGAGGTGATCTGCACGTCGGACACCTGGAACGTCATTCCCAACACCAGCGAAAAATACATGAAATCGAGATAATCCGGCCGCTGCTCTCCCGGAAACTCCAGGCCGCCGTCCACTTTCGGACCTCCACGGTCGCGTGCGTAGTACTCGTGCGCATAGCGAAACGCGAACGTCGTGTGGGTCATCAGCCATGACAGCAGCAGCGTCACCGCGACCAGTACGATGTGCAGACCCTTCCGTGCGGCGGGCAGATTGCCCGCGTTGGCAAACTCGCTGACGATCGCTGCGAAGCTGAACACCACCACGGCGATCGTCAGGCAGAAGATGGTCCACTCGCCCTCCTGCTGTGCCTCGGCATTCCGCGGCATCCGGTCCACCGACTCGGAAAAGAACAGAGCGGCGGCAAGACCTAAATAGGCGAGCACGCCGGCATCCCAGGCGACGACCGCCGCCGTGATCGGGTTCAGATCTCCCGGCAGCAGCAGGCGCGCGACCAGGCCGCAGGCCAGGCCGGCAAACAGGCGCGGGCGGCTCCGAATGACGCGCCAGGTCCAGCGTACGGGCTGCACGATCATTCCAGCGTGGCGAGCAGCCCCGCCATCAGCTTGCCGCGGTACGCCAGGCTATCGACCAGGATGTGCTCGTCCAGCGTGTGCGCGCCGGCGCCGGCGACGCCGAGGCCATCCAGCGTCGCGATGCCCATCGCTCCGGTGAAATTGCCGTCCGATCCGCCCCCGGAACTTTGCGAGTTGATATCGTAACCCAGGCCGCGCGCGATGCGGCGTGCGACGTCGTACAGCGCCATGCACTTGCCGTTCGGTTCCCATACCGGCCGGGTCACGCCGCGCGTCGCCTTGAACTGTACGTCGTTCCCGGTGGCACGCAGCGCCAGCATGCGCGCGACACCGCGGTCCAGGTCTTCCTGCCGTTTTGCCATCGACAGGGCCTGGCCAGTGCAGGTGGTGGTGACGCAATTGACCCACTGGCCGCCGTGAATGACGCCGACGCTGAACGTGCAGTCCTCGGTGGTCATGTCCTCGATTTCGATTAGTTTGCGGGCCATTTCGCGGATTGCGGAGCGGCCCTCGCCCGGGCGGGCGCCGGCGTGGCTGGGGCGGCCGGTCGCTTCCAGGTTGAAACGCGCGATGGCATAGCGGCCCGTCACTACGCCGCCGTCGGCACGCGCCGGTTCCGGTACCAGAACGTATTTGTGGCGCGCCGCCTCTGCTTCGATCAGGTCGCGGGTGGACGGGCTGCCGACTTCCTCGTCGGAGGTGAACAAGACGGTCAGCGGCAGCTTCGTCGGCACATGCACGCGCGCGAGCTGGCGGATCGCTTCCAGCGACAGGTAGTTGCCGCCTTTCATGTCCAGGATACCGGGACCCCACGCCTTCTTGTCGTCGCGGCGCAGCGGCAGGTCGCGCAGCGTGCCGATCGGATGCACGGTGTCCAGATGCCCCATCAGCAGAATGCCAGGCACGTTTGGCGTCGCATGCGGGAAGGTTGCGCGCACGCAGTCGCCGAAGCCCATGCGGCCGGCAACGCGCTCGATCCGTGCGCCGGCGATCACCAGGTCGCGCGACACGATGTCCATCATGCGGTTGACCGCCGACGCCTCGTAGGTCGGGCTTTCGCATCCGACCCAGGCGCACAGGCCGTCGAGCATGGCGTCGGCGTCGAACGGCAATTCGGCGGGGTTCATCGCGGTCTCCATGTTGCGCAGCCGTGATGGTGCGGCGCGGAACGGCTTACGGCAACCGCGCCAGGCGTTCGCCGAGCAGCGCAAAGAAGTCGTCGGCATCGATGGTTTCCAGCACCGTGGCGTTGTGCGGCGCGCCGGTGCGGTCCCAGCGGTCGATCACCGTGCGGCCGCGGGATGGCCCCGGGCCAAGGTCCATGCGCACAGAACACGGGCGCGTCGAGAACCACTCCGGGCGAAGCAGATAGGCGACAGCGCACGGATCGTGCAGCGGCGCCCCCGCGCCATGACCGCGACGCGGCGAGGACGGCACGCTGGCCTGGATGTCGCACGCGGTTTGCAAACAACGCCCGGTGCCCGCGCGGCGCATCGCCGCGATGCGTTCCGGCGTCGCCTGCGCCTGCGCGGTCAGTTCCAGCGTGGCAAACACGACCGGGCGGCCGCAGGCCAGCAGCACCGCCAGCGCCTCCGGATCGTTCAGCGCGTTGAATTCGGCGGCCGGCGTGGCATTGCCCTCGCCCCAGGCGCCGCTCATCAGCACGATCTGCGCGACGTTCGATGCGAGCGCGGGTTCCATCATCAGCGCCAGCGCCAGGTTGGTGACCGGTGCAATGCCGACCAGCGTGACCGGCTGCGGCGAGTCGCGCAGGGTGTTGCGGATCGCATCCGCCGCGATGCCCGGCGCGGGGGCTCCGCCCGGCGGCAATGCGATGCCGCCCAGGCCATCGGCACCGTGCACGCGCGGCTCGTTGACGAAGGCGCCGAGCAGCGGACGATCGGCGCCGGAAAAGACCGGAACCGAGGAACCAGCCAGCGCGGTCAGCGCCAGCGCGTTGGCCAGCGTCAGCTCCAGCCCGACATTGCCGCCGGCGGCGGTCACGGCCAGCACGTCGAGCTCCGGCGACGCCAGTGCCAGCAGCAATGCGAGCGCGTCGTCGGTGCCGGGGTCGCAGTCCAGGATGATAGGAATGGACACTGTGTGCTACTTCATTGTCGGCGTTCGCCCGACGGCCAGCGTGCCGCGGCAGAACACGAAAGTCGAGGGAAGACTGAGCGAGAGCAAGGCGGCGCGTATGGAGGGAGCCGGCACGATGCGTTATGTGCTGCGCCGCCACTTTGCGTGATTCGCCAGAACAAGGATCGGCGGAGCGAAAGCGATGGATACAGACGCTGCCAGCCGAGCAGTACTGATGCAAACACTGATTGCGCGCGCCAAAGAGGACGCTCAGGCGCGACTTCACGCTGGCGTTCTGCGGCCTGACGCATTGCGCCGCGTGGGGCGCGACGCCGACGCGGACGATGTGTTCTCGCTGGTCGTGCCGGCGCAGCGCGAACCACTGGTCGCGATGACCCACGAACGCCGGCAGCGGCTGCGGCGCCACGTTGCCTCGTTGTTGCGCTCGACCGCGGCGGAGGCCAGCGCGCCCGGCACCGAGGTATCGGCACCGCCTCCGTCCGCGGTGGTTCGCGGTGCCTGCGCCGCCTGCCAGGGACGCTGCTGCAGTCACGGCGCCGAACGCGCCTACCTCACGGAGGCGACCATGGCGCGTGTCGCCACGTCGGACGACCGGCCGTCGCCGCGCCACATCCTGCGGCGCTATATGGCACGCGTGCCAAGCGAGGCGGTGCGCGGTTCCTGCATCTTTCACGGGGCGTACGGCTGCACGCTGAACCGGTCGTTGCGCTCCGAAATTTGCAACAAGCATTATTGCACCGCGTTGAAGGCCTATCTGCGCGACGCGCCGGCGGAGGAGACGCGTGACGTGCTGGTTATGGCAGTCCAGGACGATGTGCTGCACGATGCGTGCCTGGTGAATGCGGAGACGACGTGTTGAGAGCCGTCGCGATCGAACAGAACCTGTCGGACACCGAGGCGGACGGTACGCGCATCGTTTCGGTGCCGCTGAACGACAAGGCGCTGGCGCCGGTGACGCGCGCGCGCGTGCGCGACCTGCGCATGCACCTGGTCGAATCGCTGCGGGCGATGCGGGTGATGAAGCATCCGGAGCGCAATGCGTCTCCGGTGCGCGATGAGCCGCAGGGCCTGGCCGGCGCGGTGGCGCACACGGCGTGCGGCTTGTGCCGTGGCTCGTGCTGCAAGGGCGGCGGCGAACATGCGTATCTCGACGAACGCACGATGGCGCGGGTGCGCCAGATGCGGCCGGAGCTGGAGGCCGGCGCGATCATCGGGCTGTACGTGGCGCGCATCCCAGCGGCGGCCTATCGCGATTCCTGCGTGTTCCATGGCGCCGAGGGCTGCACGCTGGACCGCACCCTGCGCTCCGACGTGTGCAACGGTTACTTCTGCAGCGCGCTCGGCCGCTTCGTGACCAACCCGGATGCGCCGGCCGGTGTGGTTGTGGTGGCGCGCGAAGGGGGCAAAACACGCTGCTCCGCGCGATTGGCGGGGTAGTCACGGTCAGTGCGAGTTGCCACCGGCCTTCGGCCGACCCGCCCCGGATGAAACGGCCGCATTCTGTCATTGCGAGGCCACTTGGCCGAAGCAATCCCGTTCGTGATGAGCTGTCGGGATTCGTCACGACCGGGATTGTTTCGGACAAACGGTCTAACAAGAAACAAGGCTCCCCCCTCCCCTTGAGGGAGGGGTTGGGGGAGGGGTGCGTGCATCCAGCGACCGCGGATGTACGCACCCCTCCCCCAACCCCTCCCTCAAGGGGAGGGGGGAACCTACGTCAGGCCGCTCACGCCGTTTCATCCACGGCGGGTCTGCGTCGGCCGGTGACCAACTCGCAATGACAGAGGGCTACCCCCCGCGCCGCGCGCCAACGATACCAGGCCGGAACAGAAACGCCAGAGGAATAACGGCAAATGCCGTCACGGCGGAAACCATGAACACGTCGCTATACGCCAGGATCGCCGCCTGCTGGTTCAGCGTCTGGTTGAGCAGCCCCATCGCAGCATTGCCCGCGGCGCCGCCGGCATAGCCCAGCGCCTGCAACGAATGGTGATACTGCGCCAGCAGATTGTCATACGGCTGGTCCAGTGGCGACAGATGCGTCGCCAGATACGCGCGATGCGTCTGCAGCCGGTTGGCCGCCATCGCCGTTGCGACGGAGATGCCCATCGATCCGGCGATGTTGCGGAACATCGCATACAGCGCCGTTGCGTCGGCATTCAGCCTGCGCGGCAGCGTCGAATACGCCATCGTACTGTTCGGTACGAACAGAAAAGCGAGGCCGATGGTCTGGTAGGCGCGGATCCAGGCGAGGGTGGTGAAATCGATGTTGGGCGTCAGGTGGCTGGCATACAGCCCGGAAAATCCAATCAGCAGGAACCCGAACGCGATGACCCATCGCGTTTGCACATTCGGCAGCACCAGGCGCGCGACCAGCGGGATCAGCACGATCATCAGCGCGGCGCCGGGCGACGACGCGAGCCCGGTCAGCAGCGCGGTATAGCCCAGCCATCCTTGTGCCAGCAGCGGAATGATCACCATGCTGGAATACAGGCTGATCCCGATGCCGGACACCATCACCGAGCCGACCGCGAAATTCCGGTCGGCGAACACGCGCAGATTGACCACCGGCTTGTCCGTCAGCAGCAGCCAGCACACCGCGCCGATCAGCGACGCCACGCTCACCAGCGCGGCGATGCGGATGGCGGGCGACGCGAACCAGTCATTGTCCTCGCCGCGATCCAGCATGAGCTGCAGCGCGCCGAAACCCAGCGCGATCAACGACAGGCCGATGTAGTCGATATCGATCAGCCGCGCGCGATCGCCCTTCACCCAGGGCGGGTCCTCGACAAGCTGCGCCACCGCGATGAACGCGATGATGCCGACCGGCACGTTGATCAGGAACACCCAGCGCCAGGACCAGGTATCGGTCAGCCAGCCGCCGAGCGTCGGCCCCAGCACCGGCGCGAAGATGATGCCGAACGCGACGACGGAAAACGCCCGCCCGCGCTGCGACGGCTCGAACGTGTCGAGCACGATGGATTGCTGGTTCGGCTGCAATCCGCCGCCGAAGAAGCCCTGCATCAGGCGGAACACCACAAGCTGATCCAGGCTGGTGGCGATGCCGCACAGGAACGAGCACAGCGTGAACATCGCAACGCACAGCAGGAAATACGGCTTGCGCCCGAGCAGCCGACCAAACCAGCCGGAGATCGGCACGACGATGCCGTTGGCGACCAGGTACGAGGTCAGCGCCCAGGTCGCGTCGTCGTAGCTGGCGGACAGGCTGCCGGCGATGTGCGGCAGGCTGACATTGACGATGGTGGTGTCCAGCACCTCCATGAACGGCGCCATCGTCACCACCGCGGCGATCAGCCACGGATTGGCACGTGGATGAAAGGCGGCATGCGCCGTGGCGCTCACTTCAGGCGCACCACCGGGTCCACAGAGAGGCCCAGCGGCAGCGGCCGGTCGGGGTCCATGCCCTGGTCGATGATAATTTTCACCGGCACGCGCTGCACGATCTTCACGAAGTTGCCAGTCGCGTTTTCTGCCGGGAAGGCCGAGAACCGCGAACCGGACCCAAGCTGGATGCTGTCCACATGGCCGACCAGATGCAGGCCGGGATACGCGTCCACGCTGATGTCCACACGGTCGCCGGGGCGCATGCGATCGAGCTGGTCCTCCTTGAAGTTCGCCGTCACCCACACGTCGGACGTGACCAGCGCCATCAGCGACTGGCCCACCTGCACGTAGTTGCCCTTGTCCACGTTGCGCCTGGTCACGAAACCGTCCTGCGGCGCGCGCACCTGGGTCCAGGCCAGGTTCAGCTCGGCCTGGGCAAGTTGCGCCTTGGCCAGGGCCACCTGGCCTTCCAATTGATGCACCTGCGCCTCGGCCTGCGCGATCGATTGCTCCACCACCTGGGTGCCGCGCAGATTGGCTTCGGCCTGTGCCACCGCGGCGTTGGCGTTGCGCAGAGCCGACTCGGAATTGTCGATGTCCTGCTGCGTCGTCGCCTGCTTCGGCAGGCTACGCTGGCGTTGCTCGTCCGCCTTCGCCTTGAACTGGATCGCCTGCGCCGCGAGAAGCTGTGCCTGCGCGGCCTGCAACCTGGCCGGCCAGATGATGCGCGCGGTTTCCAGGTTCACCCGCGCCGCCTCGAGCTGCGCCTCCGCCACCTGCAGGCTGCCGGCGGCCTGGTCGCGCGCCGCCTGGTAGGGGCGCGGGTCGATCTGCAACAGAATCTGGCCGGCCTTCACGTGCTGGTTGTCGGTGACGTCGCGCGCGGTCACCTCGCCGGCGACCTGGGGCGAGATCGTCACCGCGTTGCCGTCGGTATAGGCGTCGTCGGTGGTCGCCTCGTCCCTGGTCAGATACCAGTAGCCGACGCCGCCGATCAGCGCGGCCAGCGCGATCAGCAGCAGCAGGAACTTCGCCGCGCGGCCGCGGCGTTGTGCGCGCGTGGCACCACCGGCAGGGGTTTGACTTGCGGCAGCCGTGGGCCTGACGTCGGTAGCCTGATCGTTCATATGGCTACAATCGCGAAACAGCTCCGTAAGCGCAACCCGAGCGCGAATCCGGCGCCCGGACACCGCTCATCGCCTCGTTATGCAACTCTCGGGACGGCCCTGCCGTTCCGGTACGCCCGCGTAATCGGGCATCCACAGGAGATTCCGGAAAATGAGCGACAAGTTCGAAGGCAAGGCGCGGCAGATGGGCGGCCGCGTGCAGGAAGCGGTCGGCGAGACGATCGGCGACTCGAAGACCCAGGCGGAAGGCCTGTACAACCAGGCCGCCGGCCGCGTGCAGCAGGCAGTCGGCCAGGCGCACGATGCGGCCGACCAGTTCACCGGCATGGTGCGCGCCCAGCCGCTGGTCGCCGCGGCGGTCGCGCTCGGCGTGGGTTACCTGGTCGGACGGCTGCGGTCCTAGGGAGACCGGCGCATGTCGCTGGCCCTCCCGAAATCGCGCATCGCCGAGGGCTCGCCCGACTCCCTCGGCGCAACCTGGGACGGGCTCGGCGTCAACTTCGCCTTGTTCTCCGCCAACGCCACCAAGGTCGAGCTCTGCTTGTTCGACGATGCCGGACGCACCGAACTCGAGCGCATCGAGCTGCCCGAGTACACCAACGAGGTCTGGCACGGCTACCTGCCGGATGCGCGGCCGGGCACGATCTACGGGTATCGGGTGCACGGGCCGTACGATCCGCGTGGCGGGCACCGATTCAATCCGCACAAGCTGGTGCTCGATCCGTATGCCAAGGCGCATGTCGGCACGCTGCGCTGGGACCCGGCGTGCTTCGGCTACACGATCGGTGCGGATGACGACGACCTGAGCTTCGACGAACGCGACAGCGCGCGATTCGTGCCGAAGAGCCGGGTGATCGACCCGGCATTCACCTGGGGCCGCGAGCATTTGCCGCGTGTGCCGTGGGATCGCACGATCGTCTATGAAACCCACGTCCGCGGCTACACGAAGCTGCACCCGCTGGTGCCGGAGAATTTGCGCGGCACGTTCGCCGGGCTGGGGCGCAAGGAGGTGGTGGATTACATCAGCTCGCTCGGCGTCACCGCGGTGGAGCTGCTGCCGGTACACGCGTTCATCGACGACGAGTATCTGCTGCAAAAGGGCCTGCGCAATTACTGGGGCTATAATTCGATCGGATATTTTGCGCCGGATGCGCGGTATTCGTCGATCCCGCCGTTCGTATTTTCCGAATTCAAGGAAATGGTGGCGCGGCTGCACGATGCCGGCATCGAGGTGATCCTCGACGTGGTTTACAACCACACCGCGGAAGGCAACGAACACGGTCCGACGTTGTCGTTCCGCGGCATCGACAACGCGTCGTACTACCGGCTTATTCCGGACGAGCAACGCTATTACATCAACGACACGGGGACGGGGAATACGCTGAACATGAGCCATCCGCGCGTGCTGCAGATGGTGACCGACAGCCTGCGCTACTGGGTCAACGAGATGCACGTCGATGGATTCCGCTTCGACCTGGGCACGATCCTGGCGCGCGAGTTCCATGGGTTCGACCAGGGGCACGGATTTCTCGATGCGTGCCTGCAGGACCCGGTGCTGTCGCAGGTGAAGCTGATCGCCGAGCCGTGGGACATCGGTCCCGGCGGCTACCAGGTGGGCGGCTTTCCGCCGGGCTGGGCGGAGTGGAACGACAAGTTCCGCGACACCGCGCGCGCTTTCTGGAAGGGCGACGAGGGCAAGCTGGCCGAGATGGCTACGCGGCTTGCCGCATCGGCCGATTGCTTCAACCAGCGCGGGCGCAAGCCGTGGGCCAGCGTCAACTTCGTCACCGCGCATGACGGCTTCACGTTGCAGGACCTCGTTTCGTACAACGACAAGCACAACGAGGCGAACGGCGAGGACAATCGCGACGGCAATTCCGACAATCTGTCGTGGAACCACGGCGTGGAAGGGCCGACCGGCGATCCCGACATCGTCGCGCTGCGCGACCGGCAGAAGCGCAACATGCTGGCGACGCTGCTGCTGTCGCAGGGCACGCCGATGCTGCTGGCCGGCGATGAGTTCGGCCGCTCGCAGCACGGCAACAACAACGCCTATTGCCAGGACGACGAGATAAGCTGGGTGAACTGGGACATCGGCGAGGATGGCGTCGAGCTCGCCGAATTCGTCCGCAAGCTGATCGCGATGCGCAAGTCGTTTCCCATTCTGCGGCGCTCGCGCTTCCTCACCGGCGAATACAATGCGGAACTCGATGTGAAGGACGTGCAGTGGCTGACGCCGGCGGCGACCGACATGGATGCCGAGCACTGGGCGGACGGCAACGCCCGGTGCTTCGGCATGCTGATCGACGGGCGTGCGCAGGCGAGCGGCATCAAGCGTCCCGCGATGGATGCGACGGCGCTGCTGGTGCTGAACGCGCACCACGACGTGGTGAATTTCTGCATCCCGGAGGTGGCGGGCGGCACGACCTGGCGCCGGCTGGTCGATACCAATGTGCCGGGGCAGGGCGGTGGCGCGCAATTCGCCAGCAGCGAGGAATATGAGGTGACTGGCCGCTCGGTCGTGTTGTTCGTGCTTGAGCCCGAGAGCCAGCAATCCGTCGGCCTGCGTCGTGCGCGCGAGGCGTTCCGGCAGATGGCGGAGCAGCCGATCCCCGCGCCGGAAGTGCCAGTGGAGGCGAAGTAGAACAGAGAGGAAAGTCGGCCCCCCCTCCCCTTGTGGGAGGGGATGGGGGAGGGGTCGCTCGCGCACACAGCTCGTGCGAAGCGCACCCCTCCCCCTGACCTTGGTCCGCTTCGCGGCCCAAGCCCTCAAGGGGAGGGGGGATTCCCTTTTGTCCGGCCGTTCGCCCACCGGGCGGGAGAGGTTCTCTTGCCGGCCGGCTGTGCTAAGCCCCCGCGCATGCGCCATTTTCTCGACTTCGAGAAGCCGATCGCCGAGCTTGAGGGCAAGATCGAGGAGCTTCGACACCTGACCGAGCCCGGCGGGATCAATATCGCCGATGAGGTCGGCCGGCTGACCAACACCGTGGAGCGTCAGCTCCGCGCCACCTACGCCAAGCTGACCCCCTGGCAGAAGACCCAGGTTGCCCGCCACCCGGACCGGCCGCACGCCGGCGACTACATCGCGGCGCTGATCGCCGACTACACGCCGCTCGCCGGCGACCGCGCCTTCGCCGACGACGCGGCGGTGGTGGGTGGCCTGGGCCGCTTCCGTGGCCGCTCGGTGGTGGTGATCGGCACCGAAAAAGGCTCCGATACCGACACAAGGGTTGCCCATAATTTCGGCATGGCGCGGCCGGAGGGCTACCGCAAGGCACGCCGCCTGATCGAACTGGCCGGCCGCTTCGGCCTGCCGGTGCTGAGCTTCGTCGATACCTCCGGCGCCTTCCCCGGCATCGACGCCGAGGCGCGCGGCCAGGCGGAAGCCATCGCCCGCTCCATCGAGGCCTGCCTGACGGCGCCGGTGCCGCTGGTCGCCGCGATCATCGGCGAGGGCGGCTCCGGCGGCGCCATCGCGCTCGCCGCCGGCGATCGGGTGGTGATGCTGGAACATGCGATCTATTCGGTGATCTCGCCGGAGGGCTGCGCGTCGATACTGTGGCGCGATGCGGCGCAGGCGGCGACCGCGGCCGAGGCGCTGCGGCTCACCGCCGAGGACCTCCAGCGCTTGCACCTGGTGGACCGCGTGGTGGCGGAACCGCTCGGCGGCGCGCAGCGCGACCCGGCCGCCGCCATTGCCTCCGTCGGCGATGCCGTTTTCGACCTGCTGCTGCCCCTGCTCGCGCTCGACGGCGCCACGCTGAAGGCACGGCGGCGGGAGAAGTTCCTGGAGCTGGGACGCGAAGGGCTCGGCTGATCGGCAACCGGGATATGCCCAACCAGGATATGCCCAACCAGGATATGCTTGTGCGCCGGTTTCCATCTTCGTAGCCTGAGCGAACCGGTTTGGGGAGGAACACGATGCGCGTGCGTTGGCTTGGTGGGCTCTTGCTGTTGGCCAGCGCAGGCTTTGCCGTGCGGGCGCACGCCGACGACGTGACCGACCTGATCACCAAGGCGCTCAACGCATATCAGGCCCACAACACCGAGGCGGCGATGATGGCGCTGGATGGCGCCGCGAACGAACTGCGGCAGCAGCGCGCCGATGTGCTGAAGACGTTCCTGCCGTTGCCGCCGCCCGGCTGGACGGCCGATCCGTCGCAGACCAGCGCGGTCAGCGCGGCCATGCTCGGCGGCGGCACCAGCGCCAGCCGCACCTATCGCAACGGCACCGAAAAGGTCGATGTGCAGATCACCACCGACAGCCCGATGCTGCAGGGCATGGCGGCGCTGATCGACAGCCCGCTGGCCAGTGCGTCGGGCGTCAAGAGCGAGACGGTCGCGGGGCGGCGCGTCTCCTACACCCAAAGCGACAACGGCTTCATGACGCTGGTTGGCCAGAAGATCATCGTGAAGATCGATGGCAACAAGGACACGCCGGAACCGGACCTGCGCACCTTCGTTGCGGCGATCGATTTCGCCGAGCTGGAGAAGTTCGCGAAGTAGCGCGCGCAAGTCGTTGTTCTGTTGGTATTGCGCCGAGCGAAACGGTCGTTGTTCTTCTGTCATTCGGTAAAGCGTATCGGCGATCGCAGTTCCCCCCTCCCCTTGAGGGAGGGGGTTAGGGGGAGGGGTCGAAACGTAAGCATCGACCCCTCCCCCTAACCTTGGTCCGCTTCGCGGCC
>DASXFW010000019.1:0-4061 GCA_036489395.1 Acetobacteraceae bacterium | reverse complement strand
TTTCCACACGGGTGTGGCAATTCGGACTCGCGGGGACGGTTCACTGGCTGCCGCCGCACTACCTGACCGGCGCCAACCGACGTGCCGTCCGTCCAATCCAATTCTTGCAAATGCGATTCGTCCGCATTGAGAACTGCTGCCGGCCTGCAACGTGCTTGTTTCCGAATCGGCAGCGCATGCTACACGCGCTCGACGTCCAACCAATGTCGAGCCGCCATGAACGAAGTCCGGCCGATCCACATATCCGGCTATCCGCGCAACAACCACGATTTCTACCCGACCCCCGCCTGGGTCACCGCGGCGCTGTTGCAGCACGTCAGGCTGCGCGGGCCGGTTTGGGAACCGTGCTGCGGCGATGGCGCCATCGCTCGCATGATCGAAGGGCAAGGGACCGGCGTGTTCGCGAGCGACCTTGTCGATCACGGCTTCGGCGAATCGGGCGTCGACTTCTTTGCCTGCAATGAATTTCCCGCCGGCTGCCAGGCTATGGTCACCAACCCGCCGTATGGGGAAGGCGGCCCGGTGCCAAGCGGAACCAAGGCGTCGAAAGCCTTGCTGCATTTCGTGCGCCATGCGCTCGACCTGACGCAGCGCGCGCACGGACAGCTTGCGCTGTTGGTACGGTTCCAGTGGATCGCCGGCAAACGCGCGTCGGACCTGATCTCATCCGGCCCGTTGGATTCGGTGCTGGCACTGACGCGGCGAATCACCTGGTTCGATCTGGGTGAACGCACCAACCAAGGCCAGCATCACCACGCCTGGTTGTTCTGGGATTGCGCGCGCGATGCGGCATCGCCGCCACGCATCGTGTTCGCCGGCTCGCCGATCGCGATACCGCCGATCCGGGTGAAAGGCCGTCAGCCGCCCTGAACGCCCATCGGCACGTTTCGTCGCAGCGTCTCGCGCGTTACCACCACGCCGTCGGACTCGCTCAGTCGTATGACATTCACGGTGCCGGCAAGATCGGGCGAGCCGGAATAGTACGCAGGCACACGGCCGTTGCCGACCTGCGCCGGACGGTTCCAGTGGCCCAATGCGAGATAGTCGGCGCCGGTGGCCTCGATCTCCGCGTCGCTGATCAGCCAGGACGGCCGCAGCGGCGGCACGCCATCCGCTTCGTAATGCCCATGCGCCAATGCCACCTGCCAACGTGTGCTGCGCGGCCGAGGCGCTCGCAGCGGCACCATGTTGTCATAGTCGAGATGCGCGTGGCCCCAGATTTCCAGCGCGTGATCCGGAAATTCCACGGCCTGCGCATGCGTCATGCCAATGACGTGGACATTGGAGAGACCGACGAGCCCGAAGCGACGATACACCGAATCGGGTGTCAGCGGATCGTGGTTGCCAGGCAGGATCACCACCGGCCGGCCGGCGTCGGCGAGCAGGTTCACCACGCGGACCATTGTCGTCGGAAGTTGCCGGTTGTGGTCGAACACGTCGCCCACGAGCAGTACGATATGCGCGTCCAGACCGCGCGCGGTATCCAGGACCCAGCGCAGGCCGGCGGTGCCATCGCCGTCGTACACCGGTTCGGTATGGTCGTGGTCAACATGCAGATCGGAGCTGTGCACCAGCAGGATATCGTCGTTCACGGGTCGTTCCGGATGGTTCTGTTGCGACGTTGATGCCAGTGCGTGCCGCTCGGCGTCAACCGGCCGATGGCGGGGCGATCCCGGCTCCGCTACGCTTGGACGACGCAACGACGGGAGGACGCCATGGCCGATGTCGAATGCTTCTTCGATTGCTCCAGCCCCTGGACCTATTTCGCCTTCCATAACCTGCTGCTGCTGCAGCAGGAGCTGGGGATCGAGATCGCCTGGCGCCCGATCCTGGTCGGCGGCGTGTTCAACGCGGTCAATCCCAGCGTGCACAATTCGCGCGAGAGGCCGGTGCCGTTGAAGCAGGCCTACGGCAAGAAGGACCAGATGGACTGGGCGCGCTATCTTGGCCTGCGCATGCACTACCGGCCGACTGTGTTCCCGGTGAACAGCGTGAAGGCGATGCGGGGATGCATCTGGCTGGAACCGCAGGGGAAGCTGGTGCCATTCGCCCTGGCGACGTTCGAGGCGTACTGGGGCGACGACAAGGACATCTCCCAGATATCTGTGCTGACGGAGATCTGCCAGAAGGCCGGCGTCGATCCGGGTGGGTTTTTCGCGGCAATCGAGCAGCAGGAGATCAAGGACAAGTTGCGGGCGACAACGCAGGAGCTGATCGATCGCGGCGGGTTCGGCTCGCCGACCATGTTCGTGGGTGACGACGACATGTATTTCGGCAACGACCGAATGCCGTTGATCCGCGATGCGGTGCTGCGCCGGGGCGGCGCGCGTTAGTGCCCGCTCCATTTGTCATTGCGAGGAAGCTGTGGGGGCGGGCGGGAACCGTACCGTCATGGCCAGCCCTGACCCGGCCAACCATGCACGGGTGATTGCCTATCTGGGGCAGATGCTGAACGTCCCGGACAGGGATCGCGCGCTGCCGTTCTGCATCCGCGACACCGCTAGCAGCGATGCACGGTTCCGCGTACTCTATCGAGGTCAGTACTTCCATGTGGATGCCAACGCAGGCCGTCGCGACGAGACGCTGCAGATCCTGTCCATCGTAAACATGACGTTGAATCTCTACAAAAACGCGAACGAGATTCCGACAACGAGGGCAGTGCAGAGTGTACCGTGAGCGCCCTTCGTTCGGTCGTTGCGAGTTCTCCACCAGCGTGGCGGCTGACCCGACATGGATGAAACGGTCGGCGGCTTGACGTAGATTCCCCCCTCCCCTTGAGGGAGGGGGCCAGGGGGAGGGGTGCGTACATCCGCGGTCAGTGGATGTATGCACCCCTCCCCCAACCCCTCCCTCAAGGGGAGGGGAGACGTTGTTTCCTCTAGGGGGCCTTTTGTCATCGCGCGGAGCGTAGCGACGAGGCAATCTCGTTCGCGATGTCGCGGCTCATCACGAACGGGATTGCTTCGTCGCTTCGCTTCTCGCAATGACAGCAGCGTGCATTGCGACGGCAGGAACGTCAGCTCCGTGCCGCCTCCGGCCTGAACCGCACGCCCGATCGTGCCAGGCCGCCACCGAGCCCGATCGATGTGCCGTCCGCCCGCCAGCATGCAGCCCCGGTCATCGTGCCGTCGTCATCGAACCGGATCGCGCTCATCCCGCCGGCGACGTTGCCGACCGTCGCCACGTCGTGCCCACGGTCGCGCAATGCGGCCCGCACATCGGCGCCGATCGACGATTCAACCTCCAGCCCATAGCCCTGCGTCCAGATGCGCGGTGCCTCCACCGCCTCCTGCACGCTCATGCCATGATCGATCAGATTGGACAGCGCCTGCATCACGGAGGGGAAGATTCGCAATCCACCCGGCAGCCCCAATGCGTAACGCGGCTGACCGTCGCGCAGCACGATCACCGGCGACATCGACGACGTGATGCGCTTGCCCGGGGCGATGGAGCTGACATGGCCGGGCCGAGGATCGAACACGAACATGTAGTTGTTCGGGATCATGCCCGTGCCAGGCACGATGTAGCGGGCGCCAAACAAGGAATTGATGGTCTGCGTGCTGGCAACCACGTTGCCCATACCGTCGGCGATCGTCAGGTGCGTGGTGTGCGCGCCTTCACCGGGCGCGACGCCCGCGCTCCAGGATTGTGTTCGAGCCAGCGTAATGCGCGCACGGCGCTCGGCGGCGTATTCCTTCGACAGCAGCTTCGCGACGGGCACCTGCACGAATGCCGGATCCGCGGTCGCAGCGGCGCGGTCGGCGAAGGCGATTTTCAGAACTTCGGCCAGCAGATGCAGCGTGTCCGCGCTGCCGAAGCCGAGGCCGCCGATGTCGTAGCCTTCCAGGATGTTCAACATCTGGATGATATGCAGCGGGCCGGAGGACGGCGGCGGGGGGCCGACGATTTCATAACCGCGATCACTAGTGTCCGGTCAATTCCCCCATAGTTTCAATTGGTTAGGGTTCATGTCGGTCTCGGATTCGTCGGCGGTATGAGAAAGTGCTGATTTTATCCCGATCTTCTCAAACACTGTGACTGAAATCACCTGGAGCAATGTG